>NZ_CAXTNE010000211.1:0-14689 GCF_964245445.1 uncultured Nostoc sp.
GAGGTATCAAACTGTACCTGCATAAATCAATTCATCCCTTTATTCAGCAACGCCGGAAATTCCTTTGATTCCAGACGGTCAGAAACTGTCAGCAGCCAACGAGCCAGCCGCTCCTCTAGCTGATGAAAACGGTTGCAGGCAGATTCTTGTACTATTTGAGTGTATACACCTTGCATATAGCACAGCAGTAGGCTTTGAAGCACTGTACCTCGCTTGAACTCGTTTCTGAGTATATCTGCATCGATTTGCATGGCAGTGTCTGGAATCTGCACAACAGCATTTGTGATTGTGGTGGTGTCTCCTAAAATTACGGGCATACCCACCATACCTTCATTGCTCACTAAACCAACTTCCACTGTCGAGCCATCTTCCATAGTGGTAATTATAGAAACCACTGCCTTATTAGGAAAATAGACCTGTGTGATCGGTTCGCCTCTTTGGTAAAGGACTTGCCGATTTGATAGCGGAACCAGCTTCATGTGGGGAATAAGACGCTGATAATCACTGGCTGGCAGAGCTGCAAGCAACTTATTTGCTGGTTGCTCAAAGGCATTTTTGTCTAATGACATTGGAATTCTCCTGAATGTAGCCGTCTCTAGAAAAGGCAACTCCAGGCATAAGGAGAAAAATCAATAATTTGAATCCTATATGTCAAAAGGTGTATTCCCTAAAAATGTTTTAATAAAAGATTAGATTTTTATATTTATTGTAAACATATTTATAAGATAACATAATTAAATTAGAAATTTACTGTAGCAAATAAATCCTGATATCAATCAAAAAAGTTAGTATAGCTTACTAAAGCATTTATCATCTATCTAAAGGTTGAGAGCAAAATAATACAAACTACATAGTAAAATAGCCCGCCTCAGAATGAATTCTAAGTCTAATAGCGAAAGTTGTCTAAAGATGACTGAGAAAATGTTATAGTCCGTTTTAACAAGCCTTTTTATAGATATTCCTATGCGGTGCATAAGAACGAATTACGTTAGCGTTAGCGATAGCGAGGAACGAGCGTCATTACGAATTACAAATTACGACTTTACCTAAGTGAGTCGCACTTGTAAGGTAATGATAAGCTTCTTGTGCTTCAATAAAAGGGAAAACTCGATCAATAATTGGTTTGATTTGATGCTGTTGCATTGCTTGATTCATCGCCTCAAACATTTCTCGACTGCCAACATAAATTCCCTGAACTGTTAAACTTTTAAAAAGTATTGGCATAGGGTCAATTTCATTTCCTCTACCTGACAATACGCCAATCAAGCTAATACGTCCTCCAATACGGACTGCTTGCAGTGATTTTGGCAGAGTGCCTGCACCGCCTACCTCAACTACATGATCTACACCCGTGCGATTAGTCAATTGGTAAACTTGCTTTTCCCAATCTGGTGTTGTTTTGTAGTTGATTATTTCGTCAGCACCAAGCTGTTTAGCTCGTGCTAATTTCTCATCACTGCTAGAAGTAATAATCGCTCTAGCACCATGTATCTTGGCAAACTGGAGAGCAAAAATCGAAACTCCTCCTGTACCGAGTAATAAAATACTATCACCTGCGCGAATATTGCCTTTTGTCACCAGTCCATGCCAAGCTGTGACTGCTGCACAGGGTAAGGTTGCGGCTTCAACATAGCTTAGATAGTCTGGTAATATTACTAAACCATCTTGGTGTAATACAACATACTCAGCTAGCATTCCATTGATACCGCCTCCTAAATCGGATTTCATTTTCTCTTTGGTTAAAGAGCCATAAATCCAGTCTTGGAAGAAAATACCAGCGACGCGATCGCCTATTTTAACCCGTGTCACACCTTCCCCTACCGCCACGACTTCCCCCGCACCGTCAGACAGGGGAATTAAGGGATATTTCTGTCCAGCACCGTAAGATCCTTCAATGACAAGTAGATCGCGGTAATTTAGGGATGTTGCTTTGACTTGAATGAGAACTTGTCCCGCAGTTGGTTTTGGTTCAGGGCGATCGACTAATGCGAGGGCATCAATCCCGGCGTTGCTTTGAATTTCGTAAGCTTTCATTGGCAGACTCCTTTTGCCAAAAATTATAGTTTAGAGAAATTTTGTGTTGCTTTTCTACACCAAAATAATTACTGGTAGCAATTATGTATGAAGATGCACTAAATCATATTTACAGCTATTTTCAGGTAAATAGACCACGCGGTAAGGGCGCAAGGCCTTGCGCCCCTACCACAGGTGTGGTTCAAATACTTGAATTCTGCTGTAAGTAGAAGAAGGAAGTAAGAAAAACGAACCGCATAGACGCAAAGCGGTGAAGCAGCGCGGTCTTCTCCCAAAGGGAGAGGCTAGCGCCAAGGGGGTTTCCCCCATAAGTGACTGCACCAAGCCGGAGGGCTTCCCGCAGGGTAGGACGCATAGACACGTTCGCGGAGCGTCTCCGAAGGAGAAGGGTAGGACGCAAAGAAAGAAAGAAGTTAAAAGGGTTTGGTGCAGCCTCACAAAGAACTGACTTTTTACGGGATCTGGAAAACCTCACTTCTATTTCTCTCTTCCTTTGAGGAGAGAGACTTTGAATTTTCCCCCTTCCCGCGACGTGTTGGGGGTTAGGGGGTTAGGTGAATCGTTAGCTTTTCCACATAACGTGAAAAGTCAGCACAAAGAAATGCTATAAGGAGGGGAAAATAGATAATTAAAAAGCAGTAGTTTAATATGAAGTTAAACCACTGCTGTTTATTGTAATAGATAAATAGTGACTACTCTAAATTGATAGTCATTTCGCCTTATGAGCTTGGTTGCTGATCGGGAAACATACACTTATCAGAGTCACAACCACTAGGGCCAGCCTCTGCCATTTCGCCTAAATCGTAGCGGCTTAAGACTGCACAGAAATCATCTGTTTTCCGCCGTGCCTTCACCTCTTTATTCAAGCGATAGTAGGTTGGTTTATCTATCGGTTCAAATGGCAAACGTGGGAATGATTGCAAATCATCAAAACGAGCTAAAAGAGCGGCTGAAATATATCCTTCATCATTCTGGATGGTTTCGTAGATGCGCTGTCCTAAAGGTTCGATTTCATCAGAGCGAAGTTCTAAAGTTGCTGATGTGTTATGAGTCACATACCAACGTTGAACCTGGAGGACAAAATCAAATTGGGCTAATACTGAAAACTTAGAAACATCAATTTCATCAGCACCTGGTAAATCAGCCCAAGATACAGAAACAGGGATTTCTACTAACCATTCACTTACCCGTGGATCAAAGGGATCGTTGAGCAAATTACCTTGTTCATCTTTATCTGATTGAGAGGGAATGACGTTATAACCGTAGTCAATACAAGCTAAGGCTACTGGGTCATTTTTGCCGAAGGTGATGCGGCGAATAAATCTTTGCGCTTTTGGGGGATGCCATCCTGAACTAGCATTGGTTAATAATGCCTTTGTGCCACTGGGTTGAACTGTAGTGCAACGATTTGGACGCTTGAAATTATGGCGATCGCAGTAATCCCAAACCACCCGATGTACAACATCTTTCCAAGAACTTAGATATTTTTCTTCCTCACGTTTGAAAGCTAACCCTTGTGGAGTTGCAGGTCTTCCTTGTTCCCACCAACGCAGCCAATCAACACCAAAAGCATGGACAAAGAAATCAAATAAACCTGTAAAAGAAACTCCAACAATTGGATCTAGTTCACGGCTATATTGATAGCGTGGTTCCAGGAATTTGTGATTTAAAAGTGCTGCTACAGATAGCGCCCCAGCAGTGAAAGCCTCCTCTTGTTCTTTGTAGTTATGTGGATCGATTTGATTGAGGTGAACCTCAGACAAATTGCAGTGAAAGTTACTACCGATGATTTCCACATTTGTTACCCTAGAGGCTTTTTATCCCCTAGTTCTACTGCTTGATTATTCGCAGTAGCTCCGCGTACATTTTGCACATGTCACTTCAGATAATAAAAGTGTTTTTCACATACGCCCCCGCACTCTTGGAGAGATTATATTCTAGACAACAATTTTGGATGTAATCTAGTTTCACTCTCTACGCTGTACGGTGTCAAAGGCTTTTTAGTTCCTTTGATTACCACGGGATTAGCATCTCAGCCTTCCCCGTTTTTGCGAGGTTTTTAACGTGAGGCAAAATCACTTACCACACGGATTTAGCCCATAGCGAGCCAAACGATGTTCTAGCTCCGACGCATCAAGATTTGAATAGCGTTCCTGTAACCATTGTTTTGCTGTTCCTTGTTCGTAAGCTTGCAAAAAATTAACTTTGTCAGATTGTGTTGGCAGCAAATCAATATTCGATCGCGCTACGGCTTCACCAGCCCATTGAATCGCTCCCTCGCCACTATAATATTGTTTGCGGACAGCATTAAGACATTCTTCTAAGGTTGGCTTGCGGTGAAAAACTCTCGTATGGTTTGCCATCCTGAGTGCATCACGCTCTGGATCAATTCGCCAGTTGCCACTTTCATCTTGCTGCCATAAATTATCTTTGGCATCGGCTGCTAGGCGATCGCTAGAATCAAACTGACGCATTCCCGCGCTTCTTCGGATATTGCCTGCGACAATTGTTACAGCACCTTGATCGATTAACAGACAGCATTCAACTGAATTTAATTGCCGTCCTACAGCTTTACTCAGGATAGAAGCACAACACTGATAAAGTCCGGGCAATTTTACAGGATTAGCAACTCCTCCAAAGCCGTTGAGAGTTTCTCCTGATGAACGGACATCGCTGATATCGACTAATACTTCAACTTCTGCTGAAAATTGTTCATCAGTGGAGAGTTCTAATAGGGCTTGATATGATTCAACCCAACCTTCACGGCTATCTCCAACGTGAATAGTGACGTTATTCCCTTCTATATGAGTTTCAGTATATTCACGCCGTTGTTGGATAGGAGTGCTGCCAATTTCGCCTTGTACAGTAACATTCAGTTGATTACGGATGGGGGGCAACTGGTTAATAAATTGTGGTTCTATGATGGCTCCAGTACCACAGCCCATCATTGCCAAATCCATCATTAATCCGAAGGCACTCCAGTCTTCAAGATTGGTGGAGGTGCAATTATAAGCCCCAGAAAAATTCTTTGGCTTGGTTATCCAGTTTGTTCCACCAACCCATAGCCAGCGTCCACTAGGCATAGCTTTCAAGTTGCGCTGCATCTTATCGAGTATGTGACATTCTTCTTGAGTTAGCTTTCCCAACTCGACTAAGCCGAGTAGAGTGCGATCGCATACTTCATCCCATGTTTCCCTTAATCCCGCCTTTGTGCGGCGGCTATAGGTTCTAAAAAATACGGGATTAGCAGCCGGTGCAGTTTCAGGAAACTTTGCACTCTGGCGTTTTCTTTCAAGTTCTCTAACCATATACTAAGTGTGTTGTGTGCGGACAGATTATGACTATACGCCAAGTAGTTTTAGTATTAAAGATTGTCAAATTGTCCACTTTACGCTACCTATAGTCCGTACTATTTGCAACAGAAATTTATGATGTATAATGTCCTTCACCCTTGGGTAAAATATCGATACTGAGTTTTAATAACTACAAATTAACTAATAAATAAATTCTCTTTATACCGATTATTATTCAATTACTTAGCGGAGGCATAAATTTTGCTTAAAATTATGCAGGTAGAAACGGAGGAACATAAATCTCATATACACAAACTATTTTGGGAATATTTTAATGAGACTAAATTAATATTCAGCCATCAGTTCCGCATCAATTTAGATGTGAATACATTCTTTGAGCAATATATGACTCAACTTGACGAATTTATACCCCCTTCAGGACGCTTACTTCTGGCACAATACGAGGCAAAAATAGCTGGCTGTGCTTGCTTACGAAAGATTGGCGAAGATGTTGGTGAAATTAAAAGGATGTATGTAAAACCAGAATTCCGTAGAAAAGGAATTGGTCGGTTTTTATTAAAAACTATCATCAATGAAGCTGCGTACATTGATTACTCAAGGATACGTTTAGACAGCGCCCCTTTTGCAAAAGAAGCACAAGCACTTTATCGTGTATTTGGCTTTCAGGATATCGAGCCGTATTTGGAAAAAACAGAGATTCCTTTAGAACATCGAGCAAACTGGGTTTTTATGGAATTGGTTTTAAAATGATCAACATCCGTTGTGAAACTCTGCCAGACTATACAGTAATAGCTGAGGTGAATACATTAGCTTTTGGGCAAGAAAACGAGGCTAAACTTGTCAAGAAAATTCGCCGTTATGACCCAATACAGTTCAGTAAGGGATAATTGCCGGTTGGTTGAACGAACGCGAACAGCGTCCCGTAGGGAAGTGAAACCTAACAAATGTCCGATTTCTTTATACTCTTTTTTTGACAAAGAAATTGATTTAATAAAACTTAACTCTTCCTAGGAGAACATCATGTTTAACAAAGTTTGGGGGTTTAATTCCCCTGCCTCTATTGGCAGCACGTTTTGTGTCGGGGTAAAATCCCCGTTACAAAACGGAATTGCGAATTGGTTTAATATTGTAGGACTTACGCATTGACAGAAAAGCTAAAATAACAGGTATAGTTTTCAAGGCTTATAGCTAGGTTTTTCAATGAGATTTTGGCGATCGCACCCAATCAACGGTGATTGACAAAAGCCTGAAACAACGTATTTACGTTAATGCACAAGATAGTTATTTTGTACAGTGCGTAAGTCCTATATTGTTTGATTCAGCATGAATCTCTCTGTTGATCGTAATGCAACAGTCAAAAAGAGGAAAGGGGGCAGGGAGCAGGGAGCAGGGGGGAGAACCCATACTTCAGCTACGCAGTTCGACTGCGCTCACCGTAAACTCAGTAACCATAAATAAATTTATTTACTCTGAGTCAGCGGACGTAGTATTTCTCGCGCTCTGCGTCTTGAAATACATTTTTTTGCTTCTCCATAAATAAATTTACTTGCTCTGTATCCTTTTCGTTTTTGGTCAGATTTGTAAACTTTAAGCTTTAACCAATCTTCAAGTTACAGTTCTTGAAGTAGTTGAATTTACAAGCGAGGATATCATGACTCAATATGACTATATTGTGATTGGTGCAGGTTCGGCAGGCTGCGTTGTCGCCAACCGGATGACACAAGATAGTGAAACAACTGTGTTACTACTCGAAGCTGGCAATCCAGATACTAAACCTGAGATTCAAATCCCGTTGGAATCCCCCAACTTACCTCGCTCGGAACTGGACTGGAAATATTTCTCTGAACCAGAACCTTACCTGAATAACCGCAAAATCTTTTGTCCCCGTGGCAAAGTCTTGGGTGGTAGCAGTTCGATTAATTCCATGATTTATATCCGGGGCAATCATCACGATTATGACCACTGGCAGTCATTGGGGAATCCTGGTTGGAGTTACCAAGATGTATTGCCCTATTTCAAGAAATCTGAGAACCAGCAACGCGGTGCTGACGCATACCACGGGGTTGATGGTGAGTTGAGCGTGACCGATATTCAACCCCCTACTGTGGCATCCCAACGATTTGTAGAAGCAGCCGTGGCAATCGGATATAACCACAATCCTGATTTCAATGGAATACAGCAAGAAGGTGCGGGACTTTATCAGTTGACGGTAAAGGATGGTAAACGTCACAGTGCTGCTGCTGCATTCCTGGTGCCAATTCTCAAGCGTCCCAATTTGACAATAACAACAGGAGCGTTAGTGACTCGGTTATTGTTTGAGGGAACCCGCACCGTTGGGGTGGAATATATGCACCAGGGAACGCTGCACCAAGCCAGGGTTAATAAAGAAGTGATTTTAAGTGCTGGTGCATTCGATTCGCCCAAGCTGCTGATGCTTTCCGGCATTGGTGATGCAGAACACCTGCAAGCAATGGGGATTCCTGTCGTCGTTGATTTGCCTGGTGTCGGTCAAAACCTCCAAGACCACTCTCTCGTTCCTGTGGCACACCAGATAATTACCAGTCCTGTGGCACAGGAGGTAATTGCTGGGTTAGACCCGGCAATTAGCAGTAATGGTAACGCTGAAGCCGGATTGTTTTTGCATACCGAAGGTAATCTGGATGCCACGCCAGATTTACAGTTTTTCTTCGGTAGCATTCTGTGGATATCTCCTGGCAAAACTCTCTCTGGTTTGGGATTCACTGTTACAGTCAGTTTGACTCATCCTCAAAACATTGGCAGTGTCAGTTTGCGTCCTGCCGAAGGCAGCAGCGCTTCGCTATCGCCTGACCCCAAAGACCCACCAATTATTCGGATCAACTTTCTACAAAGTCAATCCGATGTGCAAAAGCTAGTTGAAGGGATTAAAATAATGCGTAAATTATTTCATACAAGTGCCTTTGATCAGTTTCGAGGTGAGGAAATCAGTCCCGGTACTGAGGTGATTAGCGATGAAGCACTCGAAGCTTACATCCGGGAATTTTGCGTTACGGGGTATCATCCTGTCGGCACTTGCAAAATGGGAACTGACCCAATGGCGGTTGTTGATCCCGAACTCCGGGTATATGGGGTTGAGGGGTTGCGGGTTATTGATGCATCAATCATGCCAACTCTGGTCGGGGGCAATACGAACGCGCCCACGATTATGATCGGCGAAAAAGGAGCCGATTTAATTAAAGCCGCAGGTGGCGTTTCATCGCAAATAGCTTCAGCAATGGCAAACTAACTCGCTTGCCTGGAGATAACATGACTCACAAAACAGAGATTCAGAAAACGCTCAACCGGGATTCCAGGGTCCTAGGTAACGCCTATGCAATTTCCCTTCTTGGGTGTTTTTAAAACTTATAATTAAGTGCAATTTGAGCATTCATAACCACAGATGAGACTGTGTTAACCACAGTTGAAGCTGTATTAACTACAGCTTCAACATTTATAACCACAGCTTAAGCTGTATTAACTACAACTTTACTTTTACTTATAACATCAGGAGTATTTATAAATAATCCTTAATCTTTCTTAACTACTGCTTGAAGTTTACATCATCAGCGTTTGTAACCACAGCTTAAGTTGTATTAACTACAGCTTTAACTTCATTTATGGAATTGGTTTTAAAATGATCAACATCCGTTGTGAAACTCTACCAGACTACACAGTAATAGCTGAGGTAAATACATTAGCCTTTGGGCAGGAAAACGAGGCTAAACTTGTAGATGAAATTCGCGGTTCTGACCGCTATATTCCAGAACTTTCTCTGGTTGCAGAGGTTGAAAATGTTATAGTCGGTCATATTTTATTCAGCTACATTGATTTAGTGGGTGAAGAAACACTACAGCTACTCGGTTTAGCACCTTTGGCAGTTCATCCACAGTTTCAAAGACAAGGTATTGGTAACGCCCTAATAAAAGCAGGATTAGAAATAGCAGAGGTAAAGAAAGAAGCCATAGTGATTGTCCTTGGTCATCCCCACTTCTATACTCGTTTTGGCTTTCAATCTTCTGTTGTTTATGAAATCGAGTCTCCTTTTCCAGTACCAGAGGATGTATTTATGGTTAAACCACTGCAAAGCTATCAAAAAAGGTACAAGGGAAAAGTTGTTTACCCACCAGCTTTTCATGAAGTATAATTCAAGTTTATGAAAGTAGGAATTCTTTGGTAAGAAATTCTTTGGCAACTTTTCTATCAGTCGGTAAGTATATGGAAACGTGGATATCTAAATTTTTTAAATATTTGCACATTAGTGGTCCAACATCAGACCATTCCAAATTACCTAGCCCACATCCTAAAGCAGGCATTGCTAAAGATTTGATACCTTCTTTTTTGTAATTATCTTGAACCCATTTTAGTCCTTCTTCAATTCCATCAATATCAGCATTATTTTTCCAATGCTGTTTTGTTGGAAATAACAAAAACCATGTTTCTCCATTTTCAGATGGCAAAGAAGTTGTTTCTTCTGCTAGTTGATTAAATATTGAAGATTCACGTTTATGTAATTTTGGTTTACCCATTTGTAAAATTTTATTCTTGCATAAATCTTCATAGTGAACATACATATCTGGAAATCTATATTTAGCTGTTGATGCTAGTCCTTTTCCCATTACTCCAACGCAGTTGACACTTATTGTAAGTGTTTGCATTCTAGAGAAAAACATATCGCCTTCTACAATAGAAACTGTGTTTGTTAGAGCTATTCTGTTGTAAGGCAAGAAAAACATAGTTGGCTCTATGCTCACTGGTGGTCTGGGTAAATTTTTGTACTCAGAATTTTGTATAATTTCTTCTAGTTTTTTTGCAGTATTTTCTGTTGGTACATAAATTGCTTGTATACAATCCGGTGCAACTGTCTTAAATACTAAACACTCAGCCATTATTTTTCTTTTTGTCCCATCTTCTTCTTTCCACCATTCAATATCTATACCTTTGATTATTTCAGCGATAATTTCTTTTTCTTTCCAGCTACTTGCTGGTAGAATTTGTGATAAGTGGCTAGCCGCATTTCCAGTTGTTATAAAAGCGTCTTTCCGATTGAGTATACTTGGTTGTATTGACAAAACAACAATCCCATTATCTTTATTTTCATTTATCACTCTGTATAACATCGGGTTTCTTGGCTGAAAATAAAGATTAGCATATTCCCATAAACTTTTGCCATCTGGTGTGTTTTTGTTACTACGGTTAGCAACTATTTGTTGGTCATATACAGGTGTACGTTGGATATTCTCTTGTTCAACAATTGCATGAGATAAAACTCCTTTTTTTAGGATAGATGGTACATTATTAATATGTGTAATATAATACAAACTATCAATTGTCTTTTTGCGTTTCATTATTATTTCATCAAATATTTTCGGTAGTACTATTGTACTAATTGGATTCAAAAACAACAATATTTATGTATGATATAAGACATTTACCTAAACTACACCCTTGACCTCTAACGCTGCTGCAACCCGTAAAATTAACGCTTCATTATATGGTGCTGCTATCAATTGCACACCTAAAGGTAAGGCATTTTGGCGCTGAATTGGTACTGAGAAAACGGGTAAACCAATAAAAGATAATGGTTGAGTAAACAACCCTAAATGAGGACGGACAAGAATTTCTTCACCATCTAAAATCATCGTTTGTTGACCAATTAGCGGTGCGGAAATTGGTGTAGTTGGGGCAAGAATCACATCCACATTTTGAAAGACTTCCCGAACGCGATCGCGATACCATTTTCTAAACCGTTGTGCTTGTAGATACCAGTTACTTGGAATTAACGCCCCAGCTAAAAAGCGATCGCGTGTCGTTGGATCAAAATCCTGGGGACGACATCGCAATTTATCCAAATGCAGATTTGCGCCTTCACTAGCTGTAATCACAAAGGCTGCTGCACGGGCGCGGTGTGTTTCTGGTATGGTTACGTATTCAGTGACTTTTATTGCATCAGCTACTTTTTGAACTGCTGCTAAAGCTTCAGGTTCTGCGCCTTTGGTGAAATAATCAGCAGCAATAGCAATCCTGATTGCAGAGATATCTTGATTGAGTTGTGATAAAACCAATTCAGGCGGGCGCTTTGTGCAAACTGGATCGCGATCGTCTTCTCCTTGAAGGACATCAAACACCGTAGCGATATCCTGCACCGAACGCGCAAAAGGGCCAATATGATCAAAACTGCTAGAAAATAAAGCTACGCCAGCACGAGATAACCTTCCGTAAGTCGGCTTAAAACCAAAAACGCCACACAACGCCGCTGGAACGCGAATCGAACCATTTGTATCAGAACCCAGCGTCAACGGTACTAACCCAGCAGCAACAGCCGCCGCCGAACCACCCGATGAACCACCAGCAACTCGTTGTAAATCATGGGGGTTGTGAGTAGCACCGTAATGGGAGTTTTCTGTTACAAACCCATAAGCGTACTCATCCATATTCAAAGCGCCAACCAGCACAGCACCCGCTTGTTTCAGCTTCGCTACTGCTGTCGCATCTTGGCTAGCTGCTGGGTTCTCTGCATTGATTTTCGACCCCGCTAAAGTCGTTAAACCAGCGATATCAAAAAGATTTTTCACCGCAAAAGGGACACCAGCAAGCTTTCCAGGATTATTACCTTGGGCGATTTCCCTGTCAATGCGGGCTGCATCTGTTAAAGCTGTCTCAGCAATCACAGCCGTAAAACAGTTGAGTTGATGATCCCGCGCTACTATGCGTGCTAACGCAGCCTTGGTAACTTCCACCGCGCTAACTTTGCCTTCACGTACAGCAGCAGCTATCGATACAGCATCATTCATGGTTCAAAAACTGGTGCAACTTCAATATCCTCCGCTAGAGGAAAAGAATTTACAAGATTAGCGATCGCCCTAATTCTCTCAAAATTTTCCACTACACCATCTCGATACTCATCCTTTAGCTGCAAATCCAACAACAACGCCATAAGATCAACATACTCACCCACATTAAAAGCTTCCATCTCTTTTTTGCGTCCTTGGCGTCTTGGCGGTTCGTTATTCTAAACTTATAACCTCTTTCGGCAACAAAAAAAATCCATCCTCCCCCGCCTCAAAATCAACAACCTGAAACACAGCATCAATATTTAACTCACCATAAATATGAGGAAATAAATTATCTACCTCCGCAGCTTCATAACGAATTTCAGCTTTAACTTGTTCAGAATCAATGCAAAGAATTACCAAACCCTTTTGATTAACAAAAAAACGATTCGCCACCCAGATAACTTGTGCTGCTGTCGAACAGTGAATAAATCCTTCCGAGTCTAACGTATCACCCCGATAGCTTCCGAAGATTTTTGCTTGTTCCCATTGTTCGCTTTTGGTGATATGTAAAATAGTGTTCATGGTAATTAATTAACAAATGCGATTAATTTTATACAGTAAACCCGGCTGTCATTTATGTGAAGGTTTGCAAGAAAAGTTAGAACAAATCCAAAATCTTAGTTTCGAGTTGGAAATTAGGGATATTACGACTCGTGAAGATTGGTTCGCTGCGTATGAGTATGAGGTGCCAGTACTTTATTTATCGAACCACAGAGGCGCAGAGGGCACGGAGGGAGAAATTATAGAAGCACCATTGCCGCGTCCTTCTCCTCGTGCTAGTGTGCAGCAGTTGGAGCAAATGTTGCGTAAGTATTTAGCCAATTAGAAAAAAATAATGCAGAATAAGCGCAAGCTCAAGAAGGTGACGAGGTTCACAAAATGAAATTGCGGGAATTACTAACGGCCGTAGACAGTGTTGAACAATTGCCTAGCCATCCGATGGAAGATGTGGAAGTTAGGGGTTTGAAGACGAATTCCCATGCTTGTCGTGCGGGAGATTTATTTATTGGGATGCCAGGAACGCGGGTTGATGGTGGAGAATTTTGGCAAAGTGCGATCGCATCGGGGGCTGTAGCTGCGATCGTTTCTCCCGAAGCGGCACAAAAAAATCCTCCCACAAATGAGGTAGTCATTAGTGCAAGTAACATAACTCAAGCTTGTGCCCAGATAGCTAGTGCTTTTTACGGTTATCCAGGGCGAAAACTCAAGCTGGTAGGTGTGACTGGTACAAATGGCAAAACTACAACTACTCATCTGATTGAGTTTCTACTCAACAAAGCTAATCTAGCTACAGCTTTAATGGGAACTCTCTACACTCGTTGGGCAGGTTTTGAGCAAACTGCTGCCCACACTACGCCCTTTGCGGTGGAATTGCAACAGCAGCTAGCAGAGGCTGTAAAGGCTGGTAGTGAGTTCGGGGTGATGGAAGTAAGTTCCCACGCTTTGGCCCAAGGTAGAGTGTTGGGTTGTGAATTTGAGGTGGCAGTGTTCAGTAATCTTACTCAAGACCATCTCGATTATCACACCGACATGGAAGATTACTTTGCCGCCAAAGCGTTGTTATTTAGCCCTAATTATCTCAAGGGACGGGCAATAATTAATGCTGATGATTCTTACGGGAAGCGGTTAATTGCCTCGTTAAATTCTGAGTACGTTTGGAGTTACAGTGTAAACGACAACAGCGCCGATTTATGGATGAGTGATTTAAGTTACCAGCCCAATGGTGTCAGTGGTACATTACATACACCAAAAGGTGACGTAGCTTTTCGATCGCCCCTAGTCGGACAATATAATTTAGAAAATCTTTTAGCAGCCGTAGGAGCAGTTTTACACTTAGGGCTAGATTTGCAGTTAGTAGCATCTGTGATACCTGAATTTCCCGGAGTTCCCGGACGAATGGAACGGGTACAAATTAATCCTGACCAAGATATTAGCGTGATTGTAGATTATGCTCACACACCCGATAGTTTAGAAAATCTGCTGAAAGCTGCACGCCCGTTTATACCTAGTAAAGTGATTTGCGTGTTTGGTTGTGGCGGCGATCGCGATCGCACTAAGCGCCCAAAAATGGGTAAAATTGCTGCTGAGTTAGCTGATGTTGCGGTAGTGACATCGGATAACCCCCGGACTGAAGACCCAGAACGAATTTTGCAAGATATTTTAGCGGGAATTGCTGACACAGTACAACCAACTGTAATTTGCGATCGGGCTACTGCAATTCGTACCGCTATTTTACAAGCACAACCCGGTGATGGAGTGTTACTTGCTGGTAAAGGTCATGAAGACTACCAAATTCTCGGCACCGAAAAAATCCATTTTGATGACCGAGAACACGCACGCGACGCTTTGCACCAAAGACTGAACATACAAGCTTAATTTGGGCATTGAAAAGAGGCAGAGGGGAATGAAGAAGCAGGGGAGCTCTTAGCTGGGGGAAAAGTTTCCCCTTTTCCCCTGCAAAGCAATTCCTCTTTTCCATCCCCCCTGCCC
>NZ_CAXTNE010000212.1:0-14658 GCF_964245445.1 uncultured Nostoc sp.
TCGCTACTATCCACATCTGGATTCACAAAATATTATTAGTGGGATAGGTTCATAGTCTCCTGACGATTTTCACCCTGGGGAGCAGAACCATAAGTATAACCGCCATTATAGTTAACTATCTCAGTCGTAATCGTCTCACCAAAATAGAATGGGGTAGTCGTTCCCGCTCGACATGCATACTCCCACTCCGCCTCGCTGGGTAAACGATAGTTCTTGTTAGTCATGAGTGACAGGTTTTGACAAAACTTGACTGCATCATTCCAACTTACTTGTTCGACAGGTCGATTAGCCCCTTGGAAGTAAGAGGGGTTGATTCCCATAACTGCTTGATACTGTTCTTGCGTGACCGTAAATTTACCCATGAAAAAAACTTTAATGGTCATAGGATGCTGCGGTCCCTCATTTGTGTTTCGCTCTTTTTCTCCTAGTGGTGAACCCATGAGAAACTGACCGCCAGGAATTTCTACCATCTCCAGTGTGTTGCCGTTACCAAGGTCTTCTATAAAATAAATTGCCTGACCAGGACTGATTGTGGTAATGTTTCCTTGCTTATCTACCTTCATGACTTCAAACTGGAAGGTTTTTAAAGCTAATTCCTTAGTATTTAAACTTTTTGTAGGTAATGCTGGAGTCTCATTCGGGGACGGTACTGGAATATTATTTGCCGGAATAGATGAGTTTGATGGCAAAGCTTTTCTTGGAGCAGAGTTGTTGAGCAAGAGTTTCTCAACCACAATTGCAAAGCTAAAACTAGCTCCCATTAACCCCACGGTTTGAATAACTCTGCGCCGCGACCAATTAACTGATTGTTGTGGTCGTGTTGGCGGTGGAGGCAGTTTTTTTGAAAGGTCTTGTAGCACTTCGGTTGCGTTAGCGTAGCGTAAACTGTAATGACGACGCACCATCTTGGTTAACACATTAGCTAGATGCTTGCTTACTTGTGCTTGATGACGCCAGAGAATTTCACCTGTTTTGGCATCCTCTTCAAAGTCCACTGCCGAAACACCCGTCAATGCTTGAATCAACGTTACTCCCAAGGCATATATATCACTAGCAAATATGGGTTTAGCATTCTTTTGCTCATTAGGCATATAGCCAGGAGTACCTACTATAACGCTAGAAGTCACCTTACCTTGTACATTTACTATTAGAGTGCTAAGTTCCTTGACTGCCCCAAAGTCAATTAGAAAAATCTTTCCATCCCGATGCCGCCGCATCAAATTCTCAGGCTTGATGTCGCGGTGAATTACCTGCTGATTATGTACGAAGGACAAAACTTCCAAAACATCTTGTAATAGCTTAGTGACATAACTTTCACTTAACTGCTTACCTGGAATGATTTCTGCCTTTAGATCATGTCCTTCAATAAATTCTTGAACAATATAAAGATTGTTATTTTCTCTGAAATGCGCCAATAATTGAGGAATTTGGGAATATTTACCCAACTTTTCCAGAACAGTAGCTTCTGTTTCAAAGAACTCCACAATCCGAGGTTCAGTACGTTCAGGACGTAATTGCTTGACAACACATAACGGCTGACTAGGTTGTAGACAATCCTTTGCTAGAAAGGTAATCGCAAAGCCGCCGCCACCCAATTCTCGAATAATTTCGTAGCGTCCAACCAGCATGCCCACAACAATTTTATACTCCTAAAAATCTGATGATCGGTTACATCCATTGAGGAGATTTCCCCTGGAGCCGATGACGTGTTATTCATATAATATTTTAGCGCTCGCCTGTATATGTTCTTGAAGTGCTTGCTGTTTTTGTGGAGTGATTGATCGGTAAATACACTCTTCTATTAGCTATCCTGCCTGATTTTTACCCTCTTTGCAAAAAACTGGGATGCTCGCGATCATTTTTCTCTCACCAGAGATATAAAAGAGCGCTAATAGAGGTACTTAAGAAATATCCAGCGCCTTCTTTGGAACATGTGGCACTTCAATTTGAGATATCCTTCTTTAGTTCTGCAATATCATTTTCCTTGTTTATGTGAGGAAATTAGAATCAGACTTCTGTCTGATCTCTTCTGCTTTAAACTGCCTTTATATAGAGTTATATAGCCTATATCTAAGTAGTTGCTTAAAAGTATGGCTGTTTTTTGCCTTTCTCCCTCTACCCCAATTTGAGATTATCTTCTTTCAACGTTGTGCTAATTGGATAGGCACTCAGAAGGGTGCAAAACCAACCAATATTTTTTAGACGACAAGTCTAGAAAATAAATGTTTATTGATGTCTTAACCTATACACTCAATTATTATGAGACAGACCTCTATGCAGAATCCATCCAACGATATTGACCCTTCAGAGCAAAAGTTACGGGAGGCACTCGAACAAGTAGAAGTAAGCGATGCCTCCGACGGGCTACGCCTACGCCTATCGCCCCAGCCTGAATGGATCGGGACTCACTCAGCCAAAACTCCATCGGTTAGGCCTTCTCAGATCGCAATAAACACCGGCATCAACGCAGAACCATTGTCAACACAAATCTCTGAAAATGCGACCATTATGCAAGTCGCAAGTCCTCTTCCAGAAGCAGAAGCAAGAAATGACAAGACCGTTTTGCAAAGACTACCGAACCCAAGCCCCCAAGACTCTCCTTTTTCAGAATTGGTCAATCATGTATCTCTCTCGCCGCAAAAACCTAGAGCGGTAGAACGGATCGGCTCTTCATCCCAACCTACCCGAACCGTTGAGGCAGTAAGCCCTACGCCAAATACCATTGCTCAATTTTCTTTAGAGAATGATTCTAAAAATCTTAATGCTGCTAGGGTTGGTGTAGTTCAAAACCATGATAACACCATTGTCCAATACTCAGATTCAGTCATTCAAAACCTAACAGATCGAACTATTGTCCAATACTCGGACTCAGCCATTCATAATCCAGCAGGTCAAACGGTTTATCAAGCAATGCGGCCATTGTCTACTGATCTGGATCAAACGGTTTTTCAATTTGGGAAGCCACAATCTTCAGTGTTAATGCCTGCGGAGATTGTGCCAAAAAATCGGGCGTATGTTCAAATATTCCATCCAAGTATTTTTCAGGATGTGTTTCGGACATCAGGCTCGTTTACCTCGCGCTTTATAAGTATCACAGGGCAATTTTTTGATTCAATCTGGAGGAAGATTGACTTAAAGCAACTACAATCTCGTTTTCATCTAGGCAGACAGCTAGCTGTTGCAAAGACTTTAAAACAGCCATCTTCAAGCCACATCAATCGTTCTACTCATAACGTGATGCTTTCAGAAGAGCCGCCTAACTCGGAACAGTATCAGAAAAAACTGCGGGAGTTGGATCTTTGTCGACTTTCTTTTGCCAAAGAGTTGGCTAGAAATGGTAAATTTCGCAATGCGCGAGCTATGGCTGAACAAATTTCTGAGACGAGCCACTTTTTTAAGGATGCCCAGATGCTGATTCAAAGTTGGAAGTAATTTTAAGGAACTGCCTTTGGGAATTTGAAATGCGACTTTTGTCTGTTTTTATGCTTCATTAACCATTTTAATATGGGCTTACCCACGGAAATACGCACATCATAGTGTAGCGGTCGTCTGAGCCTGTCCTTGGGAAGTTAACATCCATCAATGATTCGGTAATGTCCATGTCCCAAAACTTTAGTCATACAAACTTAACCTACACAGATTTTGAGTATAACCGTCTAGCACAGTTAGCTCAAGGATATCTCAACAATCCGGTGCTAATGCATCAATTATGCGATCGCGTTTACGAAGGACTTCACGCAGATATCAAAATTCAGAGAGAAAGAATCGGTAACTCTAGTATAGGAAGACAATAAAATGGCTACACAGCAATCCAATTCTCATGTTGAGAACTACGTTACAACCAACCGATTCTATATAGAAATTGGGAAAAGTATAGTTGCCTCATTTTCAGAATGTTCAGGCATAAGTATTGAAGTGGAAAAGGAGGTATATTACGAAGGTGGCGTAAACGAGCAGCAAAGAATTAGTTTAGGACACACTCGTTTTTCAGATATTACACTAAAGCGGGGGACAACTGATGATCATACCTTTTCGGAATGGTTAAGCGAATTATTTGAGCAAAAAACGCGGCGACGCAACGTTAATATTTTGACATACAACCAAGCTGGAGAAATCATGAAGAGCTGGTGCCTGATTGGTGCCATTCCAGTAGGGTGGAAACTCCCTAGTTTAGAGGCTGATGGGAATACGGTTGCAGTTGAAGAATTAACTTTAGCTTTTGAGGGTTTGAAAATTGGGAAGCAATCTGCTGGTGGCGATGCAGTCTCTAGGGATGCGAAGGGATATTTTGGTGAAAGCGCCTGGAAATGAATGTAAGTTGGAAGTTTAATCATGAGTGAGTTTAAGCCCCCGATTGATTCCAAATCTTCAGAGCGCTCTAACGGCCCTTCTGACGATGGTGTAGACAACGAAGCAGATTTCAAGACGGTTCATGACCTATTGCGACAGCTCAATCAAAGTAATGCTGCCAAGACATCAACCGATCGCTCGACACAACAGTCTAGTATTCAAGACTTACTGGCTTATGACAACGATCGCTATGATCAACGTGCTAAAGTGTCGCTAACCCAAGACTTGACGCAGCTTCCACCGGGTACTTTTGCGCCCCAAAACCCCATACTTGAGGAAGTACTAACTCCAGCCGTGAATACTGTTGAGCAAGGAGTAGAAGATTTAGAATTGCTTGCACAGATAGTTTGCGATCGCATCAGTCCGCGTCTAAATCTTGAGATGGAACGTAGAGGCTTCCATCAAAGCAATCGGATCTTTTCGCAAAAAACGATTACAACCCATCACACTTCCTCAAAATCTGAACAAGTACCAGATGTACTGGAACGGCTGGTTCAGGAAATCGAGCAGCTTTTGCACCACCGTCTAATCCATGAGCGCGAACGACGGGGACGATCTGTAGGCTGTTTACCCTGGTAATTTTAATGCATTCAAAGAATTGAAGAAAACGCAATGAAACTTGAAAAAGCAAAGCTGATGGTTCATAGTGACCCTAGCGGACAGGCGAAAGATATTGAATTCATGTTTAATCCGTCAGAACTTGATTTTACTAGACGAATAATTTGGGATAGTGATGTAGGCAATCGAGGAAGCACTTTATTGCCAAAGGTTAATTTTTCTGGAGTAGAACCCTATTCATTTACATTACAGAATTTATTATTTGATACTTATGAAAAAAAGACATCTGTTCTTAAGGAATATATTAACAACATTAAAAAGGGTGCGACAGCTCGTAGCAATACTCTTACTCGCCCGCCAGTGTATATCTTAACCTGGCACGATAGCTATTTTCACTGCGTTATGACGAGTTTGAACTATCGACTCACCCTATTTCTGGCTGATGGCACCCCGGTTAAAGCGATCGTTAATATTGGACTCCAAGAAGTCGATCCTGAAAATATACCGGGGGGAAAGCTACCTACAATAGGAGCTATTGATAACAAACTTACTAAACACTAAAACCTGCTAAAGGTTATCTCAATCCAAGAACCTATCCCACCTGTCAAGGGAACAATCTCTAAATTTTTGCCTAACAACACTGAGAGTATCTTCCAATGTCTACCAAAAATAGTCAAACCCTTTATTTATCCAAGCCTATACTCAAACTGGGTGGAGTCGATGCCCCGGATGACCTAATGGGGGACATTCTAGAGATCGTTGTGGATGAAAGCTTACATACGCCAAGTATGTTTATCATCAAAATCCATAATGTCTATGTTGCCGCAAGCGAGAACAGCAAGCCTTGGAAAAACGAAAAGTACTTTAATATTGGCGATCAAATTTCGATTGGATTTGAGGCTGCTACAACAGAAGATCCTGAATTTTTGTCGTATGCAATAGAGGAGCGGTTAATTGAGGGCGAAATTACAAGTATTGAAGTCAAATTTGCCAATACATCTGAAGCGCCTATCATCGTGCGCGGCTATGACTTTTCCCATCGACTTCATCGGGGTCGCTACAGCCGATCTTTCTTAAATTGTACGGATACCGATATTGTGCGACGTGTTGCTGAAGAAGCGAGAATTAGAATTGGTCAATTGGATGCCAGTGGTGTCACCCATGAGTATGTTTTTCAAGAGAATCAAACCAATATGGAATTTCTGCGGGAGCGCGCTGCAAGAATAGGATTTGAACTCTTTGTGCAGGACAAGAAGCTTTACTTTCGTAAGCCCAAAAGTGGAGAACTTCTTGATCTGGAGTGGCTTAAGGATATTAGGAGCTTTGATGTAAAAGTTACCAGTGCTGAACAAGTCAGTTCGGTAGAGGTTAATAGCTGGGATTATAGTAATAAAGAGTTAATCTCAGAAACCGCTTCAAAGGAACAGTTGGTCACGGAGACGGGAAATGGCGACGGGAGCAGCATTAGTCAGAAGTTTAAAATGAAACAACCTCCTAAAATGATTGTGGTAGACCAACCTGTAGATACTCCAAAAGAAGCAAAACAGATGGCTCAGGCCCTTTGTAATGAACTAAGTGGAGAGTTTGTGACTGCTGATGCCAAAGCTGTGGGAAACCCTAAAATTCGACCGGGCAAAGTGGTTACACTTGAAAATATGGGAACTCGCTATAGCGGCAAATACTACGTAACAGGAACCTGTCACCGCTACATCCATAGGAATTACACAACTGATTTTACAGTTCGAGGGCTGAGAGAAGGTAGCTTACTTTCTACACTACCGCCCAAGACACATCTCCAACCTGGCCAAACTTTCTTAGTGGGTCTGGTGACTAATAATAATGATCCAAAAGGTTGGGGGCGCGTTAAAGTAAAATTCCCTACCTTAACTATGAAGGATGAAAGCCATTGGGCTAGGGTGGTAGGACTAGGAGCAGGCAATGAAAGAGGATTTTATTGCTTACCTGAGATCGACGACGAAGTTCTGGTTGCCTTTGAGCATGGAGATATTCATCGACCCTATATTATTGGTGGAGTTTGGAATGGTAAGGATAAAACAGTTGAAACTGTGGATGATACCGTTAAAAACGGTCAAGTGAGACTACGCACCATAAAAACCCGGACAGGGCATATGGTTCAGTTTGTCGAGGAAGACAACTCAGACTCCAAAGCAGGAATCTACATTACGACCACGAATGGTCAGTGTGTCCATCTTAACGATAGTGAGGGATGTATAGATATTAAAACTTCTGGAATGATTAATTTGAATGCTCAAGGTGAACTCAGCGCAGGGTTAACATTACCCAGTGCAATCAACATAGAAGCAGCAGCCCTTCCAATCAACATAAGCTCATTACTCGGTGGAATCAACATAGAATCAAAAGTCGGTCCAATCAACATAGAATCAGCAGTCGGTGGAATCAACTTAGCTTCAGCCACTAAAATCACTATGGAGGCACCAGTTATTGCAATGCTAGGGGCTGTCACTGTTGACGGTCTAGCAGTTATGGTTGTACCAGCGTAAGAAGATTATTAGCCTACAATCTAAGCTCCTAGAATCTAAAAAATACTACAGAGGGAGAGTATAAATCTTTCTCGCTCTAAAATAGTATTGCGATCGTGGGGTTATTGCGTCGAAAATAGTCATTTTTGAACGTTAGTCAAGGACGTTGAATGACTAAAGCTCTTCTCTTAGAAGAGCTTTAGTCAGGCTTATTCTTGTATAGTTCCTCACTTGAAACCCTTAATCTTACTGGGTTTATTTATACAACAGCGCCTGCTTCAGACTGTAAATCTATCGTCTGTTTGCGTTTCCAAGCAAAATATAGGATATTTATTCCTAACTCTTGAGCGGTTCTTATGTCAGTTCGCGATCGCTGCAATTCTTCATCTAAACCCCATAATCCGCCCAGATTGCCGATCGCCAGAATAATTCCCCCGCCAGATAAGAGTTGAATTCTAGTTTGATCTATTATTGGCAACGCAGAAAATAGAAACGGCTTTATCCGCAAGGGATGGTCGCGACGGGCTTCTTGTAAAGACTTTAGTGGTGTTTGCAAATGTTGAGCTAGTGCCTGGACTGATTGAATCAGTTCTGTACTCTCAACGGAGGCATCGACCAGCAAAGTGCCCCCCGACTTCAGGTAGCTTTCAAGGTTCGAGAATTGATGGTTGTTTAACGATAAACCCTGATGCCCAGTCACATATAGCAGATCGTAAGGATGGATATCTCCATCCCAAGTAACTCGATCGACAATTTCTGCACCTTTTAAGGATGGATAGATATCTTCAACAGCACGCAATAAGTAGGTGAGATTGAAAAAATTTCGGCTACAGTCTGGATCATCAGAGTTAATTTCAGCAATTTGAACCAAGCCTTGGGGTCTTGCCTGGGCTTGACGGCGATAACGTAAATCTAAATCGCCGTATCCCGGAAAAAAGACATCGGCAGGTGTGCGAAGGATTTCCTGCTGCGATCGTCGCAGTAGAATACGACAAAGCTCCACATCTGAACGCTCAGGGGGACGGCTTCTCTCGTCAATTCTGAAAGTTTCCTGTACAACTTCCTGATCGGGGCTTCCCCCCAGGCGATCGGGATCTCGATACTGAGCAACTAAATAAACAGTGACAGGTTCCGACTCCTTCAACTCGGTTGCGATCCGAAAATTGATTTGATGAGGCACGACAATCGGATTCCCTTCTAAATCGATGGCAATTCCCGGCTGAATTTGCACCCAGCGATTGTCTCGATATTGAGCGGCAACTTCTTCTGGGGCTGGAATTACCCGTACTCCTAACCCGCAAACAATCCCTGGCTGATTGACTGACTGATAGTGAAGATTTTGGCGTTTGCGCTGATAGTCATGGGCACGTTGCCAACGCTCGGCAGTTAGGAGTAAGCCATCTCTAACTTGTTGGCGTTGCATGGGGGCGATAGTAGGGTTTGGAAAAGGATGACCCACAAAAATTTCTCCAATTCGATTGAATAAGGTTCAGGTGAATGCTTAGTAATGTTCTGTTTTTATTTGGTCTGTTTCTATCCGCAGGCTGTAGGAGCAGAATGCAGGTTTCTCCTGATCGATTATTCGCCGGACTAGCTGCTCATCGATTGGGCTATTTGGCTGGGCCCGCAAGCGGACATCAAAATGATAGGGCTTGCCACCGCCTATAACCGCATCTTCTCCCACGTAGGCTAGTCCAAATACACATCCTTGACCAAAGGGTTCGGTAATGCTGATTGATTTATCTTCTTCCCGGTCAATTTGTTCATCGAGCGGTAAACCCGTATATAAATGTAAATAAAATCGAAGTCCCTTACGGGTTCCACGACAGCGATAAATTTCTACGGCACGTCGAATGAGCCGCCTTTGATGGGTTAAATCTAGCTGTGCATCAATTGACCAGTCTACCCAGTGAGCTAGAAACGGCAGGAGCGCCTGAGGTGCAGTTAACGGGTCTAGATGCGCCCACATTGAACTGAAGCTATTCACTACCGGATCGAACGCTTGCTCAAAGATTTTGATGAAGCGATGAATGTAGTCAACTTCTTGATAAACTATCGGCAAAAAAGCAGTATAGTTGCTTTGCGGTCGAACATTTAGCTCAAAATTGGATTCTTGAATCGGATCTGGACTTGACCCTTGACTCAGGCTTTGGCTAGCATAAATCGACAGACAACCTCGAAAGTTTAGTTGGTTTCCCTTACTTCCCTGAAGGGCATCTTGACCCTCAAAAAAATCGTTAGGAATCAAAAACCATAAGTCAGCATGTCTACTTTTCTTGCCAGCTACTTCTAGCGTTACAAGGTTGATAGCAGCCTCCATTGCAGTGCCTGACAGTTGCGGCACTGAGTTATGCTCTGGGGCTGTCCCAAATTCAGGGGCAGTGGAAGCATCCATCTGCACCTGACACCATTCCAAAGGGAACGTCCCATCTAGCTTTAAGCTGAGTTGTTGAGGTTGAGACTCCCAGTTTTTAATCTCAAGGGCAACCCGACAGAGTTCTCCCGGATGAACCACAATTTCAGATTGCTGTTGCGAACCTTCTGTGGCTTCAGCTCCAAGCATTCGACTGCCTCCTTGGGAGGTGGTCTCAGAAATCTGCATAGGAGATATTTGAAGACTGGCTGATTTGGAAGTAAGTACTGGCACCATACCCTAAATCCTCATCGCAGATTGGTCTGTGCGAACATTCACATTATGTCCTGTGCGCGACTGCGGATCTGCCCAGGAGCAGAGTAAACCCAAGGAGCCGGGATCTATGTAGTTTACAGGCGTTGTTTGCCGCTGCCAAGATTCCCCATTTTTTTGAATAGGAAACAGCAAGATAGCGCCCAAATATTGAATCCCTGCTATTTGCTGAAGAAGAGCCATTATGTCTGACGGATAAAGGGGGCGACCAAAGGGCCAGCCTGTCATCTCTACGCCGCCAGTTAAAGGATTGAGGTAGCGATAGAGGGCGACTTTGATTTTGTGGATAATCTCGGCTTGAGCGCTTGGGTTATTATAAGCAGGCTCTAGGGTGACTTCGGCTTGAACCGATACGCCAACATAGTTGGGCTGCTGTAGCTGCAACTGAATGCCTAGCAAACGTCTTTCGTCTAGATAGTGCAAGACCCGATCGCGCAGAGCCGAATTTAAATTGAAGTTGTCTGGAGCAATCCCGTGTGCTAGGTCAATCAGATCGGTATTGGCTTGAGGGACGACGCACACGCTGATGCTCCCGGCAGTTTGGCTAGCAGACATGGGTAAGCACAATGCGCGGGCGATCGCACCGCCGCTGCCTTTGAGAGTTAAGGCTTCAAAATCTGATGCAGTAACGGCTCGATCGTGCGATCGCAGCATTTGAGGCGCTCTCAAGACGGCCCGCTCCAGAGACTCGGCATTGGCACCGTTGACGGCAGCTTGATAATTGGTCACGCGGTCTATATAAGGAATTGCCGTCTTCATAAAACTCAGTGTGTTCGCCTGCACGTTTCCCTGTTTACCGCCCCCGGTACGATAGGTAAACATAATTTCAGCACCACGGGGAGGAATTGCACCATACTGTTGCTCAATCATTTGAGCCTGAAGGTCTCGACTAGGCGATCGATCTGCTGGCAGCACTTGCTGTTGATAGGAACGAGTTTGCGTTTGCTTCTTAAGCGTTTGAGGTTCGCGAATCAATGGTCCAAACTGAATAGTGCCTGCCAATGTATCAATGACATAATGCCGATCCTGAGGTTTTGATTCAGCAAAGTCTTCAACCTCCTGCCAGATTTCAGGGGGCTTTCCAAGGGGAAGAACAAGCAGTTGCTCCTCTCCCCGGCGCTCCAGAATAGGCGCAGTCTCAACTTCAAAGCTCTGCCCAGGCTTCCCGTCGCTGATACCTAATATTTCCTCCTGGATCAGAACGCATTGGCTAGCTTGCACTGATCCGCCAATAGCACGTATCTCAATTGTTTTAATTCGAGGAGAATTTGAATATCCCGGCTGGCGTGCGCCAGGTTCGATGAGGGTGCAGCGAATCCAACGACCTCGGTAGGCATCAAAACTAGATGTAGGCCAGCGTTCGGGCAGATGTAGAATCACATCACCGCTCTGCTGTGAGCGATCGCCATTTCTTGTATTCTCGTTAAAGCTAAAGCCATTGGTGGTGTCGTCTGCTTCCTGCAAGAGTACCTTTATCCATGACTCGCCGTCCCAGGCTTCCCAACTGCGGGGAGGATGGTTCGGATCGATGCCTGTAGGCGTACCTTGCGCTCCTGTGAAGGCGATCGCCAACACATTTCCTTCCAAAGGGGTATCAGGCTCAATCACGAGATAAAAGCTATTGCCAGACTGGGGCTTTTGCGGAAATAGTTTGAATTCGTGATTCACTGTAAGACCGTTATGTTGACGATGCCATTCCCCGGTGTGGTCACGGAGCGATTGAGGAGTATTACCCGCCTCTGGTGCAGTCAATATATGTTTTAAGGTCGGTTGAGCGATTAACAGGTCTCGATCGGTGGTAAAAATAATGGCTTCTTGAGTTTCAGTGCGCTCTGTTGCAACTTCTGTTCCGCGTGGAATGGTGTAGTTTTCTAGTAAATGAGTGCTGAGGTAGAAAGTCAGCCTAACTTGAGCTGGGGTCGGTGGCTGTAAACGGATTCCCAATAGTTCTAGAAAGGCTATATAGTTTTTACGGGGAATTTGATTGAATCGCATCAGCATCTGGTCGGTGAGCCAAGCAAATAGCTCGACTAGAGTAATGCCAGGATCGCTAAGATTGTGATCTGTCCACTCTGGACAATAGCGGGGAATACGCAGTAGGCATTCTTCTACTAAATCGTCAAAGTTGCGATCATCCAGACGAGAACTGGGAAGCCGAGGTAAAAAGTCAAAATTCACGATTACTCCACCTCTGAAACTAAATAGAACGGGTAGACAAAACTGTAGGGGTCGGGATGAGATTTGAGGCGATAGTCAATGATAATATTGACACGCCCAGCGATCGCGTCGGGATCTGCGCGAACTTCATCAATATCAATTCGAGGCTCCCATTTTTGTAATGCTTCCAGTACGTAGATCCGAATTCTTAGTAAAGTATCTCTATTTAAGGGGGCAAAAGCTAGTTCTGATAAGCGACAGCCAAAATCAGGGCGGTAGACACGTTCGCCTAAATCAGTACGCAAAATCAACCAGATAGACTCTTTAACCTTCTGAGCTTCAGAACTTAGCTTGATTCCTCCCTGCACATTGCTTTGCAATGGGAAAGATAAGCCTGTACCTAAATACTTCTGTGGCTGCTCGTTTATTAGGTTTGCCATGCTCATTGTCCCTAAACTTCGCTTATAAATTTTAGGATATCTGGCGATCGGAGAAATTATATCAGCCGAAGGTCTATATGCTTAGAAAAAGGCTGAAAGTACACTATAAATGCACCCTAAAACTAAAATCGAAATCCTCAAGCTAAACAATAATACGAATTATAAGGAACTATCTTAAAGTCACAAGTAAATTGTTTGATAAAGAGATACGCTCTAAATTACTGTATCTAATATATGCATTATGGCTATTAGAATTTCAAAGCCTTTTGCTATTTATCAAACCCAGCAAGGTATCGAGTTGCGAGCAAACTTAGCCGAATCAACTGATGCAGAACTGATTTGCATCATTTCTCATTATGAATCAGCAGTTAGAATTGCCCGTAAAGCAGCAATAATTCGCAACTTGTCTGACCGCCACATTATGTGATATATCCCAGACAATGACAGCCGGATCGTTTTTGAAATACACAGTTTTTTCGGCAAAAATTTATATTTCGTCTTCAGACCTTTGGCTGATAGACTTTAATAATGAAAATCAATAAAATAGTGCAGATAGACGAAGAATAATTTATCAAATAATTGAGTATAAATTTTAAATTTGTCTAGCCCAGAAAGGCATCTACACATAGAAATAGAAAACTCAATCACCAATACATCGAGGAAATTATGGGTAATGAGGAGTCTAGTCTCAAAAGGAAAAAAAGTAATAAAAGAGAAGAAAGCCCACAAGGAATTGAACTTCAAACTTGGCGACCCGGAGGTATTCAAAGCAGACCTGAAAGTAGTCAGAGGAGTAGCATCTCTCTTCCTGAATCTCTACATCCTCCAGAACGGCAATTAGAATTAGTAGAGGCGGAGCTAAAAAAGCTGGAGTTTAAATACGGCCAAGGCAGTGATTGTAGGAAGTTGGCGATGGACACAATTGATTTAGCAGAAAGCAAGGGCATTAAAGCCACGCTAAAACAATTGCAGAAAGGAATGTTGGTAGAAAAAGGAACGATAAAAGGAGACACCCGACAATCAAATACCGCAGGTAAAGAGATGTGGTATTTTGAAGAACATTTTTGGTGCGAAATTAATGGGATTCAATACGACCCTTTGTTCGATAAACGGGGTAAACCGAATATGGATCTTGAGAGCGAGCGGCCAAATTACAAGGAGTGCTATATCTCGAAATTCAATTCGGGAAAAGCTATGGTTCATGAGAGCCGCCATTCCGAGATGCCGATCACTGCCGATACAGTATTTCAATCCTACGAAGAGGCAACAAAATTTGTCGATAAAAGAAATCCGAACTATAACTCAGACTCGGAAGGGTAGATATAGTTTCTGTACAGATTCTTAATGCCTTTAATTTAAATAATTCTGTCTGGCGTCTTGTGAAGGAATGGGATAACCCTGCTTAGAAACCTAAGTTTACTGACATTTCATAGTTCGCTGAACTAGTATGAAGTTAATTAAAGCCACTTTCTAATATTGTTTCAACTATAAGGTGAAAATCATGGAATCAATTGGATACTTTTTTGGTAGACTTTTCGGCGGATTTATTGATAGATTATCCGATCAAATTAGATACAAGATAACCGATATTGCTGAATCTAAAATCAGAGAGACAGTTGAGAAACCATTTAATCCAAGTGCAACAACGAGCAAGCAAACAACAACCGATCATCAAGATCAAAACCCCAAATATTAATTGAAAGCATGTCACTTGCTTGAAATAAAACTAGAGCAATTAAAACTGTCTATTAATCCCAAATAGGTAAGGATAGATAGCTCTAAATTCAAAGCAAATAATTAAAGTGATGGATGAAATACCAGATAATTACGATATGGTTTTCTAACTTTTTGGATAATCACAAGGTTTATCTAACCAAACGTGAAACTCTGTGACGTAAAGTACAGTTAAATCGTAAGGATTCAGGTGGCAGAGTATTGACAAGGGGGACACTTGAGGGGGAGTATC
>NZ_CAXTNE010000213.1:0-14653 GCF_964245445.1 uncultured Nostoc sp.
CTGCTTATAAAGCCAGTTTGGGCTACATTTGGGCTTGATTTTTGTTTAAGTCCCGCTAAGAAACTGGAGCGAGGAAGCGTTGCCTATCCTTTTGACCTTGGCTCAAGGTTGGAGGTAAGCGAATTTCTTAAGCGAAAGCGCACTGGCATTTTATCAGATGGATAAATTAACAGGTTTTGCTGTAATTGTTCCAGAGAAGAACGACCATTGACTAAATCCCAGTCGAAGTAGTGGAGCAATAATGCTAGCATCATAGTTGCTTCCAGCATTGATAGATGCTCTCCCAAGCAACGATGAGGCCCTGAGCCAAAGTCTATCATTGGCAGTGAGCTAGTTTCCTTACTCTTGTCTAACCAACGTTCTGGCAGAAATTCTTCGGGGTTAGCATAGACTTCTGGATCTCTTCCAGCACCAAGCATTGACCAGGATATTCTTGTACCGAGAGGAATCACTTGACCCTCAATTACAGTGTCGCGTTGAGTCTGCAACGAAGTCGAGCCTGATGCGACTGAATAAAGGCGCAGTGTCTCCTTGATAATTGCGCGAATATAAGCCAATTCCTTGAGGCTTTCTGTATTAATACAGCCAAAGCTTTGCCAAGAAGAGTCAACGATGTCCCGTGCTTGCTGAAAAACCCTTTGATTTAAGCTCAACTCTCCGACTGCAAAGGATAAAGTATGGGCTGTTGTGTCAGTACCAGCTATTAATAATTCAACAGATTCTGCTATTAATGTTTCACGATTGTATTTTGGTTCTTTAGCAGCGATTTTGACTAACATTGATTCCTGAAACAAAGGACTTACCTGTGGTAAATCGGTCTTGTTTTGTTCTCCCAGGCGTAAAGCTAAGTCTACACGGGGAGTGAGAAATTCCTCTAAATATCGCCTTGCTGCCCAATAATCTCGTGAATTTTTAGTTGGCAAATATTTCATCCATATCTTTTCGCCAGTAGCTTGTCGTAGGAACCGATAGCCTAAAATAGACATCGCTTCGTATACCTTGAGAACTTCCAGGGGTGGCCCTTCATGACTAGTACTGTTTCTATCCGCAGGAATGCCCAGTATTAGACAAGAAATCACTCTCATTGTTAGTTCTACAAACAGAGGATCTACTTCAACTTCTTTTGGTGGCGCTGCTTCCTTGAGTGTCTCAATTACTTGTTCGCAGGCAAGGCTAATCATTTCTACATATTTGGAAAGACTGCTAGAACTAAATTCTGGGTTCCAAGCCTTGCGTCGCCACTGCCACTCAGTCCCAGTTTCTCCGATTAGAATGGGACTACTGATGTCGTTCCAAGCTTTGCGTAATTGCTCAGACCTGATTAAGCTACCATCTTTCATTCCATTGACAATAGTATTTTCGATAATTTTTGGTTTACTTAAAATGACAACTGGGTAGTTGCCATTCCAAATAACATACATCGGGCCTAGCTGTTGACTCCAATCAAATATTTGCCGGAATAATTTCTTCTGTTTCACTGCTGCTAATATTTGAGGAAGATTTCCTAACAGCCAGTGTTTGGGAGGAGAAGGGAGTGATTGTAACGATTTGTATGCGTTCTTTTGTTTCCACCAGCGCCACCCAATTGTGAGCGCTATGCTAGTAACGCCTAAGACTGTTGCTAAATATGGAAGTGAGTTAGAATAAGCAATCTGAGCAGTAATATCTTGAAACATGAATCCGCCTTTGTCCACCAGAAACTTCAGATTACCCAGATACTAACTTATTGTTTCCCAATTCGTTCAACCTCTTCTCATCCGTTGCTAATAATTTCTTGCGCTTTGGTGCTTCATTCAACATAGAATTAATAATTAATTAATAATATATCTGCAATCAGAAATGTTGAATGCTAATATAAAACTTTACATTGTTAGTTACACTAAGTCTCAAAAGCTTAAATTAGTCAGCAAAACATCATCTCCTCAAACCAATGAACATAGCTACTAATTTTCCCCAAACAGAGAAGCCAAAATACTCCTCATTTTTTTCATTGTTATATTCCCAATCAGTTAAGTTGGGAAAAGCAGCTTGAACTTGCTCTAAAACTTGTTGGATTTCAGATTCGGTTAGTATCATCTCATCCTCTAAGAATTTATTTTTTAGCTTTCGCTCTACGAATAAAATCGATAATTTCCTCAAGTCTGACACCTTCATTTTGCATAGATTGGATAAGTGCGATCGCTCCTACTGGCACACTTCCAATACTCCGCCCCTTCCATTCCCCGTCTACCTTTTCTTCCCAACTGTCTCTAATTTTGATTAATGTGCAGACGGCATCATTACTCCATTTGGATTGAAAGCGATCTCCTACGGAAAAGCGATCACCTACAACCCATATTTTCTTAGAGGAAATTTCACTCATCTTTTTTACCTACTAAGTAATCTTTTTTCATTGATGCCCATTGTTCGGGGCTGATAGCCTCAATTTCAGCCTTGTGCTGCTGCACTTCCCGCTCATCATTAGAGGTGCGTTGCTTGCCGCCGTAGGCATCGCTACTAGCCAAACTGTGTGCCTTGGCAATTTCATTAGTTACTAAATCAACTCGCTTTTTAACAATTTCAAATTGTTGCTGAGTGGTACGTTTCCAGTTATCCCGCTCAAATTTATCGAGGTGACGACAGACTTTAAAATCAATCCTGGTGTCTATCATTGATTGAAGGTGCATCCAGTTTGACCCAGCATTACAGTTTTGACAGACAGGTATTTTGTCTTTGTCGTAGTCGTAATCTGGGATTACAGACGCACTAATGTAGGGTAGATTCTCCCCGTATCGTGACAGCAAAAACACTTCCAATTTGGCTGCCAAATTTCCTTGTCTTCGGCTTCATTTTTTGGGTTAATTGGCGATCGCTCAAATTGGGGGAGTTCAGGAAGTTCATTATTCATGATTCACCCCTCAGCCAACTAAATTGCTTGGTTTGGTTACACCACCTGACAAAATCCTGTTTTTCCTTATCAGTGGCGAATTCTAGAGGGTTAGCTGTTTCTTCAATAATTGCCAGCCAATCACCGCGCCGGGGGTCGTTTTCCCATTTAGTAGTTTGTGCCGGGGAACTTTGCCCTTTGGACTTGTACCACTGGGCTGATAACTCCTCCCAGTTCGTCTCTATCCAGCGCTTAGGAAGTTGGGGGGGATGTGGCAGATGTGCGGCCTTCTGTTCCCCAAATTTTAAAAAATCCTCTCTCTCCCCTTCTGAGAGAGAGTCTAAAAAATCTAAATAAGTCTTATTAATCTTAGAGGCACTGGAATCCTGATTTGGCAAAGCTTCTGGCTTATGCTTGTTGTGTGGCGATCGCGCAAGTTGCGTCATGATCACCTAAGTTGCCTCATCGCAACTTGTAGTCTCACTGCAACTTGTTGCCTCATCGCAACAATGCAAGCCTTTGGTGAGGACGTGAACCTTGACTTTAATATAATACGTTGTATCTGGAGTGCGGATCAGAATTCTGTGACATTATTCTTATCTGACACTACTTATGACGACGATCTGTTTTTTTCAGGATTTATGGCAGTATGCGATCGCCCCAAAGATGAAGAATTTTTCTTAGCAATCCTGCACCATGAATGGTTCATTATTGAAAGAGCCACTGTTTTTGAATAATTAATGTCAAGAATCAGTAACTTTTGAAAATCTAACTAAAACTGAGGAAATATTTGATTTTCAGAATTGGTCAACAAAGTCAGACAGTTATTTTTCGACTATGATAAAGTTCAATTCTAAGTATGACTACATTGTTATTGGTGCGGGTTCGGCAGGCTCCGTTGTCGCCAACCGAATGTCACAAAACAGTGATATAACCGTGTTACTCCTTGAAGCAGGCAAAGAGGATACGAAACCGGAGATTCATATTCCAGCCCAATGTGTCAATCTACAAGGCTCCGAGGTGGACTGGGGCTATTTCACTGAACCAGAACCGTACTTGAATGATCGCAAAATCTTTTGTCCCCGTGGCAAAGTTTTGGGCGGCAGCAGTTCAATTAATCTGATGATTTATATCCGGGGCAATTCTCACGATTATGACCACTGGCAGTCGCTAGGGAATCCCGGCTGGTCGTATCAAGATGTCTTGCCCTATTTTAAGAAATCGGAACACCAGCAACGCGGTGTCGATGCTTACCACGGGGTTGATGGTGAGTTGAGCGTCACCGATCCGATTTCCCCTGCTGTAGTATCCCAACGCTTTATCGATGCCTGTGTAGCAATGGGATACGACTACAATCCTGATTTCAATGGTGTGCAGCAGTCAGGGGCCGGACTCTACCAGGCGACAATCAAGGATGGTTTTCGACACAGTGCAGCCGTTGCCTTCCTCGTGCCGATTCAGAAGCGTCCTAATTTGACCATAACGACAGGAGCGTTGGTGACTCGCTTGTTGTTTGAGGAAACTCGCGCTGTTGGAGTGGAATATCTGCAAGAGGGAATGCTGCATCAGGTCAGAGTCAACCAGGAAGTAATTTTAAGTGCGGGCGCATTCGAGTCACCTAAGTTGCTGCTGCAAAGCGGCATTGGCGATGCAGAATACCTGCAAGGGCTAGGAATTTCTGTGGTGGCTGATTTGCCAGGGGTTGGTCAAAACCTGCAAGACCACCTTATCGTTCCGGTAGTCCAACAGACAACTCAAGAGGTACACCCTGCCATTACCAGCAATGTGTCTGAAGCCGGACTGTTCCTCCATAGCGAGGGCAACCTAAAGGCTGCACCCGATGTCCAGTTCTTCTTCGGTCCCGATATATATTTACCGTCTGGCTATGTCCGCCCTGACTGGGGATTTACGGGTGTAGTCTCTTTAACTCATTTCCAAAACATTGGCAGTGTCAGTTTGCGCTCATCTAACCCCAAAGACGCTCCAGTCATACGGATGAACTATCTGCAAAGTGAAGCTGATGTGCGTCTTCTCGTTGCCGGGATTCGATTAATGCGGCAATTGTTTGAGTCCCGTGCTTTTGATGAGTTTGGCGGTAAGGAAATTGCTCCGGGGGAAAGCGTGACCAGCGATGCAGCACTGGAATCCTACATCCGGTCAGCTTGCAGTACTGGACATCATCCGGCTGGCACTTGCAAAATGGGCACTGACCCAATGGCAGTAGTAGACCCCGAACTGCGAGTACATAGGGTTAAGGGATTGCGGGTTGCGGATGCATCGATCATGCCAACTCTGGTCAGGGGTAACACAAACGCGCCCATCATTATGATTGGCGAAAAAGCAGCCGATTTAATTAAAGCCGAAAATGGCATTTCATAGCAAGCACTGGATAAACTTGAATCAAGCATGACTGGAATGAGTGTGGTCAATCATTTGTTGGTGGATGAGCGATCATTACACAAGATCGTGTTCCTCAATTATCTTCAGTTAGCTGGTCCTGTAACTGAATAACTTGCTCTACTGTTAACCCTGTTACTCGCACAATTGCCTCAGTTGTCATACCCTCACGTAGTAAATTTAATGTAATCTCTTCTCCTGTTTTTTGGGCAGAAAAAGCTGCCCAACTAGTAACGATTTCCATGATTTCCTCCTGCTCAGTCAACCCCATTGTATCGATAGTCGCTTGAAAAGCTTGCTCTGTTGTGAGTCCAACTGAGCTATTCAATATTAGTGTTTAAAAAAACAATACTCCGGACAATTTTGAGTTGAGGGAATCGACAAGAAAGCTATCGAACCATCAGAGCGAACGCCTCGACACCGGACCAGTCACGGTAGTACTCAGTCCAGGACGGCTGGCTTGAGTACGTCCTCACACCACTGACGGAAGCTGGTGGGACTGCGCTGTGAGGCGCGCTGCTCGGCATCGTAAATACCGTCATGGGCCGCCGTCATGTCGATCAGTCCCTGCGCCCATGCCTCGCTCGTTCCGTGCTGCGTCAACGTCGCCTTGTAGTCCGCGCCGGAAACGTGCTGAAAGCAGACTGGTTGCTCCAGCACCTCAGACATGACCTGAGCCATATCGTTGGGGGATAGGTCGTCGGGACCAATCACTGGGACGCTGTCCTGCCCGCTCCAAGAGTCATCGAGCAGCAGCTTGGCGGCTGCCGCGGCGATGTCGCGGGTGGCGACGGTCGCAAGCGGGCGATCTTCAGCGTTTGCCAGGAAGAACATTCCCTGGTTCTTGATTGCCTCGACCTGCCCGAGCAGGTTCTCCAGATAGGACGGCATTCGCAGCGCTCGGTAGCTCACGCCTGTGCTCTCGATCAGATATTCCATCGCGAACGCAGCCGACAGCAGCCCCGCATTCTTGGAGAATCCGCGACCCAAGCTCGTGACGGCGACCACGCGCTTGACGCCCTGGCTCTTGATCGCTTCGCACGCCGGTCGGGTGAAGTTTAAGTAGTAGCCCTCAACGCTATCGGTGCAGGAGTTCGGGGGCACCAGCCAGAACACGCAGTCAGCACCTGCAAACGCCTCAATGACGACGTTAATGTCGTCGTGCGATCCTTGCACGACCTCGACGCGATCGCGCGCATGCAAGGCAAGACGAGATGGATCGCGTGTAATGATACGGATCGACTCACCGCTGTCGAGGACGTTGTCGAGGAGTTGGTGACCGATCTGGCCGGTGGGAGTGGTGATGACGATCATGGAACCTCCAGATAGGATTTGCATAGACGGAACCGGAATTCCGGTTTCTAACTTTGGCACACTACGTACTCCATCGGTTTGTGCTACCAAACGACTCAGCTCAGCAGCAGAGGGGGCTGCGGAGCCTACATATCGGGGAAAGCCGTCGTGCCCCGCCGTCGAAGTCGATGAGCAGGTCTACCTGCTTGGCGTACTTGGCATTTGCGACGCCGTCGCTCCTTGGTACCCCGGACAGGGTGACTGGCGGTTTGAAACGGGTTGGTTCAAGACAGCCGGTAGACCCGGTGCTCGAAGCCCAGCAGTCCAGGGCCGGCGGGGAGCAACCGGCCCTGTCCGACAAACACCGCCTGATTGATCCAGGCGTACCGCGGATCGCCCGTCTCCAGCACCCAGTGGGAGTGGATCGACTGGTCGGCGAACGCGGTCGGCGCGATCGCGGTCACGGATCGTCTCAACTTCTCGTTGGCCTCGGCTGGTCCGAAGTAGTGGACACAAATAACCGCCCCGTCGTCCGTCTCGATCTGAACCCGGACATCCATCCGTATATAGCCGTCTGGGCCGGTGAGCATCCAGTCGCTGCCCGATCCGAGGAGCTTGCCGTTGAGCCGTGGACCTTCGATCCGGCCGCCAGTCAACTCGTAGTACTGGCGGCTGCCATAGGGACCGACCCCGGCTTCGTGGGGGTGGCTGCATGCCACTTGGAACGTGAACTCGTAGACGAGTTGCAGGGATTGTTCAGGCACTATGGGTCCTCCGCGTTTGCTGCTTTATTAACACACTCATCAGCCAACGGGGCTGCCGACACTCATGGAAAGCGTGACACTCCGCCGATCTGTTCCAGCACCCGAACGCTACTTCCCTAAAAGCACTTGAGGGTCGCCGGTGAACCAAGCGTTATCGATGATGAGGCGACGAATGCGCCAAAGCCGCCCCTCTCTGATGAGTTCCACCTTATACCAGTTCATCATCTGGCATTGCCGGGAGTGGTCGCTCGACGGGAGGTGGGTGGCATCCACCAAGGCTCGCAGCGTCGCTACGTCTTCGTCAACGTGGACGCGTGCGTTTGTAATCACGTGTGTCGTCGTCTGTGTCCCGGCGTTAGTGCTCAGGAAGTGAATAATTGTCTCACCCCCGGTCAAAAGCGGGAACTCAAGACCCATCTTGCGACCGCAGGGACCGAAATCCGCCACGGCATCCTCACTGAACGCCGAGGAGAGGAGTCCCACGTCGTTGTGGTCGACCCCGGCACCGAATCGGTACAGAGCATCCGTGACCTCCAAGTGGTCGCCAGCGGAAGCGATAGGATTTTGATCAACGGTCATGGCTGTCTCTGGCATGGATTGTATTCAGATTGCGGCACCGCGCTAGGCACTTGGCGACCGGTCGAAGTGGATGTCGATCCCGTAGATTTCCCGCCCGCGATCAAGGCATTCACTGATCTCCTGCCGCGTGCGTTCCTGCATGCGCGTCTCGAAGGTCTCTACGGCTGCGGTCACGGAGGCGGCCGGGTCGGTTGTCAAGCTGTCGACCAGCTCTAGCGCGTCGAGCAGAGCCAGGTTCACCCCCTTGCCGATGAACGGTGGCATGACGTGCGAGGCATCGCCGATCATGGTCAGACCTGGCTGCGTCGTCCACCGATGGTCTGGCGGCATGACGTAGAGGGGCCAGCGTTCAAAGCTGCCTTCGACCTGCGTCATCATCGTGATCAGATTGGGCGACCAGTCGTGGTAGGCTACGGTGACGAATTCGAGGACGGCCTTCGTGTCGTCGAGCGTGAAGCCTTGCGATTTGGGCCAGTCCTCGGCAATCGCCATCGAGAAGTAGAGACGGATCACGTCGTGGGCGCAACGCTGCACCCAGATGGTTTGTCCGCCGCCGGAGACGAGCATCGATCCCTCGCCGAGTAGCTCCGATAGCTCGGAGTCGCGCCAGAGTTCTTTGCGGATGACTGCCGCGAGCATCGTCAGCCTGAAGTATTGGGGGCGTACCGATGTCAGATGGGGTCGGACCCGTGAGCCTAGTCCGTCAGCACCGACGATGAGATCGGCGGTGACAGACGCTTGCTCTTTGAACTCCAGACGCCACCGTCCGCTTGTATCGGGTAAGACATCCTTGGCGACGTGGCCCCAGGTAATCGTGCCAGGGGAGACCGAGTCGAGCAGCAGCCGGCGCAGTTCGCCGCGGTCGATCTCCGGACCGTTCTCCTCTTGGCTCTCGGCTTCGACCTCGGTGCGGACCTCGCCTTGCCAATCCAGCATCTTGAAGGACTTGGCCTCGCTCCGTGAAGCTTGCTCGAAGGCCTGACCCAGTCCGGCCTGACGTATCGCCCGCTGGCCCGAGTTGGGGCGCAGGTCCAGGCTGCCGCCTTGCGTGCGCGAGGTCGGCGAGTCGTCCCGCTCGAAGACCCTCACGGAGAAGCCCCGCATCTGTAGTAGCCGCGCTAGGGTTAAGCCAGCCGGACCAGCCCCGACAATGGCAACTGTGCCGACGGTCTGCAACTCATCGCAAGTTTTCATGTCAGATCCTTTTCGCGAATGTGTCGTAAGTTTTCATCTCGATTGTGTCGTTTGGCTTTGCTATTGCCATGCTGCCAAATCCTGGTACCTTTACGGGGTGGAATCGCTGCTCTAACACTGCGTTTGCAAATCTTGTCATAGCTACGTTTTTGGTCGTAAGCCCCATCTGCCGGGACTGGCTTAATTTCATCTTCATGAGGTAATTGCAGTGATAACAATAACTTTGTTATCAGTGATAACTAATTACAGCGATAACCATAACACGATTTCACTGATAACACAAGACCTGCTAACGGATGATTGTTATCATGGTTAGCATGGATAGCAATACCAATATGAATCCTCGCGATCGCATCTTAGAGGCGGTGGCGCGTCTACTGACTGAGGGGGGACGCGAAGCAGTGTCCACCCGATCTGTCAGTAGTGCCGCCGGCGTACAGATCCCGACGATCTATCGTCAGTTCGGCGATATGCAGGGCTTGCTTGACGCGGTCACTAGCCAGGGCTACGCCACCTACCTCGCGAGCCATCTTAAGGGCGAGACCGATGAAGACCCCGTGGAAGACCTGCGCCGAGGCTGGGACGTGAACGTCGATTTCGGGTTGGCTAACCCCGCCCTGTACACGCTGATGTACGGCAATCCCCGCCTGGGTGCGCCGCATCCCACTGCTGTCAAGTTGCAGGATGTACTTCTCGAGCGAGTGCGGCGGGTCGCCGAGTCCGGTCGCCTGAGCGTCAGCATCGAGCATGCGGCGGACATGCTGTATGCCGCTGGGGCTGGTGTCGTCCTCGTACTGATTGCACAAGGCGGTGCGAGTCATGACCGAACGCTCTCGGTCGCCACCCGTGAGGCGGTCCTTGCGGCGATCACCACCGACCCACACACTGAGTCCGCGCATACTCCGCCCTCTCCCCGCAGCGATGCAATCCGCTACGCGGTAGCCCTCAAAGCATCCTTGTCGCAGGATGCACGTCCGTTTACTACTGCAGAACGCGCCCTCTTTGATGAGTGGCTCACGCGGTTCATCGACACGAAACTTTGATTTGAGGTGATCCTCGTCAGTCGGGATGCATTACACTTTGACTTGCTTGGCATCTCGGTCGTGTTGGTCAGAACCAATCGCCTCGATGCCGTGGTACGTCGGGATGAACAAGTAGACCTCTTGCATGAATTGGGTAGGTGTCTGCTTAGAGATCCGCCACTGTAATCACACGAGTTAAAGCCCAGGGCGAACGCATCTAGATTATACTTGCTCACCACTGGAGTTAAGAATCAATCGATTTAATCAGCATTTCTCGTTTGATTTGTTTTCCTACCCTCAAAGCGATGCCTGCGGTGGGCTACGCCAACGCTTAATCCTTTGTCAATAAACAAAACTTAATGAGATTAGTTTTGGATTTATTGAGAATATAGTAGTCTTATTGACATGAAGCGTTCGCCCTGATCGAACCATTAAGGTGCTGATTAGAACAAAACTTGCACCGACTCGATAGCCATATGGAAATTGTACAAAGCTTACTAACCAAAATGGGGATTTTCCACAAACCGCAGATAAAAGCATTGACAACGTTGTTTGCCACGATTCTAATTGCCTGTGGTAAGGTCAACTTTACCAACTTGAGTCGCTACAGCCAACGAACAGAGAGAAGTTATCGCCGACAGTTTAAAAAACAGTTTGATTTCGCTCAGTTCAACGCGGAGGTAATCAAAGCAGCAACGCCTGAAAATCACTCAATGATTGCCGTGATGGATTGCTCATTCATTGCCAAAAGTGGGAAAAAAACCTTTGGACTCGACCAGTTTTATAATGGCAGTCATAGTCGAGTTGAGAGAGGATTAGAAGTATCCTTAGTGGTGATAGTAGATGTAGAAACGGAAGTAGGCTATGGTCTGCTTGCGGAACAAACCTTTGACCAAGACTTCTGTCCAGATCTGACGCGGATGGACTACTATCTCCACCATCTGGAAATTACTCAACCTCAATTACCTGTGCAAATTCGTTATCTTGCAGTTGATGGAGCCTATGCCAAGGAGCCATTTGTCACTGGAGTCGTTGCCCTGAATTTGAATGTTATCAGTAAACTGCGCCGAGACGCGAATCTGCGATATGTGTTCGAGGGTGAGCAGAAAGCGCGGGGAGCTAAACGCAAATACGATGGCAAAGTTAATTTAGCCGACCCTACTCGCTTGACAATGGTTAGCGAACTACCATCAGGAGTTGAACTCTATACAGCATTTGTGTGGCACGTTTCATTCAAACGCAAGATCCGTCTGGCTTATTTACTCGACCACCGTAACTTTAGCAAACCGAGTTACTCCGTTCTATTCTCAACAGATATCAACCAATCAGCAGACGAGATTTATCGTTTCTACAAGCTACGCTTTCAAATCGAATTTATCTTCCGTGATGCTAAACAGTTTACCGGACTGAGTGATTGTCAAGCCCGTGATGTCAAAAAGCTTGACTTTCATTTTAATGCCAGTTTCGCTGCCCTCAATATTGCCAAGCTCGATGCTCATCGACAGCAGTTGGGTCAAAAACCCTTTGTCTTTTCAATGGCGAGTGTCAAGCGACGCGCACTCAATGACCATTTGCTCGACACTTTTATTTCAAAGTTAGGACTCTCGCCGACTGTAATTAAATTCCATCCTAACTATCAAAACCTACGATCTTACGGCGTTATTGCTGCCTAATTTTGTCCAGACCATTGAAAAAACAATTTTTACAAAAAATACATTTAGACAAGATTAATACTTTCGTCTGGAAAATCAGTTTCTTACTGTTGGTTGCTTCTAATACTAATTTAATATGAAGCTGCATAGAAAATAGCTTCTAGAATAAAGTTATAAGAAGAAACAGAAATTACTTGCTCAAATGTAAGTTGGTCGAATATCTCTTGGATGCGTTCGCGTAAAGCTTGTAAAGAAGAGAAAAGTTGATTTTTGAGAGGTTTCTTGAGAGCTTGCCAAAGCCTTTCGATAGGATTGAGTTCAGGAGCCGATGGTGGTTGAAATAGAGGAATAATATTCTCTGGCCAGCTAATCGCTGAACTTGTATGAGCCGGTGCTTGGTCAATCTGTAAAATTGCATAATCCGAGCCTAATTGCACAGATAGCCAGTCCAAAAACTGTTGAAAACACTCGCCATCTAGTTTTGGATATTCATAATGTTATGATCTCCAGTCAATGGTTCAATTGCACCATAAATCCAAAAGTTATCTCTTGGCCATATCACCTTAACAGTGGGCTTGACTCCGGAAGCTGTAATCACTTTTCCTGTAAGAGTTTTGAGTCCAACCCTAGTTTCATCCTGGCACAGGTAGCGAACACACTTGCCGGGTGCTAGATGTTTTTCTAGACAATTAAGAATGATTCCGAGTTTTTTTAAATTCAGATACCAATTTCTCTTCTTGCTTATGGCTTTGAGGGCGAGGCACTTTTAGTTTTGCCCCTAATCGATATCGAACCCAGGCATAAACCGTTGCATACTCTATATTTTGTCCATGTTCTTCTTTTAACCACTCAACTATTGCACCGTAGCTACTAAAGCCTTTTCCTGTTTTTAACTCCTCCTCAAGTGCCGCGATCGCAGCATCATCGATTTTCCGTTTTGCTCCTGGTGCCTTTTTGATTTCTAATAAGCCTGATATCCCATCACTTCTGTACTTCTGCAACCATCTCGTGACCGTTGAAGTATCTTTTGCCAAGCGTTTTCCGATTTCTTGCTGCTCCTTAACCTGCCCGCTTTTTATCCACCACAGCATAATAAGCTTTTCTTTCTGGTTTCCTAAATTCGCTGTTTGTAGACATTTTTTAAATTCTTCTTCGCTGTCTGCGATTTCAATCTTAAAAGGGCGGCTCATGGTTATTTTAATTTATCGAGTTTGTCTTCTCTATTATATGCAGCTTCACATTAAATTGGTATTAGCTGATGCTTTAGAGCTAACTGAAAAATCCTTATTCATTGCTCAAACTATTGATGCATCAGACATTCTCTATCAGTGGCAATGGCAGCAGGAGCGTTTACTAAAGCAACAAGTAAATATCAAAGCTGCGCTCAAAGCATACGATACAGCTGTTGGTTTCACTAATTTTTTAATAAATCGATGATCCTGCTCAAGGATATTGTTGAGATATTTAACTTGTTTTAATTTAGTAGTTTTATCCAGTTTCTCATGAATTTTCAACTCATTTAAGACCAATGGGTAAGCAGCGTTTTTATCAACCGTTATTACTCTTGGCATCTGAGTATGAGTCGATTTTAAGGCTTTTTTGAAAAACCTGACAGCAGCCTTGTGATCACGCTTGGCACTTAACATGAAATCAATAGTATTTCCAAAGGAATCTACTGCTCGGTATAAATACTTCCACTCACCTTTTACTTTAATATACGTTTCGTCTACCCGCCAAGAATCATTCGTTGGCTTCAAGTAACCTCTAGCTCGTTTTTCTATTTCCGGTGAGTAATTTTGAACCCATCTGTAAATAGTAGTGTGGTCAACCTCAACACCTTGCTCCTGCATCATCTCCTCAATCTGACGGTAGCTGAGTGGATATCGCAAATACCACCTCACGCACAGCAAGATAATTTCGGATTGAAAATGACGCCATTTGAATGGTTGCTTGGGGTTCATGAACACAATGTCAGTGGCTAGGCTTATTAAGTATAATTTCTACTCTTAGCAGAACTCCACCTGTTTTTGCAACAGAATCCTTAAACTCCCCTAAGTGCTTTAACACAGCACTTGGGGCATCTTCTAAGTTCTCATTTTCCCGTAGCCTATTAATCCGATCACCTACAGTGGGAGAAACAGCGCCATCGCTGATTAACTGCATCTGCTCACTTGTGTAAATATCAAGTTTTAGTAAGTAATTCAAGAGGATAATTATCCTTTGAATTGATGCACACGTTACGATTCATGTTGCGTGATTCTGTAATTGCTTGCATTCGGCTGAAGAATCACTATCACATTTTTAGACACAGGGTCTTATTTCAGGTTTTCCCATAGCAATAGCTTTTCTAACATCTGAATTGTCAAGTGAATCTTGAGGCAACTTCTCAAACGATCACAACTGATGTAAATACAACGCCAGGTATCAAATCCGCTTTGGGTAGCCTTTGGAAAATTCTCTATGATTGCGATCGCATCAATTCTCTCTCGCTTTTCCTTAATAAAATTTTTTATCAAGCAGCTTATTTACGTAATACCACTAGTTACATTGTACTCAAGCCTACTTTAAAACGGAATAGACTTGTGAGCATCAACTTGCTTGCTCAGAGGTATTAATTCAGTAATTACTACTAATTTTACTAATTAATCGGCTACCAAATTTTCAATATTAATGTGAGTAACAATGGCACAAACTATGAACCATTCACCTGGTTCAATAGTCACCTGTCGCAGTCGGCAATGGGTGATACTACCTTCAGAAAATCAAGATGTTATTCGTCTACGACCGCTTTCAGGCAATGAATATGAAATTGCTGGTATCTACCAAAAGCTTTTAGTGGGACTTAAACAAAAATTAAATCCAAATGTAGCCCAAACTAGCTTTATA
>NZ_CAXTNE010000214.1:0-14653 GCF_964245445.1 uncultured Nostoc sp.
ATTGGTTTACTAATTGTTGTTACTGTACCTCATAAACCTCAAATACGCTGTAAATTACACGAGTCAATATTATTCCTCATGGTCTTGAAGTGAACCAAGGCTTATGCAAAACTTGAGATCCTTCGCTTCTAGCCTACTTTTAAGGAATTGATCAATGGCGCGTCTAGCCCTGCTGAGTGTATCTAACAAAACTGGTTTAATTGACCTAGCCCGTAGCTTGGTTGAAGAATTCGACTTTGATTTAATCAGCAGTGGGGGAACAGCCCAAGCACTCAAAGATGCGGGACTCCCTGTCACCAAAGTTGCAGATTATACAGGCTCACCAGAAATTTTAGGTGGTCGAGTCAAAACCTTACATCCCCGGATTCATGGCGGAATTTTGGCGCGGCGAGATGTTCCCCAAGATATTACAGATTTAGAAAATAACCAAATTCGCCCGATTGATTTAGTGGTGGTGAATCTATATCCTTTTGAGGAAACGATCGCTAAACCAGGGGTGACATTAGCTGAAGCTGTTGAACAGATTGATATTGGTGGGCCAGCAATGCTACGGGCATCATCAAAAAACTTCGCCCATCTGGCTGTATTATGCGATCCAGCACAGTATGACGAGTATTTAGAGGAATTGCGCCAAAATAACGGTGTAGCATCCCTAGAGTTTCGGCAAAAGGCGGCATTAAAAGGATTTTCGCACACTGCTAGCTATGATCAAGCCATAGCGCAAGCGCTGACTTGTCAGTTCGCATCTTACCTCGCAGAAGCACAGCAGTACACCCTGAGCGGCACACAATTGCAATCTCTGCGTTACGGCGAGAATCCCCATCAACCCGCCACCTGGTATCAAACTGGTACTACTCCAACGGGTTGGACATCTGCGACAAAACTGCAAGGCAAAGAACTTAGTTACAATAACTTAGTTGATTTAGAAGCTGCACGCCGAATCATTGCTGAATTCACTGATACTCCAGCAGCAACGATTATCAAACATACAAATCCCTGTGGTACGGCACTGGGAAGCACTATTTCAGAAGCTTACCAAAAGGCTTTCAACGCTGATTCTGTTTCTGCTTTTGGTGGGATTGTCGCACTCAACCGTCCGATTGATGCAGCTACAGCTAGCGAGTTAACTAAAACATTTTTAGAGTGTGTGGTTGCACCAAATTGTGATGCGGAAGCTCAAGAAATTCTTGCCAAAAAATCTAACGTGCGGGTTTTGACTCTAGCAGATTTGAGCAGTGGTCCTAAGGATACAGTGAAAGTGATCGCAGGTGGTTTCCTTGTCCAAACTAGCGATGACGTGATTGCTGATACCAGTCAATGGCAAGTTGTGACTGAACGTCAACCGACACCCGACGAATTAGCCGAATTGCTGTTTGCGTGGAAAGTTTGCAAACACGTTAAATCGAATGCCATTGTTGTGACAAGCGATCGCACTACACTAGGAGTAGGTGCTGGTCAAATGAACCGCGTCGGCTCAGTTAAAATTGCCCTAGAACAAGCTCAAGAAAAAGCCAAAGGTGCAACTCTCGCCAGCGATGGATTCTTCCCCTTCGATGATTCTGTGAAAACAGCCGCAGCAGCAGGAATTACAGCCATTGTCCAACCAGGGGGAAGTTTGCGCGATAAAGATTCAATCAAAGCTGCTAACGAACTGGGTTTGGTAATGGTCTTAACTGGTGTACGTCACTTTTTACACTAAATTGTTGCTCATAATGTGTGCAGTTTATAAAGTGTCACACAATTTGCTTGCTTTTTGATTGAATTAATGATATGTTTTAGTCGTGTGTGAGGAGCAAGTTAAAAGTAAAAAGCGCCTGGGGTGGAAACACGGCAACACTCCCAAGCGCTTTTTAATTTATCAAAAATTTCACTCAATATACTTGCCATTTGATAGAGGTAGTGATAATCTTTATTTGTGTGTGAGGAGCAAGTTGAGAATAAAAAATGCCTGGGGTGGAAACACGGCAACACTCCCAGGCATTTTTAATTTATATATAGAAATTGGATTGTAGGTGCAGTTTTGAAAGTGTCACTCAATATACTCGCCTTTTGATAGAAGCAGTGATATTATCTAATTGTGTGAGGAGCAAGTTAAAAATAAAAAGCGTTTGGGGTGGAAACACGGCAACACTCCCAGGCGCTTTTTAATTGGTATGCAGAAAAAAGCCCTTGCAGATTCGCCAGAATTATTCAGATAATCACCTAAAGTCCAAAATCCAGTCAACCTCACCCCCAATCAGAAATCTAGGTGCAAATTAATCGGCTGACTCAACAAATTCAGTTCATCATCGAGATTGACCAATTGAAACAGGTGATGCGCCAAACCCTACTCACTAATGGGTCACGCCGAGAAAATAGTGCAGAACATTCTTGGCATTTAGCGGTGATGGCAAGTGTATTAGCAGAATATGCCCCGGAGGGTGTTGATATATTCCATGCCATCAAAATGCTGCTAATTCACGATTTGGTAGAAATTGATGCAGGTGATACCTTCTGCTACGATGTGCGGGGTAATGACAGCAAGGCAGAACGGGAAGCACAAGCAGCGTTACGCTTATTTGGACTTTTGCCAGCAGATCAAGCTAGGGAGTTGCGTTTACTCTGGGATGAGTTTGAAGCAGGGGAAACACCCACCGCCAAGTTTGCCGCAGCCCTAGACCGTATACAACCCTTGCTGCACAATCAGCAAAATGGGGGTGGGACTTGGCGCATTCATGGCATTAGACGCGACCAGGTGATGAAACGGGTAGCGGTAGTAGAAACAGGTGCGCCGGAACTGTGGCCGTTTGTTCTGCAATTGATTGATGATTGTGTGACAGTAGGGTATCTTAAAGATGATACTGCGCTAATTACTCAGGATTTTCGCGTTGAAAATTATTAGCTATTTCTCAAGTATATAGGTTCTAAAATCGTTTCTTTAACTGTCTTATCTACTCTTTCTAAACAATAAGCTTTGGGTTGCGGACGTGAACTCACAACTTTTTCCAATTGCTCTCCAACAAAATGGAGAGCAACCCCATCGTCTACAGCATATCCAGAGCTAATAAGTCCTTCTGATAAAAGTTGATGGTAAGCAGGTTTTCTTCTTGGCTCACCGTCATAGTGAGGACAGTTACTACCTTTTAGAAAGCCAAGACACTGTAATACAGTCATGTTCCCAGGAATAGAGTCCGTCACTCCCTCTTCAAACCAACAAATAGAGCCTGCACTTAAGCCAGAAAGAATAACGCCACTTTCCCAAGCTTCTCTCAAAATATGGTCAAGTCCCCACTCTTTCCAAAGAGCAATTAGGTTTTTAGTGTTTCCACCTCCTACATAAATAATGTCCTGCTCAAGAACAAAAGACCTAAAGTCAGATGTAAATGGGTTAAACAAGGACAAATGAGATGGCTGACATAGAAACTGCACAAAAGCTGAGTAGAATTTAACAATATATTTGTCAGAATCACCACTTGCTGTAGGAATAAAACAAATCTTCGGTCTTTTCTTTTTGCATAATCCCAAGATATATCGATCCAGTAGAGGGTTTTCAGGTTCCATTGAAAAGCCTCCACCGCCCATTGCAATGATTTGTTTAGGAACTGAATTTGTAATCATTTTTAAATCCTGTTCTATTTCTATCCCATCAAATAATCTGAGAACCAGCCTCCGAAATCGGTTTCGCCAAAATTTCCTCCCACTCAAATTGCGAGAGGGGTTTCAACTCTATTTGCATATCAAAACAATCGCTAGCTGTGGTAATTAAAGCTGCAATAATCTTTTCTACACTCAGACTTTGAGGCAGTTGTACAGTCGTAAAAGATTCTGCACCAAATACTTGAGTAAACAGTTCAGCATCGGGTTGCAAACGGATGGAACCATGTTGCAAAATTATCCCACCACGTCGCAGTTGAGCGCTACCAATGAGTTTGGCACCATCTGGCAAAACTAAATCTGCACTGGTAGCAGTACCAAAACAATTAGGGTTGTGGATGTAACTTCGCCCAGCCGTACCGTAATGTAATTCTACGCCGAGCGATTGCCACCCTTGAATCAAAAACTCACAAATTTTTTCGTACACCTGGAGGCGACTACCCGTAAGTCCAGATGTGACTACAGCGTAAGTTAAATCACCTTGGTGTAAAACAGCCCGTCCACCAGTAGGACGCCGCACTAAATCCAGTTTTTGCCCTTGCCAACTTAAATGTTGCCAATATTCAGGGTATTGGCGTTGATGATAACCGAGAGAAATTGCAGGTGGCGACCAGGTATAAAAGCGCAGAGTTGGCGGATGCTTTCCCGAATAGTGCTGTTCTAGCAACCATCGGTCAATCGCCATCTGCACATTGCCATCTGCCTCTAGCAAAGGAATTAGTCGCCAAACCTGATTAGTATGCATCCGATGTAGCAGTTGCCCAATCTAAAATCCAAGTTGCGTTGAAAGCATACCAAAGGTGCGATCTAAAATCCAAAATTCCTTAAGTTGCACCAAATTCAGATTGTAAAGCTTCATCGTTATTATCAGCGATCGTTGCCACAATGGTAATGAGTCGAGATACTTCGCCAGGAGATAATTCGGCTAAGGTGCGTGTTGATATCACAACCACCCGGTTTTCAATAATACCGAAACGCGCTTCAAAAGTACTAGAGCAGTTTAACTCCAAAAGATACCGCATCAACTTAGGTTCATCTTTGGCAGGTAAATTTAGTACCGTAGACCAAACCGTAATGGTGTCTTCATCGGTTGTCCCGTTGAGTTGGACAAATACTTCCACACTTCCATACTTAAACTTCCAGAGATAACCACCCTCTGGAGTGCGCTTAACCATCGCACTGTCATCTTGTTCCAAAGAATCGATGACATTCTCAATTACCTCCAGATGGTTAATGCTTGCCGTCTCGGCGATTAGCTCATTAATGGATTCGTTACTAGTTATGCTTTCTTGGTAGTTTGTCATAGAGATTTTTTCCTCAACATCCTTGCTGTCTTATCTACACATACTTTATAACTTGTGGACGCAGTTAGTTTGAGCTTCCTTTTGCACTACTTTCTAAAATTGAGATTAGAAATGGGTGCTGATTGGAATATGTTGACAGCTTATTATGGTCGGGAAGCGTTGAATGTAACCGAACACGCATGCCGTAGAGCATAACTCATGCGCTTTTTGGTGTCATGCTTACAACATTGCCAACCAACGTAACCGTTTCACCTGCGACTACAATCCCATCCCCATCATGACAGCCGTATACAACTCGTTGTTGGTGGTTGGCATACGCCTGCATACGGGTGTAATACTCTGGTGTATCCTGCACATGCGGCACAAACGCAAAGTCCACTAGACCTAATCCCTGGTAGGTAGTAAGCGGTGCATAGGGTGCATCACCACATAGCCGCGCCGAGGATACCTCCGGTGTCATCATAATTGCCCCAGCCGAAGTGCCAATTAACACGCCTTGATGGAGAGCATAGTGCTGAAGCCGCTCTATCAAACCACATTTCTGGAGCCAGTATAAGAAGTAATAGGTATTACCGCCAGATAAATGAATTGCATCACAGGCGAACAACGAATCGAGAAGGTCAGCTTTGTATGCCACATCGAGTTCAAGGTAGAGCGCGAGTTCGAGATCATACTGCTGATAGTACTGTTGTTTTACCGTAAAGTACTGGCGTTTTGGATCGCTTGATGAGGAAATATAGCCAATGCGTGCGCCAGTGGTGCCTAATAGTTGAAGCAGGTATTCATCCACCTGCTGATTTGCTGGGATAACTTGATCGCTGTAAAGCACCAATTGTCGCATAAGGCGATCGCCCAAACAATAATTTGATTATAGGTTTGCTCAATAGTACCATAGCCGCTCGTAGTTAGTTTTAGCCTCCTTTTGGTCTACTTTCCAAAAGCCTAAAGTGTAAGGGTGCGATCGCGATCGTGAAGTTGCGATCCAAAAGCCTATTTCCAGTGTATTTCAGGTAACTATGACACACCATTTTTATTTGTAGAGACAATTTCTGAATCATCTATAAGGATATACTTCATTTACCCAAGTTTCCACCACTTTTGCCCAATTGCATTCTAGAATAGCTGAAAACTAATCAAATCGCTTGGCGAAGTCATTAGTCATTAGTTATTAGTCATTAGTCCAAGCCAAGAGAAGCCACGCTCACTCTTTAACGTGATTTGAATTAGTCCGATATCATTAATTTTTTCGCCCACGCTCATCAGATGCACCGAGCATTTAGTAAGTTCGATAGACCGGAACACAGGAGTAAAGCTAGCTCATAAGAAACTAAGTCAAAATAACATTTATAAATCTATGCTGACAGGCAAACTCGCTGTTTAAACATCTGCATCAACCTTTTATATCTGATGATTTTGCTAAGGATTAGTGAGTTTTTAAAGTTTTGGTATTGTAATATTAAAAGACTAACTATTGAATTGCACTTTATCTGCTTTACAATAAACAAGCCTTAGCACAGAATAAATCGTAACTAATGTCAGACATAACTAATGTTTTAGCAATCGCAGCAGGTGCGGTTCCTGGGGCGTTATCTCGGTTTCATATTACAGAATGGACAAAAGCTAAATTGGGGACAAAATTTCCCTACGCAACATTTGCTATTAATTTGACTGGATGTTTAGCGATGGGTTTCTTTTTCACAATTTCCCAAGGAATTACAGGCTATCCCAAGGAATTGGATTTACTCATTAGAACTGGATTTTTAGGTTCTTACACCACATTTTCAACCTATGGCTTTGATACTCTAACCCTATGGCGTAGCAAACGAATCGTTGCCACAGCTTTTTATTGGGCTGGGAGTGCAGTTCTAGGTTTGGGAGCAGTGATTGTTGGAGTAGCGATCGCCAAGCTTTTTGTAAAGTAATAAAAATGGTTGAGATGTAGCTTACGAAAAACGATACACAATCAACTTTAGGTAAAAAGCAATGGGTTCTTTAAAAGGACGTTATTCCCTAGCTGTAGCGATCGGGGCGATTTTTGGAGCGTTGAGTCGTTTCTATTTAACTGAACTGGCAAAAGCTATTTTTGGAACAAATTTTGGCTTTTACGGCACATTCTTGATTAACGTGTCTGGCTGTTTATTGATTGCTTATATTTTGACTCTAGCAACCGAGAATATTCGCATCATCTCGCCGGAACTTCGCCTGATGACGACAACAGGCTTCTGTGGTGCATATACTACTTTTTCTACCTATGGTTTGGAATCAAGAGGTTTCTTAGATAAGGGAGATATCACGATGCTGTTAATTTATTGGGTTGGTAGTGCGATCATGGGAATGATTTGCATCCAAATCGGTATCTTATTGGCAAGAAGAAGCGTTTAAAGATTTTAAATTATAGCTAGCGCGATCGCACTCTGATTAAATGCGATCGCTACTGGGGACTATGAGTAGGTGTGTCATCGGGATTAAACAGCCCTAATAATTATCTGGATTTTCAAACTGGTCTTTTGCTGATTTTTTCACCTGGGAACTGGCACTTGATTAATTACCAACGCAATTACCGCATCCATTTGTAAACCATCCAGCATCGCTTCTGGTTTCAAAATGAGGCGATGACGTAGCAGTGGCGATGCAACTGCTTTAACATCATCTGGCGTTACAAAATCTCTTCCAGCTAACCACGCTAAGGCTTGAGATGTCTGCAACCAAGCACCGGCGGCGCGAGGCGATGCACCCAAAGTTAAATCAGGATATTGACGCGATGTTCTCACCAACGCCAACAAATAATCAACGATCGCTTCTGATACTTTAACTTCTTTAACTGCTTGTCGTGCTTGCAAAATGTCGGCTACTGTTGCGATTGGTTTCAAACGGCTAATATCCAAACGCCGTGCTGCAAAACCCGCCTGACGATTCAGTAACATTTGCTTTTCGGCAGCTTGATCTGGGTAATCTACCACCAGCTTAAATAAAAATCTGTCCAACTGCGCCTCTGGTAAGGGATAAGTCCCCTCAAATTCCAGGGGATTTTGGGTTGCAATCACCCAAAATAAATCTGGTAAGGGCAAACTTTCACCATCCAATGTTACCTGCATCTCTTCCATTGCTTCCAGCAGCGCCGCTTGTGTCTTGGGAGGAGTACGGTTGATTTCGTCTGCTAGCAGCACTTCGGTAAATATTGGCCCTTTTTTTAAAGTGAAATTGCGGCTATTCAAGTCAAAAATATTTGTACCAGTAATATCTGAAGGTAAAACATCTGGTGTTAGTTGAATCCGGCGAAACTCTCCTTGGATTAATTGTGCTAACACCTTTACTAGCAGAGTTTTACCAGTCCCCGGTACTCCTTCTAAAATTACGTGTCCACCCGCTAGCAGTGCTACTAAGAGTTGTTGTATTAGGCTTGATTGTCCGACAATTACTTGATTAAGACCTTGACCGAGGCGAATTAAGATAGGATGGGTTTCGCTCATATTTTTTATTGATAAATAACTAACGCAGAAATATTATGCATAATTAAAAAAATTAATTATGAATTATAAATTATGAATTCCCCTAATGTTTCGCCATTTCCCCAACCAGCTTAACAGTTCTCGTTCACTGATGGGTTGTTTGCGAGATTGTAGCTTTAAAACTGCATCTAGTTCTGCTGCACTTGCGCCTGTTTTTTCTATCCAGAAATTGATCAAGCCTTCACGTTCTAAAGGTATTTGCCCTAATCCCAAGGCTTTTTGGAGTTGTAGTTGTTCTTGTTTACCTACCATCTCTACAACAAAGTCGGTGGTATCAGCTTTCTGCAAGACTCCCGCTAAAGCTTGGATATATGCTTCGCTGTTATCTACAACTGGTGTATCTAAAGCTACTGGCTTGCCAAAGCGGCGATTCTGTGCCCAAATTAACACTAATAGCAGGATACTTACTTGTACCAATATTGGAAATACAGGAGTTTTAGCAAAAAAGCTAGATAAATCTGCTTCGCTTTCTTTGTTTCTGACATCGGCATCTTTATAGCCGTGGATGTATTCATCGATAAATACTGTGTTACCTTTTTGATGAACCAAATTGGCTAAATACTTGAAATTACTTAAATAATCTTGGTAGGCGTTGGCGGCTAAATAAGGAGTGGTAGAAAAAATCACCTTTCCTTTTTTGTAATTTTGTTCCCAGACAATAGCACCAAAGCGATCGCCTAAATCAACTTGCTTAGAGTTAGCTTTTTTATACCGCCTACGCGTATCAATTTTAATATTGCCTTGGGGTGATTTTTGCATAGTGCTAAACTGCGCTTCTGTAACCCGCGCCCCCGCACCCAAAATTACCAAAGTATTCCCTTTTTCTACCCATTCGCGCTTTTGACTATCCAGTGTCGTCTCCCTTGGATCGCTGCTTACCTGTAGGAAGGTAACAGGGTTGTTATCTGGCTGAATGTCACTAAAAGGCTTTTGCCAGCGTTTGATAGAAATTCCCTGCTGTTGCATAAAAGCATACCAAGCGCCATAGCCATCAGAGGCGCGGTTATAAGTAGAGCCAGTGTTAATTTTAGTATTATTTGGAGCCGCAAAAAGACTAAGTAAAACGAGCGCAGCGAGTGCGATCGCGGACATCCAAGCAAGGCGATTTGAACGTTTCATTTTTGATCGCTATAATCACTTCGTTTCTGGATCAGTAGTGTTAATACTTACTTATTTTTTAGGGAAAGTCAAAAATATGATTAATTTTCTTAAATTCTGCATTAAAACACTTGTGGTAATAAACCATACAAATTATTTTAATTATGCACATTACAATCCTAACGATTGGTGCATGGCTACGTTCGGTCTTAGCTGGTGTTGGCGGTAGGCTTGCACGCTGGATCAAAGTATACGCGATCGCGCTACTGCACTTAAAGAAAAAATCCGCTTAGAAAATGGTGTTGCAACAGCAGTGCAAATTATTGAATTGGAAGCCCTAAAAAACCCCACCCTTGAGTAGGGCGGGGTTAGTACATTGACTAAGGCTATTTAACCGTAGATAATATCACTCAAATTGTACAAGTGATCGCCCCGATACAATAATAAAACCGACAGAATCAAGCCTAATCTGGGGCTGACGAATTCCTTCTAGAATGGCTGCATTTAAAGCAGTTTCTATCTTCAATTCTTCAGCTAATGCATTATCCCAACTTTGCTGGTTCAGACGCAGCCGTAATTGTTCGACTCTATTGGCTAATTTCTTTTCGGCGACCTTAGCACAACTTTGGCATAAGTCAATAAAATCGGGACGATTTGAGAGTAATTCCGAAGAAGTGTTACGCACTTGATAACAGAAATTTTGCCATTTACTAGGGTCAACAAAATCGTCAATAATTCCTAAGCGCTCTTTTGCCAGATTATAATCTCGTCCTTGATTGTTGTTTTTATCTTTATATGGACGTTGCAAGATACTTAAAAGAGCTTTATCTTCAACAACGCGTATTGGCTCCTTGCGACCATCAACATAGATAGTTTCTATAATTGGAGGAAATAGAGCATCGACACGTCGCTGCAAGTTTTTGAATTGAGAATTATCTAGTTTGTTATCTAGTAAAACTTGTTTGGCAATTTTTAAATTTGCCTCGACTACATAATTGCATTGGAAACCGAACCACTCCTTCCCTTCTTTAGAGTCCCAAGATGCATCAGTGCGCCACATCGCAAAGGCTTCACCTCGGTCATCCCAATTTATATAGTTCCAAAGTGCTTCAATAAATCCTTCCCCAACCCGAAAGAGTTTAATACTAGCATTCTGGTTTGCTACCCTGCGATTATAAGTACCAAATTGGTCTAGGGAACTATCTGCAAAACGGTTTTTTAACTCATTTATGGGAACTAATGTCCGCGTTGTCGGTTGATAACGTCGCATCTCTGACGAATCTGGGTTATTGAGTCCTCTGAATCCCAGTGCGTCACAAATCCAACCTTCAATTGCTCGTTTAATTTCTAAATGACAAGCATCGTAATTATCTAGCTCTTGAAAATACTCAGTGGCAATTTCATCGTTAGCATCAATTTCATCTAGAGCATTCTGTTCGCTAATTTTTGCTATTTCAGCTTCAATTTGCTCTTGAATTGGCGAAATCATCTCTAACAATCCAGCAGCACTTGATTGAAACAAAACTGTTTCTAATTCTGCAAGTTTCTCATCCACATAAAACTGGAGACTGGCAATTGATTGTTGGAATATACCAAACCCATCTTTCAATACTTTATACCAAGCATTGTGAGGACTATCTTCCAAGTAGGGGCCAATTAAGGCACTAGATTGGATGCCAATTTTGCTGCCAATGCGGTCAAGTCTGCCAATTCTCTGTTCTAATTGATTAGGCGACCAAGGAAGGTCAAAATGAATTAACCAATCGGCAAACTGGAGATTACGCCCTTCTTCTCCAGAGCGATCGCATACTAAAATAAAACAGTTTGGGTTATTCTTGAACCTATTTAAGCCTTCCTCAACCTTGTCTGGTGATTCTCCAAATTGATGGCTGGCCACTGTCTCTGCACCAAAGGTATCAGATAAATACCGGACAATTTCGCCGCAAGTTTGCACAAAACTAGTAAATACGATAAATTTGGGCAGAATATCACCAGTAATTGGTCTCTTGATTCTCTGCTGTATTCTCGTGATGAATTCTTTTTGATTCTTCCGAACATTTGCGGGAATTTTAAAGTATGTACCTAGCTGATTCAGCAGTACTGTTTTCAAATTTTCCGTCCGTTGTCCGTCCTCTTGAGGTTGACGAATAATTTTTAGCAAGGATTGCAGAATCTCTTCTTCGCCTGAGAATTTGGGAGTTGTAGTTAATAGGCGAAGATCATCTTCTTTAAACTCCTGGATGAGTTTAGCGTGAGGCTTACCAGTTAACCGGGCAGTAATTACCTGCTCTAAAATGCCTAACCAAGTACCAGCAGCTAGGAACAACAACAGAAAAATTCGCTGATATTGCTTTTCACCAGGAGCAACACTACGCCATTGATTGAGCAGTTCGTGGATATCAAGCGATCGCTCGTCTAAATCATACTCTTCTTTCGGCGTAAAATTGCGGTCAAAGATCACATCTTCCACCGCAGCGCGACGGTTGCGAAGCATTCGGCGGTGTAGTCGATAGATATCGCTGACGTGGACGCGAATCGCTTGGACGATTTGCTCTTGTTCAGTAGAATTTGCTTGTGAATTTTCTAAATCATCCGCCAGCTTCAGTAAATACTCATCCTCAGCAAAAAGGTTTCGCAGTTGCTGCAAGTTGCTTTTGAGAACAACAGGCTCCGCATCTTCTTTAAAAGAAAGCAGAACTTTACCAACTTGCTGACGGCTTTCAACTTTGGCACGAAAACCTGCTAAATCTCCAATTTTATAGGTTGTTGGGTCGAGCAAGTGCAACATTGCCAGAAAATCCTGCTCATGGTTGAGAACAGGAGTGGCGGATAATAAAAGTAAGCGGTCGCTTTTATGAGCAAGTTCTTTGCAAGTCTGAAAACGCTGGCGTACTGTTGCATCCTTAGAGATTGCCATTGCTGCGATATGATGGGCTTCATCTAAAATTAAGCAGCCTATCTTCGCTTTCAGGTTGATTTTATGGATATCTTCAACCGCCAGCACCGCCACCCGTTTGCCAAAATGGGAAATGTAAAACTTGTTTTCTAACTCAGTCTGCCATTGTTTGAGCAAATATTGCGGAACTATCACCACCGCACCTTTTTTCGGTTCATCCAGAAGGAATTGACGCAGAATCGCCCCCGCTTCGATGGTTTTTCCGAGTCCCACCTCGTCTGCTAGCAAGTAGCGTTGAATTGGGTCTTCCAGTACCCGCCGTACAACTTCAACTTGGTGAGGATAAAGATTAATATTTGCCGAAATCAGTCCCGTCATCCCGCGACTAACAGCGCGTTGCTTAATCAAGGATTTGACGAAAGCCAATCTTTTATCGTGGAAGTAGGGCGTTTCGTGACCCTTCATCGCCAGAGTTTCGATGGGGTCTGTGTTTGGTAGATTACAACGAACGTAAATGTCTTCTTCAGTAGCGATCGCAGTTTTCTTATCTGGTAAATCAATTTGATACATTTCTGTATCTTCATCCCAGATGAAAACTCTGCCAACTATCCATTTATCCTGCGTTTGGGACTTAATATAGCATCGAGCCTGGGGTTCAAGCCTGACCTGAGAGAGCGAATTTAAAGGTAAAGTTTTTTGCAGACGTTGCCCTATGGAGCAGAAATACTCAACGTTTGCATTGGTATCAGATATTTCAGTAACTTTTCCTATACCCAAATAGTTATTCTGGGACTGTACTAATAAACCGAGCTTAATCATAGATCCAGTCCCCTGAACACACTAAAAGAACCTTCCAGACTAGTTTGTTCACCTATATCTGGCAGTTTTGTCGATCAACATTATAGATAATAAACTGGCATTACAGCTTTTTGGTATAGCGATGTCTACGATGGGCTATGACGCTCGAACGCAAGAGCGTGCCTTCGGCAAGACTCGCTCTAAGCGTTGGCGCAGCCTCTCGTAGAGAAGCCATGCCGTTGGCATTCGCGTAGCGTGTCGCAGACAAGCCTCTCGAAGAGAAGGCTTTACGCTTCTCTACGAGACGCTACGCGTAGCAAGATCCCCGTAGGGGTACGCTATCGGCGTCGCTCCAGCATCGGCAACTAGTAAAATCAGCCCAAAGGTTAATGTGCGTTGTGATGTACTAGTTTTTAAAGGCATCGGGACGCATTAATATTGCAAGGTATTGCCAAATTTAATTCACTACGAATTAATGAAATACTGTATTTAGCTGATTATGTGGTGCAACAGATTCACGCTTTCCCTTGATAACACCACGATACAATTAAGATCATGTACCTTTATTTACTATGAAGAAAATCAGAGACAACACAATTAAGTTAAATCAATATTTAAAGTTGATGGGTATAGTGCCAAGTGGAGGACAGGCCAAGCTGATGATTCAAGGTGGCGATGTCCAAGTCAACGGTATGCTAGAAACCCGACGAGGGCGGCGATTAGTGCCAGGTGATAAAGTGACAATAGAAGGAAAGACTTTAGAGGTGAATTTGGATAACAATGAAGACCAAGACGTAGTAATAGATTCTACCGAACAAACCGAGTAAAGGATTTTTATCCTAAATTTACAAGTTCCTATTTTCCCTTGTGAGTAATGCTACAAATTTCCAACAAAGTTATTATCCCACAGAGTGAGATTGAAATTAGTGCAATTCGTTCGCAAGGAGCGGGAGGCCAAAATGTAAATAAGGTTTCCACGGCGATTCATTTGCGCTTTGATATTGCGGCTTCATCATTACCCAATTATTATAAAGAACAGCTTTTAAAGCTGAACGATCAACGCATCACCCAGGACGGAGTTGTTGTAATCAAAGCGCAGGAACACCGAAGCCAAGAGAACAATCGAGAGTCAGCTTTGAAACGACTTCAAGAACTTATTCAAAGCGCAGTTGTAGTGACGATAAAACGCAAACCCACGAAACCAAGTCGCAGTTCTCAAAGAAAGCGCCTTGACTACAAAACTAAGCGCGGACAGGTTAAGTCTAACAGAGCGGAAGTGACAGATTATTGATTTATAAACTTAGACTTTGGCGCTCAATTTTATTGCAAAATCTTACTAAAGAACTAAGACTAATTCCTTCGGGAGCAACGCGATTTGGTGAGGTAGGATCAAAAACCAGCGATCGCTAAAAATG
>NZ_CAXTNE010000215.1:0-7268 GCF_964245445.1 uncultured Nostoc sp.
GGGGAAGCAGGGGGAGAGAAAAAAGCTTAACTCAACAGTATTGGGGACTGATGCAAGTTCTGAGTTAAGTCATTTTTAATATAAAAGTGCAAAAATCAGCCTTTGAACCTCAACGTTGACCTTCTAAGGCTCGACGATGACCTTCTGAGGCTCGACGATGACCTTTTGAGGCTCAACGTTGCACCTTTTAACCTCGAAATTGCGCCTTTTATCCTCAAAATTGCACCTTTTATCCTCGAAGTTGCACCTTTTATCCTCAACTAACAAATATATCTAACCATTCCTGAATTTACAGGGGTGAGCGTGTAGTAAAATTTGCTCACCTCCGTAAAGTGGAACATGGCTTTAGACAACTCCGGTCAAAATCTTCGAGGACGCAACTTCAAAGGACAAGACCTTGCGGGTGCAAACTTTAGCTATGCCGACATCCGAGGGGCAAACTTCACCAACGCTAACCTGACAGGGGCAAACTTCAGTTATGCCAAAGCTGGACTGCAACGACGTTGGGCAATTGGTTTAGTTATTATCTCATTCTTATTGTCGGGACTGTCAGGATTTTTATGGGCTATCAACGGTTCTTTGGTGTCACTAATATTTGATACTTCCAGCTTAAAGGAGCAGATTAGCGGCTGGGCTGCCCTAATCGTATTAATTGCCTTTTTCTTCGTCACAACTCGCCAAGGAATAGCAACTGGTTTAGGAGCGGGAGCCTTAGCCGTAGCCTTAGCCGGAGCCGGAGCCGTAGCTGGAGCCGTAGCCGGAGCGTTCCTTAGTATCTACATCAGCTGGCGAGCCATAAAAGGAGATCAAAAACACTCTTTGGTTCGTAATATCGCGACCGCTTTTGCTGCAACAGGAGGTACAAGTTTTCGTGGCGCTAATTTAACCAATGCTGATTTCACCCAAGCCACACTCAAAAGTACAGATTTGCGAAACACTATTCTTATCTGTAGCCGTTGGCATCAAGCCAAAATGCTTGACCGTGTTCGTCCTGGCTCAACTTATCTTCAAAACTCACAAGTACGTCAACTGCTGGTTACAGGACAGGGACAGGATAAGAATTTTTACCGTGAAAACCTGCGAGGTATCAACTTACAAAAAGCAAATTTAGCAGATGCCAGCTTTATAGGCGCTGACCTCAGTGAAGCAAACTTGCAAGATGCCGATTTGTCAAGAGCAAAGCTGAAGCAAACGCAACTAGACGGCACAGATTTAACAGGTGCAACTCTCACAGGCGCGTACATCGAAGATTGGGGCATTACAAATACAACTAAATTGCATGGGGTGAGGTGTGAATATGTCTTTATGCGCTTACCCACAAAAGAAGACCCCAACCCGCTCCGCAAACCTGATAATAAACAAGAGGTATTTGCAGACGGCGACTTTGCCAACTTTATCAAGCCAATTTTTGACACCCTCGACCTTTACCATAATCAAGGCGTTGACCCCCGCGCCATTGCCATAGCTTTCAAAAACCTTGCCGAAAACCATCCCGAAGCCGAGTTAGAAATCGTGGCAATGGAGAAACGCGGCAATGATAAAATCTTGCTCAGAGCCAAAACCGCCGCAGGTAGTGATAAATCTCAACTGAGTGCAGAATATTTTGATGATTATAATCAACTTAAAGCTTTATCGCAGAGTCAGCAATTATTACTGATAGAAAAAGATAAGCGCATTATTAGTTTAGAAAATATGGTAGATACTGCTCTCAAGCAGCCGAAATTTTATACACAAGGAGATACAAATATGTCAGATATTAGCGGCATCAATATTGAAGGCAGCAGTAATGTTAGCGGTATCGCTGGCAATAATTCTATTGCTAATCTAGGAACCATTAGCGGTAATGTAAGTATTGCCCTCAATCAGTTACCTGATGCAACCGATGCCGAGAAACCAGGAATCAAAGAATTATTATCGCAGTTGCAAGATGCAATCATCCAATCCACATATTTACCAGAAGAAGAGAAAGCCGAAGCACTAGAACAGGTGAAAGCTTTAGCAGAAGCAGGGAAAAATCCCCAAGAATCTACCAAGCAGAAGACTGCAAAAACAGCAATCACTATGTTGAAAGGGATATTTACAGGCTTACCTGCTGTTGCTTCTCTAGTTGAAGCGGGTAATAAATTATTGCCTGCGATCGCAAAATTATTCGGTTTAGCATAATTTAACGTGAGTTCAACAAACCTCTCCCGGCCTTGATCTAAAGCTTAATTCTTTCCCTCTCCGACTCGGAGAGGGACGGTTTTACGTAGTAAAACCAGGGAGAGGTCTTATAAAAAATCCCTAAGCCGTTAATACCTGCTGCGCTGTCAGTTTTAACTCAGGAAAAGTCGGAGAAAAAATTTGCTGGTTTCCTGTAAATACTGTTTGGTTATAACGTCCTTTATCCAACAAACAGACTGTCACCTTTGCCTCAAGAGGATCAACAATCCAGTATTCAGGGATAGAAAAGGCTGCATACTCAAGTGGTTTCCTTTGATAATCTCGCTTCACAGACTCAGCGCTAACCACTTCTACTGTCAACAGTGGAGGTAACTCAAGCACAGCCGATTTACCCTGAATAGATTGTCGCTGTTCTTCAGTCATCACAATTAAGTCAGGAAGACGGGATTTTTTGACAGAGGTACGAACGCCAGTACCACTAGGGCGAACTTGCCAGTCTAACCCTAGTCGTTGGATTTCCAGATAGAAGCGGATCAACAAGAAAGTAATGATAGCTTCATGCAAATCTGAGGCTGGAGGCATTTCTAGCAGTACCCCATCCTCAAGTTCATAGCGCATGTCAGTGCCATCATCGTAGGTGAGATATTCCTTAAAAGTATACAGACGTTCTACAGGTTTTGTAGTGGACATACTTATGTCTCCAGTTCCTCAAGGGACGGGTGGGAGTGTCACGATCATATCTACTTTCTTCATTCTCAGGTAATTTTGGAATGTAGAGTTGAGTTTTTCCAAAATGTCTTTAACTGAAGAAATTCTTTCCCAATTACCAGGCGATGTTTTAGCAGGGTTACGCCAAAGCGATCGCATTCTCACATCTGTACGCGAAAACTCCGCACCAGTACCAACGTTAGTTAAAGAAAGCCAACAGCCTTTAGGCGTTGTAGACAACGATTTGCTTATCTGCGGTGGCACTTTAGGCATTTTAATTGGTTGCGCCTTGGCGGTGAAGGGACTGCGGGTGGCGTTGATGGAACGGGGTATTTTGCGGGGGAGGGAACAAGAGTGGAATATTTCTCGCAAAGAATTAGATGTATTTGTGGAATTAAACTTGCTAACAGAGGAAGAATTAGAGAGTGCGATCGCAACTCAATATAACCCAGCACGAGTTAGTTTTGCTGGCGGTACAGAAGTTTGGGTAGAGGATGTTTTGAATATTGGCGTAGATCCAGTTTATCTACTAGCTACTTTAAAAACCCGATTTCTCGCCGCAGGTGGAAAGTTGTTAGAAAATACGCCCTTTACCGAAGCAGTGGTTCATCCAGATGGGGTGATGGTAAATAACCAATTCAAAACTCGGTTATTAATCGACGCAATGGGACATCTTTCACCCATCACTCAACAAGCACGCCAAGGCAAAAAACCAGATGCACTGTGCTTAGTTGTAGGAAGTTGCGCCCAAGGTTTTGCGGAAAATAACTCAGGCGACTTGTTATTATCATTTACACCTTTGCAAAATCAATGTCAGTACTTCTGGGAAGCTTTCCCAGCCAGAGATGGCAGAACAACTTACTTGTTTACTTACATGGATGCACATCCCCAACGTTTAAGTTTAGAAGCTCTATTTGAGGAATATCTGCGTCTATTACCAGAATATCAGGGAGTAGAGTTGAACAAACTAAAATTTCAGCGATCGCTATTTGGTTTCTTTCCCACCTATCGCCAAAGTCCCATCAAAACCCCTTGGAGTCGCATTCTACCAGCCGGAGATAGTAGTGGTAGTCAATCTCCTTTGAGTTTTGGTGGTTTTGGGGCAATGGTACGTCACCTGAAGCGTTTAACTTATGGCATTTACGAAGCGCTGGAAACAGAACAATTATCTGCAAAGGACTTAGCACTACTGCAACCCTATCAGCCAAGTTTGACTGTTACCTGGTTGTTTCAAAGGGCGATGAGTGTTGGTGTAAATCAGAAAATTGCCCCAGATCAAATTAACCAACTACTCTCGGCGGTATTTGAAGAAATGCAACAGTTGGGTACACCAGTGCTAAAACCATTTTTACAGGATATAGTGCAGTTTTCGGCACTAACAAGAACACTGTTAAAAACTGGTTTAGATCATCCGGTATTAGTTGCCAAGATAATTCCGCAAGTAGGTTTGGCAAGTTTGTTAGATTGGATGTTACATTACAGTAATTTAGGTGTGTACACTGCCTTATTTTGGCTAAGTCCAATGCTAGAAACATGGATTAAAAATCAACCAAAAGAACAACAATATTATTGGCATCGTTTGATTGATACCTGGAAATATGGTTCTGGCGGTGATTACTCAGATGAAACTTAGAATTTTAGCTGTGTGAGGATAACATGATTGAACGCAAATCTTTAGGAATCAAATACTTTGCGGTGCTGATTGGATTCCTGCGCGATCGCCAAGGATTTTTAGAGGAAGTTCGCCAAGGTACGAGATTACCAAATAAAATTATTTCTCTACTAGTTTGCAGTTCCTTATTTCTCGCTGCTTATGGCGGAATCATTGGTGCCTACCATAGTTGGATGCAAGCTTTGTCTTCTGCCATTAAACTTCCAGCCCTTTATTTAATCACACTCCTAATTTGTATTCCAACGTTGTACTTTGCTAACGTTATTTTTGGTTCAAAACGGACTTTGGGACAGCATTTAGCATTAGTCTTGACTGCTGTTTCAGTTACGAGTGTACTTTTATTCAGCTTTGCACCAATCACACTGTTTTTCTTAATTACCACCAAGAACTACCAATTTTTAATTCTGTTAAATGTATTCATATTTGCATTAACTGGATTTATTGGTATTTCGTCTTTATATCAAGCCACAAGTTTAGTTTTAGAACAAGATAATGAAGGTAGTAAGACACGCCAGAAAATTTTACAATTTTGGCTATTTCTTTACGCTTTCGTCGGCAGTCAGTTAGGATGGACTCTCAGACCATTTTTTGGCACACCAGATTCTGCTTTTCAACTATTCCGCGAAAGAGAAGGTAATTTTTATTTAAGTGTGATTCAAGCTATTAGCTATCTCTTGGGAATCCGTTAATCAGTCATTAGTAATTACACAAAATATAAAACATATAAAAATATGCGGAACAAGGAAAAGTTCCGAATTAAACAATTTGGTGTTTTGCTTAATTTATTGCGCGTAGACGCGTAGCGGCTTGTCGTCAGACATCGCTAGGCGTTTTTAGAAAAAATTCATCAGGGAGTCTGATTACAAAATAAAATCAGTTCTCTGTTTGTATCTAGTTCCATTTTCTTTGCCATTTATGGCGCAATTATTGGTGCATCCAACAGTTGGGCACAGGCATTATCTGGTGCTATCAAACTCCCAGCATTTTATTTATTAACACTGATTATTTGTTTCCCAACTTTGTTCTTTTTTAATGTCTTGTTTGGTTCCCGAAGCAGTATTCAACAGCATTTCGTTGTGTTGCTTACATCTGTATCAGTGATTAGTGTGCTTTCATTCAGCTTGGCACCAGTTACGCTATATCTTTTTGATCACTACACCCGATTCTTATCAATTTTTTAAATTGTTGAATTTGAATGTGCTAATTTTTGGCATTACAGGCATCTGTGGCGTTAAGTTCCTTTATGAAGGAATGCAATTACTTTCTCAACAAGATGAAGTTGGTAAAAAAACCCGCACCACTATTTTAAGATCCTGGTTATTGCTTTATGCTTTTGTTGGTATGCAGTTAGGATGGTTTCTTAGACCATTTTTTGGTGCGCCTGACTCTAAATTTGAATTATTTCGGGCAGTGAAAGGCAACTTCTATTTGGATATTGTAGCGGCGATTTCCGAAATTTTAGGTTTGCGTTAATCTAAGATTTATACGTGTTTTATATCATGTCCAATGATTATGACTTACACACACTTGTATAGCAGTTCTCAATCATTTGTGATTATATATCTGTTTCTTTTCTTTCCGTCCATCTCGTAGAGATGGCGATTTGTTTCCTCGTCTAATTTATATTTTTCACTAATCAAATAGGATTGCTATACCAGTCCTAAATCATTTGTTAAAATTATATATCTCTTTTTTATTTCTTATCTTTGCGTCCTTGGCGTTCTTAGCGGTTCGTTTCCTTATCTATATTTTTCACGACTCATTTAGGATTGCTATATATCAGCTATCGCACTACAATAACTGGTGTTCCCAGACTTACCTGATCGAATAATTCTCTCACATCCTTATTGTACATCCGAATACAACCGTGTGAGGCAGCCTTACCAACTGAATCAGGATTAGGCGTTCCGTGAAAGCCAACCCAATTTTTACCGTTTGTCCAAAATCCAATCCAGTATTTGCCAAGTGGGTTTTCAGGGTCTCCTCCTGGGATAGCCTTACCTGTAAAAGGATTTATCCAAGTAGGGTTTTCCAACATTGTACGGACTCGGAAATTACCAATTGGACTGTCCCAACCTTGACGACCTACTGCTATGGGATAACTTTTAATGCGGGTTTTTCCTCGATAAAGGGTTACTTGACGCTTGCGAAGACTGATTTGTAGGTGAAGAGGTTGAATAATTAAATTATTAATATTAGTCGTTTGAGAGACTAAATTCTTGGTTGAAGCACGAGAAGTCACTCTCAGATCAGAAGCTAACGATATTGCAGGATTAAAATTTAATCCAGATACACAAATAAAAATAACTAATTTATTTAATTGCTTAAACATTTTAAAAATTAAAATTTTTGCATTCAATACTTTAGTACTCAATTAATCATCGAATAAATAGAAGAATTTAACCACTAAATATCAAGAGTAATTTGGTAAAAAAGCACAATAAAATATTCAAAATTTATTGCAGTAGAAATAGAATCAATTGACAGCCGAATTTCATCTTTTCTACTGCATTTATTATTGATAACAGCCAGCCAGTATTTGACATTTAACTAGAGGCAGCAAGCTTAACAAACTCACTAGTCCGTGTACGGCTAGTAAATTACCATAGCGCTCTAACACCTCCACCAGTGTTTTGTCCACCTGTTGTATTGTTACCACCTGTATTTTGCTGTGTTCCGGTAGTACCGCTATTTGGATACTGTTGTGTTCCGGTAGTACCGTTAT
>NZ_CAXTNE010000215.1:7368-14468 GCF_964245445.1 uncultured Nostoc sp.
TGTGTTCCGGTAGTACCGCTATTTGGATACTGTTGTGTTCCGGTAGTACCGTTATTTGGATATTGCTGTGTTCCGGTAGTACCGCTATTTGGATACTGTTGGGTTTCGGTGCTAGAACCACCTGTAGATTGTCCTGCTTGGGAGTACAATCTATCACCTGTAGGGGCTTGGCTAGTTTCCAAATTTCTAGAGTTGGATTGAGGCAGAGCGTATACTGGAAGGCTAATTAAAGCACTAGTACCAGCAACTCCTACGATACTAGCAAGCATTTTGATCAAATTTTTACTTTGATTTACGTTCATTGGGATATCCTGAGTTTGAAATTAAATGGTTCTTATGCTATTAACCAATTTGCTGAAAAATAGAAAGAGATATTTCTATTTTTAAACTACTGCTGCAACATATATTTCGAGCAAAAGTATCGAGATGTATGTTGTTTATTGAGTAATAAACTAACTAAAATAATTTCCTTGTTCTTCTGCCTTAAGTCTAGTCTAATGTTAAATTGATTGGTAATATCTTAGACAGTATTTGTTTAGTTTTTTTCATCAATCTACTACCTTAGATATAGTTTTAATATATTATTTTATCGAAAAAATTAAAATTTTAAAGCCTATAACATAAACCTGTAACTTACACAATTACTTATGGATATAATTAAATTAAGATCGCTGGCACTCCGACTTGCCACGGTATTTGTAAAATCTTTCTCCTAAAAGGAGAAAGATTTTAAATTTTTACTCTTTCCGTGTTGGGAAAGAGGTTAATAGATGATAAAGGGGCTATTTAGCTTACTCTAGACTCCAACCCAGCGCTATTGCTACTTCAGTGGCTAATTCTAGAGGATTGAATGGTTTAGCGATCGCACTGATCATTCCCATCTGGGTATAGCGACGACGATCAGAAGCCTGGATTTTGGCAGTTAATAAAATCACTGGAATCGCTTTGGTTAACGGATTAGCTTGTAATTTTTCAAAGGTAGCGATACCATCCATCTCTGGCATCATCACATCTAGTAAAATCGCATCTGGTTGGTAAGTCTCGGCTTTTATTATGCCCTCTTTACCAGAACTCGCTGTCTCAACTTTCCAGCCTGCAACTGTTTCCAAGCAAATCTTGGCAATTTCTTGAATATACTGCTCGTTATCAACCACTAGAATTTGCTTTGTTGTCATTACTACTATCCTCTTGTTGGTTCAGGGTAATTCGTTGAAGTAACTCCATCATGCGTTGTTCAAATTCTTCGTTAGTCACACGCTCTTTAGTCAAAAATTCTGTATCTGGACTTAGTTGGCTATTTGTAGTTTGCTCATAACGACTATAAATTAGAGGAATGTTGGAATCTTCTAAATCAGTATTTTGAAAAGTCCCAAACAACTATAGAGTGACGTAAAAAGTGCTACCTTCGCCTAATACACTTTCAGCCCAGATGCGTCCGCGGTGCTGTTGCATAATACTCTTACAAATTGCCAAACCTAAACCAGTACCATCATGGTTACGTGAATCTGAAGAGTCAACTTGTTGAAAGCGCTCAAAGAAAGATACTCTCAAGTTTGTCAGATGGGATACCACGTCCGGTATCTTTGACTGTCAACAAAACTTCATTCCCTTGTTGTTACGCCCCCAACAAAACCGTAGATCCAGGAGACGAAAACTTAATGGCATTACTCAGTAGATTGGTCAGGGTTTGGACAATGCGATCGCAATCTGCCAATACTTGACCGGATAAGGCAGAAATGGATACAACAGATAACAAGCAATAAACTTAAATTGCAAAATTAATTACAGTGCTTTTGAAGTAATTAAACCACAGCATTCCATACTCGTTACATCCTCTAACTGAGTAAGGATCTTTCAAGCCATAAAACTCCCAATACGCTACAACAGAAAAAATCCTCTGTTAAACCTGTGAAAAAACGAGTAACTCTTACCTTCCCAAAACGCGCCGTACAAATGCCAGTCACTTACGTACTGGCCAAAGAGTTCAACGTTGCCGCCAATATTATCCGTGCCCAAGTTGCCCCAAATCAAATTGGCAAACTGGTAGTAGAACTATCGGGAGATATCGATCAATTAGATGCGGCGATCGAGTGGATGCGATCGCGCCATGTTAATGTTTCTCATACCTTAGGCGAAATTGCGATCGACGAGGATGTGTGTGTCCACTGTGGCTTGTGTACTGGGGTTTGTCCTACCGAAGCCCTCACCCTCCACCCAGAGACATACAAACTCACATTCACGCGATCGCGTTGTATCGTCTGCGAACAGTGTATCCCCACTTGTCCTGTACAAGCAATCTCCACTAACCTTTAACAATCCAAAATCCAAAATTCATATTATCCCAGCTTAAACACATCCGCTATTACACCACTATCACCCACCAGTCTAGTTTTTGCTGGAGAGTCATAAACTACTAATAGCGAAGGTACGCCAGCTACATCCTGAAATAGCGTCATTCCCTCAGCATGATCTTCCCGATTTCCATAGGGAATATCTTGTACAAAATCTGGATTGCTGAAAACATTTTCTCGCAAGTTAACGCCATTTGTCCAGCGATAAACTTGCACGGGCCCATCTAAATCCATCGTTGGCCCAGCTAAAATCAACAAATCATTTCCATCTACACACAAATCCCGAATTCCCAAACCATTCAACCAGATAAAATGCTTTTTATATAACTCCTTCGCTTCTCCAATTTGCTGTAGTTTCATAATTCCAGGGCTAGAATCTTCTAACTCAATTTCCAGAACAACAGCCCAACCCCGCAATACAGGGCCACGCAAACCCAAAAAAATCCGGTTTTGATAAATGCCTATTCCTTCAATATCAAAGCCGTTATCTTTTCCCGCAGTTCCAGCCTTGATAAATAAGCCTAAATGGGCGTCATCTACTAAAGCTGTCATTAGCAAATTCCCCTGGTTCGTCACCTCTAGTTTAGCGGCATTCAATTGCACATCTAGGTTTTGGGGATGTGGGCAAGATGAGAATAACTTACCGTCTATCAAAGGAATCCTTGCTAAAAGATAACGGTTGGGTTCTGATTCAATTTTTGCCAGCCTTTTAAAGTTTTGTGCATCGGTTTTATCAGGTTTCGGTTTTTTGCGTTTGTAGCTATGAGAACCAACAAACCACAAGTAATAATCTGTGTAAGCAAGTCCTTCTATATCAATTTCTTGCTCTTCTGGCGCAGGTAAATTAATAAATTCTGCTACCCGAAATTGTTGATGATCTGTAAATTTATCAGTATCAACCAAAGAGAGACGTTCAATAGTTGAGGTTTCATCTGACCCCAACCATAAATATTTATGGTGTGTTAGGAGCAGCGCAGATAAGTCTTCTCTATGTTCTTTAAAGTTATCTACAAAAGTTAAGAAAACTTGATTGAGCAAATTTGAGTTTGACATTTTTTGATTTCAAAAATAAAGATTAATTATGTTATCATAATAAATGATTTAATAATTAGGCTAAATATTTGTAAAAGCTATCGTATATATGAAATCGTTATGATGAATCTGCTCTTTAGACCTTTGAGAGATATTGGATGTTTCTTAAAGAGGATGCAAGTATTAATGCTTATGAGCATAATAGATAATACTCAATTGAATAAAAAATATTGAAACTAGATACAAATTTTTAACTAATGTTATTATTCAATAACCTCATGAGGTAATGTCATTTAAGATCAATTATGAAACTAGCCACACAAACCACGGTAAAAACTCTAGGGGACTACGCCTACCAAGCGATTGAAAAACATTTTAAGAAAACCTTGAAGTGGGAAAAATCAGTAAAGAAAGATGAAGATCCAGAAGCGTTGCACCAAATGCGAGTGGGAATGCGTCGCTTACGAACATCTGTAACTAGCTTTGGGCTAGCGGTGGATCTGCCGAAACCAGTTAACGATAAAAATATTGGTAAAATAGCCCGTCGTCTTGGTAGTCTGAGAGATTTAGACGTACTTAAAGAAAGTTTGGAAAACAATTACAAACCAAACTTACCCCGCAAAGAGCAAGAATCTCTAAAAACAGCTTTCAACGCTTTAGCTAAACAACGTGAAGATGTACAATTAAGCGTACAGAAAACGTTAAAAGATGAATCTTACAAGTCTCTAAAAGATGTATTAGATAAGTGGTTAGAGAAACCTAGTTATCAACCTTTAGCATCTTTTACCATTCAGCAGGTACTACCAGATTTACTTTTACCAGAAGTGAGTAGTTTTTTACTGCATCCGGCTTGGCTAGTTGGCACTGAATTTGTGGAATCAGAAGTGATAATCCAGAAAAACTGGAAACCAGAAAAGATAGAAAAACAATTGACAACAGAAGGTGAAATTATTCACAGTTTGCGAAAAGAAGCTAAACGTATACGCTACCAGATGGAGTTATTTACTGACTTATATGGCGAGTCTTACGCAGTTTATCTTACAGAAGTGAAAAATATCCAAGAAATTTTGGGTACGATGCAAGATAGTGCTGTCTTAACTGACTGGCTTACAGATGTCTTCAAGTCAGAAATCCAGACTGAACTCCCTACCCTTGCTGCTTTGTTAACTGAAAATCGCTACCAGTCGTGGCAGAAGTGGCAACCCTTACAAGAACGGTATCTGAAAGCTGAAACTAAGCATAGCTTTCATTTAACAATACTGCACCCGCTTTCAGGAGTACTAGGGTGAACTACCCCACCCAGCATAAAGCTGAGGGTGGGGCTTCTGTAATCACGGGGGAGTACCTAAACTTAAACTTTCGCCCAAGATTAGGACTTACGCTCTTTCAAGGTGACTCGTAAAATCTCTTTTTTTCTCTCTGCGCCTTCGGCATTTCTGTGGTTCAAAAGCATTTTATTTAACCACAGAGGCGCAGAGGACACAGAGTAGAGAGCTTAAAGAGGAATTTATTGACTAAAATTTTTACTCACCTTGAAAGGGCTAGTTCTATAGAGATAAATAAAGACGGGTTGCAGCCCGTCCAAATAGCTTGAAAGTGCAAATACACCTTGTATAGGATTGAAAATAACACAGTTAATTTTCTCATAGCTGCCAAGTTGCCAAGTTACAAAAAGAACAGATACTGAACTGCTACTGGTTTATAACTGTCCTACAAGTTCTAGTCTTTCTAGCTAAATCCTTAAACATGCATGTTTAAGGATTTTCGGAAATTGCGTAGGCGTTGGCATAGCCTCTCCATTCGTTGCCCGTCGTAGACATCGCACTCCTCGTACTCTTGAGCAATTTTGAGTCCTCTGTAGTCTAAAAGCAGTAATAATTGCCCTTAAAAAATATTGCTTTGTCTAAATCAGTCATAGTAGAGGTTATAGCTACTGGATACAAAGGCTGCTCTAATGTGTTGTCAGAGTGGCTAAGTTATATGTAGATTCAACCAGCAGCTAAGATGAAAGTTTACAAGTGTCAAATATGAATGTTTTACTTCTATACCCCCGTTTTCCAAAAAGTTTTTGGTCTTTTGAAAAAACATTGGCTTTATTAGACCGTAAAGCAATGCTACCGCCTTTAGGCTTGGTAACTGTAGCTGCGATATTACCTCAAGAATGGGAGTATAAGTTAGTAGACCGAAATGTTCGCGTCTGTACGGAAGCAGAATGGGCTTGGGCAGATTTGGTTATTATGTCGGCGATGATTGTGCAAAAAGAGGATTTGCTCTCTCAAATATTAGAAGCAAAACAGAGAGGTAAAAGGGTTGCTGTGGGTGGCCCCTTCCCGACAGCGCTACCAGATGAAATGACATCCGCCGGAGCAGATTACTTGATATTGGACGAAGGGGAAATTACCCTACCCTTATTTGTAGCAGCGATCGCACGGGGCGATCGCACAGGCATTTTTCGCTCTGGTGGTGAAAAACCAGATGTAACCAACACTCCAACTCCTCGCTTTGACTTGCTAGAATTTGAAGCCTACGCGGAGATGTCGGTGCAATTTTCGCGTGGATGTCCCTTCCAGTGTGAATTCTGCGACATTATTGTGCTATATGGTCGCAAACCCCGCACCAAAAACCCAGAGCAACTCTTAGCAGAACTAGATTATCTCTACAAACTGGGTTGGCGACGCAGTATTTTTATGGTGGATGACAACTTCATTGGCAATAAGCGGAATGTCAAATTATTTTTGAAGTCCCTTCTGCCCTGGATGGTAGAACATAATTATCCATTTTCCTTTGCCACAGAGGCTTCAGTTGATTTAGCCCAAGATCAAGAACTGATGGATTTGATGGTAGCGTGTAATTTTGGAGCCGTTTTTCTAGGAATTGAAACCCCGGACGAAGAAAGTCTTACTTTCACTCAGAAATACCAGAATACCAGAGACTCACTCAGTGATGCGGTGAATAAGATTACCCGCTCAGGGTTGCGAGTTATGGCAGGCTTTATCATTGGATTTGATGGCGAGAAAGTAGGAGCCGGCGCACGAATTGTCAAGTTTGTCGAGCAAACAGCAATACCCACCGCCTTATTTAGTATGCTGCAAGCGCTTCCAGATACAGCGCTTTGGCATAGATTAGAAAAGGAAGGACGACTCCGCAATAAATCAGCCAACATCAACCAAACTACGTTGATGAACTTTGTCCCAACTCGACCGTTAGAAGACATCGCTCGTGAATATGTGCAGGCATTCTGTGATTTGTATGAGCCAGAACGGTTTTTGGAGCGTACATACAAACACTTCCGGCTTTTGGGCGAAGCAACCTACCCGAAAAAGGGCAAAGCTGCCAAGAAACCATTGAACTGGAAAGTACTCCGAGCGTTTTTAATCATTTGCTGGCGCCAAGGTGTACGTCGTCAAACGCGGTGGCAATTCTGGCGCAACTTGTGGAACATGTATAAGCATAATCCGGGTGGGGTGAGTAGCTACTTAGCTGTTTGTGCCCAAATTGAGCATTTCTTGGAGTATCGCCAAATTGTCCGGGATGAAATTGAGGCTCAAGTAGCTGGATTTCTGGAAGCAGAAGCTAGGGTAAAACTTGAAGCACAAGTGATGCTTAATTCCGTAGCGAATTAAATTTGGCAATACCCCGCAATGCTAATGTATCCCGATGCAATGTTAATGCGTTCCCCTGCAATGCCAATGCATCCCGATACAATGTTAATGCGTC
>NZ_CAXTNE010000216.1:0-14467 GCF_964245445.1 uncultured Nostoc sp.
AAGCAACACTCAGCACTCAGCATGGGCTAAACGCCCCGCTATCGCTAACAGCACTTAGTATTCAGGAGGTTTGGTGATGATTCAATTCCGTATTCAGCCAGACAGCGAAATTCCCGCATCAACCCAGCTGTTTAATCAAATCCGGTTTGCGATCGCTTCTCGGCAATATCCCCCTGCTTACAAATTGCCAAGCACAAGAGCGCTGGCAATGCAAACTGGGTTACACCGTAATACCATTAGTAAAGTTTACCGTCAACTAGAAGAAGACGGATTTGTTGAAAGTATGGCTGGTTCGGGAATTTATGTTCGTCCCCAAGGTCATGAGGGTGGTAGCAGGCTGCAATCACCAATTCTCAAACAAAATCCTGATGCATATCAAGTTGTCCAGAAAGCACTCGATGATCTGCTCACCCAAGGATGTTCACTCAATCAAGCCAGAGAGCTATTTTTAGCGGAAATTGACTGGCGCTTGCGTTGTAGTGCGCGAGTACTGGTTGCAGTTCCATCTTATGACATGGGTGCTGGTGAGTTGATGGTGTATGAATTAGAGCGATCGCTAAAAATACCAGTCCAGTTGGTAGCAATGGAAGAATTAACAGCTGTGTTAGATAAAACTACCTCTGCGACAGTAGTCACAAGTCGGTATTTTATCAGTAATGTGGAAGCGATCGCCGCTCCTAAAGCTGCACGGGTAATTCCTCTGGATATCTACGATTACAGCAAAGAACTCAGCCTATTGAAAACCCTACCAAAAGAAAACTGTGTAGGTATAGTTAGCCTCAGTTCCGGGATTGCACGAGCAGCAGAAGTCATCCTCCACGGTTTACGAGGGGATGAACTACTAGTGATGACTTCGCAACCAAAAGATGGTTATAAACTTCAGGCAATGGTTAAACGGGCTGAAGTAATCATAAGCGATCAAGCCAGTTTTGCGGCAGTGCAAGCAGCTGTGCAAGCATGTGATGAAGATATTATTCGTCCACCAAAGCTGATTAAGGTTGAAAATTATATAGGTACTAATTCAATTAACTTGCTAAAACGGGAATTGGGTTTGGGTTAATCCAAAGATAATTTGACCAACATCTATAAAGGAGGGATAAAGTAGTGCAGATTCTGATTGTGGGCGCAGGCCCAACAGGTGTAACTCTTGCCCTGCTCCTTGCAAAACGTGGTATTGCTGTAACGTTAATTGAAGCAGCAAAAGACTTTCATCGTGTTTTTCGCGGCGAGGGATTAATGCCCAGTGGGTTAGATGCACTAGAACAAATGGGTCTATCGCCATTGTTGGAGCATATTCCCCATCGACAAATCGACGCATGGGAATTCATTCTGGGTGAAAAGCAGTTGTTTCGAGTTGATGAACCAATGGGAGCAACCCGACACTGTACACTGGTTTCACAACCACCGCTACTCAAAGCACTGATTTCTGAAGCTCAAACCATTGATGGGTTTGAATTTATCCAGGGTGTTCCAGTCAAAGATTTACGCTGGAGTAATCAACGTGTCGCAGGTGTAGTACTAAGCGATGGGAGAGAACTAACTGCTGACCTAGTGATTGGGGCAGATGGTCGAAATTCTCTTGTGCGACAACGTATAGGATTAGAATTAGTACGCCAGCCCAAAAATATTGATATTCTCTGGTTTAAACTTGCCGCCACTCCTGAGTTTGCAGCCGATAATGTTTTTCGTACTATTGTAAATGGCGATCGCGTATTTAGCATCTTTCACGGAGCAGAGTCAGGCAAACTGCATCTGGCTTGGGTAATGTCGGCAACCGAAAACACTGACTCCAAGCAAGCCAACTGGGCAGAGATTTTTGCCTCACTATCACCCTCATGGCTAGCAGAGCATTTCCGTAATCATGCAGACACCATCGAATCCCCGATTCGGCTTTCTGTTGTCGTTGGTTATTGTCCACAATGGCACGCACCAGGGGTATTGCTTCTGGGTGACGCTGCACACCCAATGTCTCCTGTCCGTGCTCAAGGAATTAATCTAGCATTCCGTGATGTGATTGTCGCTGCTAATCATCTTGTGCCGCTATTGCACAGAGAAACCGAACTCCAGGATATTGATATGGCACTATCGCACATCCAAGCAGAACGTGAGCCAGAAATTATCCGCGCCCAGCAACTCCAGTTAGAGGAAGCTAAACAAGGCGAACTACTGCGGAAAAATGCACTGCTGCGTTCGTTGTTGATTCAACTTGCTCCCTTGCTCCGTAAAACAATTAAAAAGTCTTGGTTAAAGCGACAATATAAAATGCGTCAAGGTATCACACAGGTACACTTAACTCTGTAAAAAACCGCCAGCAGTTATCCGACTTGTGGTTGTGGGGTATTAATTTGTAAAAACTCTTGTACCCGTCGCAGGTAAGTTGGTGCATCTTCCAACATTGGGAAATGGGCTGTGTTAGGAATCATCACAAATTCCACTTTGTCACTCAGTGCAGCTGCTTGACGCCCCATTTCCGCTGGAATAATTTTGTCATATTCCCCCGCTACGAGTAGAGTTGGCACTGTCAGCTTGGCAAACTCTTGCGGCATCACTTCAGATTGAGCCTTACTGACTGAAGTAAAAATTGTTCCTAAAGCCGCATCGTAATCTGCTTCAAGAAAATCTTCCAAAAAAGCTTGCCGCTCAGAATGTGGAATAGAACTATGCAGAAATCTGGCCATAAACATCCGGTCAACAAATGGAATTTTGCTTAAACACTTGGGACGGAATTTTACTACATAGCCACCAAATTTATGAAAGGCACTAAAAGATTTTTCGTCGTACTCAAAAATGCCGCTACAGGTTAAAATTCCTCGTTCCACTCTTTGGGGATAGCGGTTAAAAAATAAAGTAGCAACAGAAGCGCCCATTGAATGAGCATTGATATAGACACGCTGAAGATGCAGTCCATCTAACAAAGCTGCCAAATCATCAGCGTATTCCTCTAATTCATAAGTTAATTCTCTGATTGCCTGTGATTCTTCCTGGGGAGACTCAGATTCGGCAACAGCTTCACTTGCTTCGGCTATGGTTGGCTTCCCACCAGAACGGCCAAATCCCCGCATATCGTAGAGTAAACAATCAAATTGCTCCGAGAAAGCATTAGCAGTATTTTGCCAATATCTAGCTGAACCAGCCCAACCGTGAATGAAAACCATCACTGGTTTTTCCAAAGAACCAGATGGTTTTTTCACCCATTCGTAGTAATGCTCAACGCCACGAACATTAATATAAGGCATTAGTCATTAATCCTTTGTCAGTTGTCATTAGTCATTTGTCCTTGGTACATAGTTATTATTCCTTACTTTTTGCCCAATGACTAATGACCAATGACTAATAACTATTAGGCTGATTCTGGTTTCGGTAGTGAAGATGGATGTATTATCAGTTCGGCAGTTGATCGCTTCTCGACCATCTCCCGTGTTACTGTACAACGTGTCACATCCTTACGAGAGGGTAACTCGTACATTACATCCAGCATAAGTTCTTCGACAATGCCCCGCAGCGCTCTAGCACCAGTTTTACGCCGATAGGCTTCTTGAGCGATCGCTCGTAAAGCATCTGGTTTAAAATCTAACTGGACATTATCCATCTTCAGCAGTTTTTGGTACTGCTTCACTAAGGCGCTGCGTGGTTGGGTAAGAATCGCCATCAACGCTTCTTCATCTAGCGGATCTACTACTGCTACCATTGGCACGCGCCCAATAAATTCTGGAATCATGCCAAATTTTACTAGATCATCCGGTGCTAGATGGCGAAGAGTATCTGCTGCCCGTTTTTCCTTAGATTGCCCTTCTCCAGGTTGCACAAAGCCTATTGCTTTTTTGCCAACTCTCTGATCCACAACCTTTTCTAAGCCTACGAAAGCACCACCACAGACGAACAATATATTACTTGTATCAATCTGGATGCAGTCTTGATAGGGATGCTTACGCCCTCCTTGGGGTGGTACATTGGCGATCGTTCCCTCTAACATTTTCAGCAAGGCTTGCTGCACGCCTTCGCCAGAAACATCACGGGTAATTGACGGGTTCTCACTCTTGCGAGCAATTTTGTCAATTTCATCAATGTAGATAATTCCTCGTTGCGCTTCCTCTATATCTAAATCTGCTACTTGCAACAGTCGCAGCAAGATATTTTCCACATCTTCTCCCACATACCCAGCTTCTGTTAGCGTCGTAGCATCAGCGACGGCAAAGGGTACATCCAGGATTTTCGCTAAGGTTTGCGCTAAGAGAGTTTTGCCGCAACCAGTTGGGCCAATTAACAAAATGTTAGACTTTTGCAGTTCTACAGCATCATCTGCCGCAGCTTTGCCAGTGGCTTTAGACTGAATTACCGCCAACCGCTTGTAGTGATTGTAAACGGCTACTGACAGCACTTTCTTTGCTTCGTCTTGACCAATGACGTGTTCGTCTAGATAATTTTTAATCTCTCTTGGCTTGGGTATTTGATTAAACGAAATACTAGAAGATTGGGTACGCCGTTTTTGAGGTGGTTCTGCTCTTGGTGCCGGTTGTGCTGCCGCACCATTTGTATCGAGTAACTCTTCGTCTAGTATTTCATTACACAAGTCAACGCATTCATCGCAGATGTAGACTCCCGGCCCTGCGATTAATTTACGCACCTGCTCTTGAGACTTGCCGCAAAACGAACATTTTAAATGGGAGTCGTACTTAGACATACCAGCCTCTTATTTCAGAATGGTGACGTTTTCCCCTGCTGTGGGAAGATTTTGCCTGGAAATGACCTGATCAATCAAACCGTAGTTCTTCGCCTCTTCTGCCGACATAAAAAAGTCGCGCTCAGTATCTGCTTCAATTCTTTCTATGGGTTGACCAGTATGATGAGCCATTAACTCATTCAACTTAGCCTTAATGTAAAGAATTTCTCTGGCTTGAATTTCAATGTCAATGGCTTGACCTTGAGCGCCACCAAGTGGTTGGTGAATCATAATCCGGGAGTCGGGCAGAGACATTCGCTTACCGGCAGCTCCTGCTGTCAACAAAAATGCCCCCATGCTCGCGGCTAATCCAAAACAGATGGTAACAACATCAGGGCGAATTTGCTGTATTGTATCATAGATTGCCATCCCTGCGTAGACCGAGCCGCCAGGAGAATTAACATACAGTTGGATATCTTTTTCTGAGTCTTCGGCGTCTAGGAATAACAACTGAGCCACAATTGAGTTGGCTACGGTATCGTCTATTGGCGTTCCCAAAAAGATAATCCGCTCTCGCAGCAGGCGGGAGTAGATGTCGAAAGCCCTTTCTCCCATGCCAGATTGTTCCACCACCATCGGCACGATGTTGCTAGGGCTGCTCAACTGGGAGTTAATCTTTATTCGACTTTGGTTGCTGATGGGGTTATTTCCCGACTGCGATACAAGCATACAAGCTTTCTTTGACGATAATTTAGGACAAATGTTTCAGCAGCAGATGCTGCCTTTTCGACGAATGGGATTTTTATAGGTATGTGTTAACCATTATGCCTCATATAATTTCCTCTCGTGTAACACAGTATCAAGCTCAGGCAATAACATGTGTCACAATTTGCTGAAAATTCATTAATTCTTTAATTATTCTGTCTTCATGCCTGAGTTTTCAGGAGTCAAAAGTCATGGGGCATTGGGCATTCGTTATTTCTCGCCCTGCTCCCTGCTCCCTCATCTTTTTTACCTTACCCATTTCACCAGTACTTTAACTCAGAACTGGTGAATTGATGGTTGTGGGATTTTTAATTATCCTTCTGTGACTTCTGTTGAAGCTTCGATGGTTTCTTCCTCTGTCTGAGGTGCATCAGCATCAGCATCTGATTCTGTGGCTTCTATTTCCTCTATGGGATTCAACGAACCTTCAGGTACAAGTTCAACTGAAGAGTGTTCTAAGAGCCAATCGATGGTTTTTTCGGTTAATAGTTCGTTTTCCACGATTGAGCGCAGTTTATCTTCATCAACGTCTTGTTCCTCCGGGTACTGTTCCAAAAGTTCTGTGACTCTGGTTGCAATTTCTTCTGGTGTTACCTGGATAGATTCGCGTTTACCCACTTCACGCAAGGACAAAGAGCGTTTAATACGTTCAATTGCCTCAGTGCGCGATCGCTCCCGCAATTGAGGAATAATATCTTGAGTAAACAACTTCCTCACATCCAATCCCTGCTGAGACAGCCGCATTGCTGTTTGCGTTAGCATTGCATCCACTTCTTGCTCAATCATGGTTGCTGGTAAGTCAACTTCTACGTGCTTGAGCAGTTCCGTTAACAACGCTTCCTGTTTATTTGTTTTTGTTTTGTCGTCCGCCTCTTTTTGATATTGCTCTACCAAAGAAGCGCGTAACTCCTCTAAGGTTTCAAAATCGCTGATTTCTTGGGCGAAATCGTCATTTACTTCTGGTAGTTCCTTTTCCTTCAGTTCTTTGAGTGTCACTGTGAAAGTTGCGGCTTTTCCAGCTAAATCTTCATTAGCATAAGGATCTGGGAACTGTGCCGCAATTTCTTTGGTTTCTTCAGGATTCATCCCCACTATTCCCGAAATAAAGCCTGGAATAAACTTATCTTCCTGTAACTCAACTTGAAAATCAGTTGCTTCGGCTCCGGGAATCGGTTCTAGTTCAGCTGTTTCGTCTTCGCCCTCAATGGCGAATGAACCTTTAAAATCGACTACGGCAATATCACCGATTTGGGCTGCACGTCCTTCTACAGGAATCAATGTCGCTAATTCTTGACGTTCCTTATCAAGGTTTGCGTCTACTCGTTCTGGATCGAACTTGACTTCTTCAGCCCTAGCTTGCAAGTCAGTGTACTGAACTAAATTTACTTCTGGTTCTACATCAACAGCAGCCGAAATTGTTAGAGGTTTTCCAGGTTCATAATTCTTAATCAAATCCTCAAAAGAGGAGCGCAATTGCGGCTGACCTATTGCCGGGATAGCTTCTTGTTTAACCGCTTGCTCAATACCGTCTTGAATTAATTCTTCCAGCGCTGCTGCCTTGATACGAGTTGTACCCAGCCGTTGTAGCAATATCGGCCGAGGCACTTTGCCTTTACGAAACCCAGGAATATTGGCAGTACTCGCTAAGTTTTTAATGACCTGTTCGTAAGTTTGCTTGGTAATTTCTGGCGTAATCTCTATTTCCAGGCCAATTTGGCTGGCGGGAAGTTTTTCCTGGGTAACTTTCATGCTTCGTCTCTAGTTTTCTGGTATTTTATACTCCAAGTACACACAAGATGCAATAATTGTTTGCGTTTATGGCTTGATGTGTCTTAAGGGAATGGGAGTTTGCCAAAAGGCTTTATGACATCCAAGGATGAATGTTTGTCCTGGGGCAAAGATCCAGTTTACTGCCAATCACCAAGGACTTGACATTTTACCTTCATAACAATTCAGTTAATGGGGGCATTGGGATTAGAGGAGGGGTGATAGGTAAGAGGTGATAGGGAATAAGAATAATCTGTACCCTGTAACCTATTCCTTTCTTTACTCCCTCTGAAACTTAGGAATTAATTACCCAGTGGCCTAACGCCGTGATATCCTGGTTCTCAGCGACTAGTTAGTACTCCAAGTTAAACTTATAGTATTGAGTCTAGCTATTATTAAGTTGTGATACAAGATCGCATCTATTACCTAACCGTATAGCTCAGTTTTATACTGTGCTGGTTTTATCCATTTAGATCATAGTATATTCATCATCTTGGTAAGCAACTTTGAAGCTAAGACGTTCGTTAGCCTTACAAGTGGGATACCTATGAAACGCCTAAGTGCAGATATCTCTATTTTTCTGCTAAATGACTGTTTGTTGTATAATGATATAAAAATTTAAATCGATGGAAAAATTGGATAGCCATTGTTGTACAGTGCAACATAACTTAAATTATTAAATAGCCAAGAAAATAAATGTATTAAATATATTAGAAATTTAGAGATTGACAGAGAATAGACTAAATTAAAAAATTTAAACTTATTGAAAATGTATTTCAAAGCAGCGATCGCCATTTAAATATAAGTAAATCTTCAAATGTTCCAAAAAATTGCAAATAAACCTCTTAAAGGAGGAAGTGAGTTTGTCTAAATCCTATCATGTAGCTATTTTGGGGGCGACTGGTGCCGTTGGCACAGAGTTGCTGGAATTATTAGAAATCCGTAATTTCCCGATTGCTGACTTGAAGCTATTGGCATCAGAGCGGAGTGTAGGGCGATCGCTGCGGTTTAAAGGAGAAAATCTACCAATAGAGGCAGTGAGCGATCGCGCCTTAGAAAATGTCGATATAGTACTAGCTAGTGCTGGTGGTTCCACAACCAAAGCTTGGGCAGCAATTGCTGTCGAAAAAGGCGCAGTGGTAATTGACAACTCCAGTGCCTTTCGGATGAACCCGGAAGTTCCCTTAGTAGTGCCAGAGGTAAATCCACAAGCCGCAGCTTATCACCAAGGCATTATTGCCAACCCCAACTGCACGACAATTTTAATGGCAGTGGCAGTATGGCCATTGCATAAAATTAAACCAGTGCAACGCATCGTAGCCGCAACCTACCAATCTGCTAGTGGTGCTGGTGCTAGAGCAATGGTAGAAGTCAAAAGGCAAACAAGCGCTATACTACAAGGACAGCCGCCAGTCGCTGAGGTATTGCCTTACCCACTGGCATTTAATTTATTCCCGCATAACTCACCATTAAACGATTTGGGTTATTGTGAGGAAGAAATGAAAATGGTCAACGAAACCCGAAAAATATTCGGGACGCAGCAAATCAGAATCACTGCAACCTGTATACGGGTTCCCGTACTCCGCGCCCACTCAGAAGCCATTAATTTAGAATTTGAGACTCCCTTTAGTGCAAAGGAAGCCAGAGAAATTTTAAATACCTCCCCTGGAGTGAAGTTGGTAGAAAATTGGGAAACTAACTATTTTCCGATGCCAATTGAAGCAACTGGTAAAGACGAAGTTTTAGTGGGAAGAATTCGTCAGGATATTTCTCATCCCTGTGGCTTGGAATTATGGTTGTGTGGTGACCAAATCCGCAAAGGCGCAGCATTAAATGCAATACAAATCGCCGAATTGCTCGTAGAAAAAAATCTACTCAAACCAGCTAAAGCTTACGTTTCAAGCTAATCATTAGTAAAAACAAACAACTAATGAAAATAAGCAAATGTGCAAATTACTGTTGAAAGAAATTTGCACATAGGTTATTACAATAGAAAACCACCAAGATATAAAAATATGGGTAATCAGGAGTGAAAACAGGGTGGGAGATTTTGGCAATGTTTTAACCGCTATGATTACGCCGTTTAAAGCAGATGGTAGTGTAGATTATGATGTAGCGGCAGAACTTGCGGCACATCTAGCTAACAACGGTACAGATACATTGGTGGTGTGCGGCACAACTGGAGAATCCCCTACCCTAAGTTGGGATGAGGAATACCAGCTGTTTGTCGAGGTATTGCACTCCGTGGCAGGAAAAGCCAAGGTGATCGCAGGTTGTGGTTCAAATTCCACCAAAGAAGCGATCGCAGCCACCCAAAAAGCGTCTAAAATAGGAGTACATGGTTCCTTACAAGTTGTCCCTTATTACAACAAACCGCCACAAGCGGGATTGGAAGCGCACTTTCAGGCCATAGCACAAGCCTGTCCCGACTTACCTCTGTTGTTATATAATGTCCCCGGTCGTACCGGACAAAACCTTCAGCCAGAAACAGTTGCCCGGTTAGCTGAGGTTAGCAATATTGTCGGAATTAAAGAATCCACTGGTAGTATAGATCAGGCAACTGAAATTCGTCGCTTGACACCAAAAGAATTCCACATCTACTCTGGTGATGATTACATGACTTTGCCCTTGTTAGCCATCGGGGCAAAAGGCGTGGTAAGTGTGGCTTCTCATCTGGTAGGAAACCAACTACAGCAGATGATCCAAGCTTTTAGTGCGGGGAAAATTGAGGTAGCAAGCAACATTCATCTCCAACTCTTCCCGTTGTTTAAAGTTTTATTTCTCACTTCAAATCCCATTCCAGTGAAAAAAGCACTGAAACTTCAAGGTTGGGAGGTTGGTTCAACTCGTCCGCCCCTATGTGAAGCTGATTTAGAAGTAAGTCAAAAGTTAGAAGCGGTTCTGAAAGAACTTAGTTTAATCTAGCCAGCATGCGGTTAAGGGCTGTTAATCTGCTGCTTTCTAAAGATACATATAAACAATGCTCATAATTGTTCATAAGTTGCAATTTAAAAATCTGTGCTAGGACTAATAAACATACTATAAATTCTTCAGTGTACGGTCGATTTTATTGAATAAAAAATTGAAATCTTCAATTAAAACTTGATTGCTTTGGGACTGAATTAAGAAACAAATAATGTTGTCTTAAATATAAGTTCGTTAACTATCAACTAAATTAACCACAAGTAACAATCTAAGGAGAAAATGGCTAAAAACGAAGCTGATAATTCCGCCTTGAAAATTATTCCTTTGGGCGGTTTACACGAAATTGGGAAAAATACCTGTCTTTTTGAGTATGACGATGAAATTATCTTGTTAGATGCAGGATTGGCTTTTCCCACAGAGGCGATGCATGGAGTAAATATTGTTCTGCCAGATACGACCTATCTGCGGGAAAATCGCCACAAAATTAAAGGGATGATCGTTACTCACGGTCATGAAGACCATATTGGCGGGATTGCTTTTCATCTCAAGCAATTTGATATCCCCGTGATTTATGGGCCCAGACTAGCAATGGCAATGCTAGAGGGTAAATTAGAAGAAGCAGGAGTGCGCGATCGCACAGAAATTAGAACAGTTCTACCACGTGATGTAGTGCGGATTGGTAAAAACTTTTTAGTTGAATATATCCGCAACACCCACTCCATTGCTGATAGTTTCACTGTTGCCATTCATACTCCCCTTGGTGTAGTCATTCACACAGGCGATTTTAAAATTGACCATACCCCAGTGGATGGTGAAAAGTTTGACTTGCAGCGCCTAGCAGAACATGGTGAAAAAGGCGTTCTTTGCCTTCTAAGTGATTCTACTAACGCTGAAGTACCAGGTTTTACACCTTCCGAACGTTCAGTTTATCCCAATCTTGAGAGAGTATTTAGTCAAGCTACTGGGCGATTATTTGTCACTACCTTTGCTTCCAGCGTCCATCGCATCAACATGATTTTGGATATCGCCAAGAAGCAAAACCGTGTAGTGACGATTGTAGGGCGTTCGATGCTGAACTTGATTGCTCATGCCCGCAATTTAGGTTACATCAAGTGTGAAGATAATCTGCTGCAACCATTGCACGCAGTCCGCAATCTACCTGATGAGAGAGTACTAATTTTAACTACAGGTTCTCAGGGTGAAACGATGGCAGCAATGACCCGCATTGCCAACAAAGAACATCCTCACATCAAAATCCGCGAAGGAGATACAGTTGTATTCTCTGCTAACCCAATTCCCGGAAATACGATCGCAGTAGTCAACACCATTGATAAATTGATGATTCAGGGTGCAAAAGTGGTCTATGGGCGGGATAAAGGGATTCATGTCTCCGGTCACGGCTGTCAGGAAGAACAAAAGCTGATGATTGCCTTAACTCGACCCAAATTCTTTGTGCCATTTCACGGCGAACATCGGATGCTAGTGAAGCACGCAGAAACGGCTCAGAGTATGGGCATTCCCGCAGAAAACACGATCATTATTCAGAATGGTGATATTGTCGAACTGACTGAAGATGCTATTCGCGTCGCGGGTAAAGTGCCATCTGGTATCGAATTAGTGGATACTACTAGTTCGGGTATGGTAAGTGCCAAAGTGCTGCAAGAACGGCAACGCATGGCTTCAGAAGGCATTATTACAATTGCAGCTGCCATTGATTGGAATGGTAAACTGTTGGCAAAACCAGAAATTCACCTACGGGGTGTAGTTACAAGTGTAGAGCGATCGCTCTTACAAACCTGGGTAAAACAACGGATTGAAGAAATCTTAACTGTGCGCTGGACAGAATTTGCTCCTGGCGAAGGTCAAGCAGCAGATATAGACTGGGGTGGATTGCAAGGAACTTTAGAACGAGAATTGCAACGTTCCATCCGTCGGGAATTGCAATGTCAGCCATCTGTGACTTTGTTGATGCAAATCCCTGATGAGCCACCCGTAAAAGTTGCCGATGGCAGAAGACGGCGGACTCGGACTGCTGCTCAAGTGGCATCGTAGGGAATTTAAGATAAAAATCTCATACAGAAGCGCAAAGACGCAGAGTTTTTCTGAACGTCTTTGCGCTTCTGTATGAGAGTTAGAGAAAAATCATTTACCTTAATAAAGGTTGAATAGTGGGTATAACCAACTGTCTCTAAATTGCTGATTTATTATTCTGATATCCATTTCCAGAAACAATAAGCACCATAACCAACTGCTGCGGCTGCAACTGCTGGTGCTGCAACTGTGATCGCTACACCTGCTGCCATACCACCGCCAACTGTAGCCCCAACAGCCGCTAACCCTGAAGTGATTCCAGCAACACTAAGACCAGCAACGCTTCCAGCAGCTGCAACAGCACCAACGGCTCCCGCAGTACCAGCAGCAGCACCAACAGTCGTCATCGTTCTGCCAACAGCACGAGCTTCTCGCTCCTCGCTAGTAAGATTTTCGTTATCTTCTAAAACACTATTCATTGCCAGGGTTGTTATAGCAGCAGGAGCCATACCAAGTGCGCCAATGCCTGCAACAGCTCCCCCATCAACAACTCCACCAACTGTAGCTAGACCTGACATAATCCCGGCTCCACTTAGTCCAGCTGCGGCTCCAGCAGCACTGACAACACCAATACTACCAGCAACTGCGGCTTTACTTCCAGACGCTCCTCTTGTAGCTGCTTCAGCATTTTTTACTTGTTCGCTTGTATGTATACCTGTCTTACACCATGTAGCAAAGTGTTCACAATTATTATCAAATAAGTCATAGGCATTTTCCCCCAATCTACTCTCAGCGCGTTGAATTACAACGTCTGGTGAGTCACATTTACCATACTCTCTAAATGGTAGTTACAAGCAAACTGTGTTTACTGGAAACCAGCAGATTATTTCTCAAACATTCGCAGAACTAACCCTGACAGCCCAGCAGGTCTTTTCAGCTTAGGGTTGTTGCTACATATCCTCAATGAACCCAGAGGTATACTAAAACTAAAGTACACACTGTTAACGGCGCTCCAAAGCGCAGATGTTCCCAAAAAGTTAGCTTGTAACCTAAATCCGCAGCAGCTTCTACAACTATCAAGTTGGCGACGGAACCAAACAAAGTCAAATTACCAGCCAAAGTTGATCCAGCTGCCAACAATAGCCAATACTTACTGTCACCTGGAGGAACCAGGGGATGCAGCAGAAGTACAGCAGGCACATTAGAAATTAAATTAGATAAGACAACAGTTACACCCAAAAAACTCGCAGCAGAGTTGATTGCATGGGTAAATGGCTGGAGTAAATTCAACTTTTGCGTGACTCGCGTCAGGATAAACAATCCAGAAAACATTACCAGCAGATTCCAATCAACCTTTTGCAAAATGCGTTGCGGTTTAATCCGCCGAGTGATTAGCAATAAGCTAGCAGCAACTAAAGCAGACTCCCCTAACGGTAAACCGACAGTAAATGCAATTAGCAGCCCAATTGTGATGACTAATGTTTTTTTAAATAAGGGTTTAAAAATCCGTTGGTTATCAACTATTACCTGTTGGCAAGGTTTGACTGAGCGCACATCTGGGTAAAGTAGCCACAGCAATATTACCTGAATTACCAAGCCGACAAAGGCAACTGGGGTTAATACACGCAAAAAATCTAGATAGGAGATACCTGAAAAGGAGCCAATCAGGATATTTTGGGGATTACCGCTCAAAGTTGCTACGGAGCCTATATTAGTTGCACTTGCGATCGCTAGTAAATAAGGAATCGGATTTAAACCCAAAGCTTGAGTCAGGCTCAAAGTTAAGGGTGTGAAAATCAACGCTATAGTGTCATTGAGAAAAAAGGCGGAGAGAATACCACTAGCAAAAGTTAAAGCAATCAACAAACCTAGAGGACTGCGAGTTATACTCAATATCGCTGAGATTGATCGCCTAAAAAACCCTGCATAGCATAGGTTGGCATTAACTACCATCATGCTCAAGAGAAATACGATGGTATTGGCATCAATAGCCTGCCATGCTTCCTGTAAATTCAGAACACCTAAAGCAATTAAAAAGGCAGAACCGACCAAAGCGATCGTGGCACGGTTCATGCGTAAACCAGGAATGTAGCCCAATGCTAACCCCAAATAAGTTAGCCCTAAGACGCTATAGATTGCAAATTGGAGAAGAATCACTTTCTTTACCGAGACTTTGCGACGACTGATATTTCATGTCTAGCCGCTCTGCATCTACTGAAAAAGCCAACACACCTGGCTATAAACCGCAGCAGCGTCAACAAAGAGGCAGGGGAACTTGGAACCCCCACGGAGTGTGGATTGGGGGAGAGGGGGCAGGGA
>NZ_CAXTNE010000217.1:0-14462 GCF_964245445.1 uncultured Nostoc sp.
GCTACTATCCACATCTGGATTCACAAAATATTATTAGTGGGATAGGTTCATGTAAGCTTTCTTAACGAAATTTAGCACGCGTTAGCGTTCGCGGAGCGTCTCGTAGAGAAGCTCGCCGCAGGCATCGCTACCCCAGGGCAAACGCATTATGTCAACAAGAAGATTTTATTCTCAATAATCTGAAAATTAGTCGCATTAATCGTTACTTATTGAAACAAGTTTAGCGACGCCGATAGCGAAGCGTTAGCGAGTCTTCGAGCGTCATAGCCCATCGTAGACATCGCTTTGAGTCTTGGAGACTAAACCAAACGAGAAATGCTGATTTTGTCGTTGGTTTTTAACCTTGGTTGTAATCAAGAGTAATTTAGATGCGTTTGCCCTGACTGATTGCCAATCTTACTGATTAACTATATATTCTGAAAGATATGAACATATGCAAAATATGTCAAATATAAAGCAAAAAATTTTGCTTGAGGCGGCACTTGAAACTGCACTTAAAAAAGGTGATATAAGTGCTTTAAAGCAATTAATTCAAAATAGAATTAACATCAATATCCGACTTGATGATGAGCAGACTGCTCTCATGAAAGCAGTACGTGCAGGAGATATCGATACTGTTCGTGTCCTTGTTGAAGCTGGAGCAGATGTTAACGCTCAAGATAATAGTGGACTTTCGGCTTTATGGAAAGCTGCTTATTGGGGACTACAGGAAGTTTTTGATTATCTTGCACCTCTAACTTCCCTAGACTTAAGGCAGGAAGCTCAAGAGATATTGCCTAAAGGTTTGGTATATCGTCAAAGAGCAGATGATAATTTTACAGAAGATTTTATAGCATCAGCTGCAATAGGAGATAGCAATGCAGTTGAGGCTGCGATCAAGGAAGGAGTAAATGTCAACGCTATTGGTAGTAATGAAACTCCAGCCCTTGTTGCATCGGCTTTCTGGGGTCATATACCTGTAGTTAAGTTATTGCTAAAGCATGGAGCTAATGTAAACTGCAAAACAGAAGATGAGCAAAAAACTCCATTAATTGCAGCAGCGGAAGGAACGAGCCTTGCACGATATGCAAAATTTACCTCAGTTACAACAGATGAAAATCAGATTACTGTAATTAAACTTTTACTTGAAATGGGTGCAGATGTTAATGCAAAAACAAAAGAAGGTAGAAATGCACTCATGGCAGCTACTAATGCTGGTAGTATAAACGCCGTTAAATTATTTATTGAACATGGCGCAAATATTGATGCCAAGGATAATAGGGGAGATACAGCTTTAAGCTTGGCAAAACTAGCAGGACATACGGATATTGTTCAACTTCTGCTTGAAGCAGGAGCAAAAGAAGATTGAAATAAAATACTCAAGCGCGATCGCACTTTCACTTACACAGTAGGTTATCAACTCGATACTGTTACTGAAGCAGGTGAAACTGAAACTACGATTACGATCAAAACTGATCCGATAAAAAGATGGATAATTGCAATCAAATACACAATTGTTACAAAAACATAGAAGTAGAGCTTCAACAAGAGTACGTTGACGACTTTTATGAGATATTCCCAATCTGATATAAATCAAAAGGATGATGGTTACACAATACTAATCAATCTTGCTTAGACAGACCGATTGGATCTGGTAAAATTAACAGCTTTGGGTAGTTGTTATGTACTAATATCAAAAGTAAAATCAGCGAATAAGGAGGCTATTAACTTGATGATAAGCAAGAATTGAGTCAGGATAAAGATTAAAGCTACCAAAACCAAAGCTGCTTTTTAAGGAATTACTAAGGGAGTTATGTCCCCGTCCGGTGCTACAGTGAAAGGTGACATTGCTTATTCTTATGTCTTCTCCGACCGTATCTGAAATATAGCTTCAATCATTAGGCGCAGCATGGTCACAACCGCAGAAAAAACAAACATTGGCTACATTACCCAAATCATTGGTCCAGTTGTAGACGTTAAATTTCCCGGCGGGAAATTGCCACAAATCTACAACGCTTTGAAAATCGTTGGCACCAACGAAAGTGGACAGGAAATCAACATCACTGTTGAAGTACAGCAACTGCTGGGCGACAACCAGGTGCGGACTGTTGCAATGAGTTCCACCGAAGGCTTAGTGCGCGGTTTTGAAGTCACCGATACAGGCGCTCCCATTACCGTGCCAGTTGGTAAAGCCACTTTGGGCCGGATTTTCAACGTCCTCGGCGAACCTGTGGATAACAGGGGGCCCGTAAATGCTGAGGCAAGTTTACCCATCCACCGCTCTGCTCCCAAATTCACTGACCTGGAAACCAAACCTTCGGTGTTTGAGACTGGGATTAAAGTTGTTGACCTTCTGACTCCCTATCGACGCGGCGGTAAGATTGGTCTGTTCGGCGGTGCTGGTGTTGGTAAAACCGTGATCATGATGGAGTTGATCAACAACATCGCTACCCAGCATGGTGGAGTATCCGTATTTGCTGGCGTGGGTGAGCGCACCCGTGAAGGCAATGACCTCTACAACGAAATGATTGAGTCTGGGGTTATTAATAACGAGAACCTCAACGAATCAAAAATTGCTCTAGTCTACGGTCAAATGAACGAACCACCCGGAGCGAGAATGCGGGTTGGCCTTTCGGGATTAACAGTAGCAGAGTACTTCCGGGATGTGAACAAGCAGGATGTGCTACTGTTTATTGACAACATCTTCCGGTTTGTGCAAGCAGGTTCGGAAGTATCCGCACTACTGGGACGGATGCCTTCTGCGGTAGGATATCAGCCCACATTGGGAACCGACGTAGGTGAACTGCAAGAGCGGATTACCTCGACTACAGAGGGTTCCATTACCTCCATTCAAGCAGTGTACGTACCTGCAGATGACCTCACCGACCCCGCACCTGCTACCACCTTTGCCCACTTGGACGGAACCACAGTACTGTCTCGCGGTTTAGCAGCTAAGGGAATTTATCCCGCAGTTGACCCCCTTGGTTCGACTTCCACCATGCTTCAACCAAATATTGTAGGTGACGAACACTACAATACTGCCCGTGCGGTGCAATCAACTCTGCAACGTTATAAAGAACTCCAAGACATTATCGCTATTCTCGGTCTAGATGAATTGTCTGAAGAAGACCGTCTGATCGTGGCGCGGGCGCGGAAAGTTGAGCGCTTCTTGTCTCAACCGTTCTTTGTAGCAGAAGTATTTACCGGTTCTCCTGGTAAGTATGTGAAGTTGGAAGATACCATCAAAGGATTTCAAAAAATTCTGTCAGGTGAGTTGGATGCTCTGCCAGAACAGGCTTTCTACTTGGTTGGCGATATTAATGAAGCGATCGCTAAAGCTGAAAAAATCAAAGGTTAGTCATTAGTCGTTAGTCATTAGTCATTGGTCATTGGTCATTAGTCATTAGTTCAAGTGCTAATGACTAATGGCAATTACAAATGACAAAGGACAAAAGACAAAAGACAAAGGACAAAGGACAAAAGACAAATGACATTAACCGTTCGTGTAATTTCCCCAGATAAAACAGTATGGGATGCCCCAGCTGAAGAAGTAGTTTTGCCTAGCACCACTGGTCAACTAGGTATCCTAACTGGACACGCACCACTTTTGACCGCATTAGATACTGGTGTAATGCGAGTCCGCGGCGCTAAAAATCAGAATTGGGAAGCGATCGCCCTTTTGGGTGGCTTTGCCGAAGTCGAAGAAAATGAAGTGACAATTCTGGTTAACGGCGCTGAACGTGGCGACAAAATTAACCTTGATGAAGCCCGTACTGCTTACAACCAAGCAGAAGCACGTCTAAGTCAAGTGTCAGCAGACGATCGCCAAGCCCAAATCCAGGCAACCCAAGCCTTCAAACGCGCCCGCGCTCGGTTTCAAGCTGCTGGCGGTTTGGTCTAATTTAACTTTCTATTTCAACTTTGTAGGTTGGACATTACCCAACCTACAAATTATTTATGAAGAAGAACTCAGGAGTCAGGAGCGGAGCCGGAGACGCTCCGCCTCCGGTCAGAAATCAGTATTAATTCTGTATGGATGCTAAAACTTTCACCGTAAATGGATGGAGTATTCTGAATCCTGAATTCTGAATTCTGACTCCTTGTTTGTTAAATTTTAAAAAAATTACGCCAAGTTTAAGAAATCGAGGCAAGCCTTTGTGAAGTGTTAACTTAGCTAATTAGTTGCCCAGATGGGCACAGATTATGAAAAGCTTTTCATCTTTACTTGGTACTCGTAAACAAAATAAAGTAGCTCGTCTTGCAGCATCTATCGTAGCAACGTTAGTTATGGCTGCGCCAACGTCTTTGACGATCGCTGGAAGTATTCACTCTACCAATGCGACTCCTGTAAAAACAACTACTGCATCAGTCCAGCCAAATCAGATCAAACCAAATATTTCCCAGTTACAAATTAACAGGACTCAATATCAAGCTGCTGGAATTGATCCTTTTGTACTAATCCCCATCGTCCTTGTTGGGGGTTTAGTTATATTTGTCCCCCTATTCTTTGGCGGGCTTGTAGTAATTGGCGAGCGTGAAGTTGGTATTGTAGTTAGAAAATTTACCCTTTCCGGGCGCGGACTCCCAGCCGGAAGTTTGATTGCCCTCAACGGCGAAGCTGGCTTGCAGGCAGATACTTTAGCTCCTGGTTGGCACTGGGGCTATTGGCCTTGGCAGTATTCTGTAAAAAAAGAGCCAGTAGTTGTCGTTCCCCAAGGGGAAATCGCTTTGATTGTGGCAGCAGACGGTACATCCATCCCACCAGAGCGGATTTTGGGTAAAATTGTGGATTGTGACAACTTCCAAGATGCTCGGAAATTCCTCACCCAAGGTGGGGAAAAAGGGCGGCAAATGGGTTTTCTTACGGCTGGTACCTACCGCATTAACACTGCCCTGTTTAAAGTGATCATGGCAGCAAATGCCAGCGCTCATGGCATGACTCCAGAACAGTTGCGGGTGTACAGTCTGGCATCTGACAAAGTTGGCATTGTCACTACCTTAGATGGTTTACCAATCTCTGCTGGTGAACTCGCAGGCCCCATAATTGAGGGACACGACAACTTCCAAAATGGTCAGAAATTTATTAATGGCGGTGGGCGGCGAGGTTTACAAGAACAGACCTTGCTTTCTGGTTCTTGGAACTTGAACCCTTGGTTTGTCCAGGTTGAGCAAGTGCCAATGACGGAAATTCCCATTGGGTATGTGGGTGTGGTGATTTCTTTTGTGGGCAAGGCGCATCAAGATGTCAGTGGTGCAGCTTTCACCCACGGTAACTTGGTGAATCCTGGACATAAGGGTGTGTGGGTCGAACCGCTATATCCTGGCAAGCACCCGATTAATTCCCGGATCATGAAGATGGAACTCGTGCCAACGACTAACATTGTATTAAATTGGTCAGATCGCACTGAACGTCACAGCTATGATGCTCAACTGGCTTCTTTAACAGTGCGATCGCGTGATGGGTTTGCCTTTGATTTGGAAGTAGCGCAAATTATCCATGTGGGTGCTTTAGATGCTCCAAAGGTAATTTCTCGCGTTGGTGCAATGCAAAATCTGGTAGACCATGTATTAGAACCAACTATTGGTAATTATTTCCGCAACTCAGCCCAAGACTATACTGTACTAGACTTTCTCACCGCTCGCAGCGAACGACAATCTGAGGCTGCTGAGTATATTAAAACAGCATTGCGGGCTTATGACGTGCAAGCGATCGACACCCTCATTGGTGATATTCAGCCACCAGCGTCGTTAATGCAGACACAGACAGACCGAAAAATTGCTGAAGAAGAACGCAAGACTTATGAAGTCCAGCAGATGGCGCAAACCCAACGGCAGCAGCTTGTCCGGGAAACGGCACTGGCTAATATACAGCAAGAAATGGTGAAATCGGAGCAGAGTGTGCATATTGCTGACCTAAAAGCCCAAGCCCAAATCAAAGAGGCAAACGGTGAAGCTGAAGGGACAAAACTCCGGACAATTGCTGAGGCTGAAGGTATTCGGGCCACAGGTAACGCCAAAGCTGAAACCTACCGCGCTGGTGTGGAAGCTTTGGGGCCACAAGGTTATACAGCAATGCAACTGATGCAGATTATCGGCGATCGCAATGTCCGCTTAATTCCAGATATTTTAGTTGGCAGTAACGGTAACAATAATGGCTTAGTGGATGGGCTACTATCCTTGATTTTATGGAATCAAACTGGTAAAGGTGAATTGACACCAACACCTTTGCATCCACAACCAGTAGTTAACAAGACACAACCAACTACAGAAAACGGTCTTCCACCGATAGTTGTGAATTTTCCTGTAGATAAGTAACATCAGAAACATGAGGTAGGGGCATAACATTGTGTGCCCTTACAAAAAACAAACGGCAATATCTTATGTGGGCAAAATGCCCACCTTGTAGGTAGAGAAATTTTGCTTTTACAAGAACGTTATCGTTTAATCAAGCAGATTGGTGAAGGGGGATTCTGTAAAACTTTCCTCGCTGTCGATGAGGGTGAGTTTCCTACAGTTCCTTGTGTCGTTCGAGAATTATCGCCAGAAAACGAGACTTCTATTACTTTTCAGCAGAAGGCGCAACAGCTAGAAAAATTAGGAAAACATCCACAAATTCCCACTTTATTAAATTATTTTCACCATAACGGGCATTTTTATTTAGTGCAGGAGTTTATTGCAGGCACTAATTTAGCTCAGGTGGTTGAGGAAGAAGGTGCTTTTAATGAAACTCAGATTTGGCAACTTTTACAAGATGTGTTGCCAGTTTTTCAGTTTATTAGCGATCGCCACATCATCCACCGCGATATTAAACCCCAAAATATCATCCGTAGATCCCCAATTAGCAAGAAGGGAGATTTCGTCATAGTCGATTTTACCACTGCTAAAATCGTCACAGAAATCGATCGGCTAACATTTGAAACCAGTATCGGCAGTCCAGAATATGCTGCACCAGAACAAACGAAGGGAAAAGCAGTTTTTGCTAGTGATTTATATAGCTTGGGTGTAACTTGTATTTACTTGCTTACTCAGATTTCTCCCTTTGATTCATTTGATATTGCTAATGATTGCTGGGTCTGGCAACAATATCTTACTACCAAGATTAGCGATCGCTTGGCCCAAATTCTCAATAAGCTGCTGCAAAATGCTGTTAGCCGCCGCTTTCAATCGGCTGATGAAGTTATGCAAGCAATGGGTATGGAATGTAAAACTCAAAATTTTAAATTACCAAATCCTCCTTGGCGATGCTTGAGTACCTTAACTGAGCATTCTGGGACATTAAGTAGTGTAAATGCTCTTGCCATTAGTCCTGACGGTTATACTTTAGCCTGTGCTAGCGATCGCAAAAACATCAAATTGTGGGATTTAAATACCAAAAAAGTCCTAGCTAGCTTATCAGGACATAGCCAAGCTGTAAAATCAGTTACCTTTAGTCCAAATGGTCAAATTCTGGCAACTGCTAGCGATGATAAAACTATCAAATTGTGGCAGGTTGAGACATTAGAGGAAATCTGCACCCTCTTGGGACACGCACACGCTGTAAAATCAGTTGCTTTCAGTCCAGATGGGCAGATTCTCGCTAGTGGTAGCTGGGATAAGACAATCAAACTCTGGGATGTCAATACTGGTAAAGAAATTTGCACCATAGCTGGACACCAATTAAAGATAAATTCAGTGGCATTTAGTCCGCAAGGACAGCTTTTAGCCAGCGCTAGTTATGACAGAACAATTCGCCTATGGCAGATACCTGCATTAGAAGGTTCCCAGAGAGAATTTGAAAACCGCCCATACTGTAGCTTGTTAGCCACCCTTTCGGGTCATGCATGGGCGGTTTTGACAGTCGCTTTTAGTCCTGATGGTCAAATTTTGGCGACGGGTAGTGATGATAACACTATTAAATTGTGGGAGGTAAACACTGGTCAGCTAATTTGCACACTTGTAGGCCATTCTTGGTCTGTGGTGGCTGTGGCTTTTACTGCCGATGGCGAAACCCTCCTAAGTGCAAGTTGCGACAAAACAGTTAAACTTTGGAGGGTAAGCACAGCAGAAGAGATTGTTACTCTCTCTGGTCATATAGACTCAGTATCTGCTGTTGCTGTAAGCAAAGTTACACAATTAATTGCAAGCGGTAGCCGGGACAAGACTATCAAACTGTGGCAGCTTGTAGAACAGGACAATAGCTAATTTTGTAAGATCAAGCGCTACCTGTGAAGGCAACTTCTGGAAATTTCAACTGAGCTTCTGCCATTGGACGGTTTCTGCCTTCCTCTTGCCAGTAGTTAATCACTTCTGTCGCTTTATTAAGCAACTCGACACGATCCACGTCAGTAATCCAATGTTTGGACTCTAATTCCTTTTTTAACTCTTCCCAGGCATCATTTCTGGGCCAAAAAAAGTACTTAGTCAAGGGACTTGTGCCTTTGCCGACAATTTGATCGACTGCTAAAGCAACGTTTTCGTCTAACCACAGAATTTTCAAAATAAACTTGGTCAATCACACCTCCGGGATCTCCGGGCATTTTAACTAGGATAGCGATCGCTTATTTTAACGCAATACCCTATCAAATGACGAAAAATGCTTGTGACCGAAACAGACTTATGATAGAAAGCAAGGAAATTTGTTTATGGGAATTATTAATTTTGAATTTTAAATTTTGAATTCGGAGCGTTCGCGCAGCGTCTCGTAGAGAAGCGACGTGACTGCCCAACTGCCCCAATCTCAAACAACCTCTGGTTTTTCTTTGTATGAGCAAGACTTTTACCTGTGGATTCAAACCACAGCAGAACTGCTCAAGCAAAAGAATTTCACTCAACTGGACTTAGACAATCTGATTGAAGAAATTGAAACGATGGGCAGAAGTGAAAATAGGGCATTGGAGAGCAATCTGGAAGTGTTGCTGATGTATCTGCTCAAATACCAAATTCAAACTCAAAGGCTCTCAAAAAGTTGGCAGTACACAATTTTGGAACATCGCAGGCGAGTTCAAAAGGCACTCAAGGAAAGTCCGAGTTTAAAACCTCACTTTGATCGGGTTTTCGACGAAAGCTATCAAACCGCTAGATGACTAGCTGTAATTGAAACTGGATTAGCAATTGCTATCTTCCCCGAACAATCTCCCTTCACCCCAGAACAAGCCCTCGACCCTGATTTTTTACCTGAGTCATGATCTCACGTTTTATGATCATCTAAAACTCTTTTACTTTCTACCCCATGACTTTCCAAACTTCTAAAAAAGCGATCGTTGTTTTCGATATTGATGGCGTTGTACGCGATGTTGGCGGTTCCTATCGCCGTGCGATCGCAGATACCGTAGAACATTTTACTACTCAAGCATATCGTCCAACCCCATTGGATATTGACCAACTAAAGTCTGAAGGTGTGTGGAATAACGATTGGGAAGCATCGCAAGAATTAATTTACCGTTACTTTGAAACCCAAGGACAGAGCCGCGAACAACTGCAACTAGATTACAATGCAATTATTGCCTTTTTTCAATCGCGTTACCGCGGCCCAGACCCCAATAATTTTACTGGGTATATCTGTAATGAACCCTTATTATTACAACCTAGCTATTTAGAACAACTTACCCAAGCTGGGATTGCTTGGGGATTTTTTAGCGGTGCGACTCGTGGTTCAGCTAACTACATTTTGAAAAAGCGTCTGGGCTTAGAATCTCCAGTGTTAATTGCGATGGAAGATGCGCCAGGTAAACCTGACCCCACTGGACTTTTTGCTACAGTTCGTGAATTAGATAATGGAATTGAGCAAAAATCAGCGATCGTCTATGTGGGAGATACGGTAGGAGATATGTATACCGTCGAGAAAGCACGAGGTCTAGATTCTTCTCGCTCTTGGATTGGTGTAGGGGTTTTACCGCCTCATGTACAGGAGACAGTAGCCCGTAGTGATGCATACAGTGAGACACTAATAGCAGCAGGAGCAGCAGTAGTTTTGCGTAATGTGCAAGAATTAACCCCAAGGCAGATTCAAGAATTGATAAGTTCATCTGCCCAATCTGTGATCTAAACTTAATCAAGCTAGGGGTGCATGGATGACTGGCTGATAACAATCTTGCTTTAATCATTGGGAGATTAATAAAAAAATGTCTGGACTTAAACTGCCTAATGGCCCTCAAACTCATCCTTGGGTACAGACGTATCAATGGCTTACTAATCCCATAGAATACATGGAAGCTTGTGCTAAACGTTATGGTGATATCTTCACCCTTCGGATTGGCCCTGTTTTTACTCCTCAAGTGTTCATTAGTAATCCTCAGGCGATTCAGCAGATTTTTATCACAGATCCAAAACAGTTAGACTCTGGTGAACCAGCGGGTATTAAATCGCCTTTATTAGGACGGCAATCACTATTAGCTCTAGAAGGCAAGCCTCACCAGCGCCAACGAAAGTTGTTGACACCCCCTTTTCATGGAGAAAGAATGCTGGCTTATGGTCAGTTAACCCGTGACATCACTGAGCAAGTGATTAGTCAATGGCAAGTTGGGGAATCCTTTTCAGTTCTGCCATCTATGCAAGAAATCTCCTTACAGGTAATTTTGAAAGCTGTATTTGGTCTAGCAGATGGGCCACGTTATGAAAAACTTAAGGAAGTGCTGCTGAAAATCCTGAATCCACAGCGACCTTTTGTTACGGCAATGATGATTGTTTTCCCATCACTGCAACGAGATTTAGGTTCTTGGAGTCCTTGGGGAAAATTCCTGCGTTTACGAGAGCAAATGGATCAACTCATATATGCTGAGATTCAGGAACGCAAACAGCAATCTGAACCATCTCGAACTGATATCCTATCTTTGATGATGGCAGCTCGTGATGAAGAGGGGCAGTCGATGACTGATGTAGAGTTACGCGATGAGTTAATTACCCTCTTGGTAGCGGGTCACGAGACTACAGCGACTTCCTTAGCATGGGCTTTGTACTGGATTCATCATTTGCCAGAGGTGCGTGCAAAACTACTGCAAGAAATAGATGGCCTGGGTGAAAACCCCGACCCAAATGCTATTTTGCGATTGCCCTATTTGAGTGCTGTTTGTTCAGAAACTCTGCGCTTATATCCAGTGGCAATGTTGGGATTAAATCGCTTGGTAAAATCCCCCCTAAAAATTATGGGCTATCAGTTGAATGCTGGTAATTTGGTAATTCCTTGCATTTATTTGACCCATCATCGAGAAGATTTATATCCCCAGTCGAAGCAATTTAAGCCAGAGCGTTTTCTAGAACGGCAGTTTACACCTTCTGAATATTTACCTTTTGGTGGCGGGAACCGTCGCTGTATTGGAATGGCATTTGCGCTGTTTGAGATGAAGGTGGTTTTGGCAACAGTACTGTCTTGCTGGCAGATGGAATTAGCTGATAGCAAACCAGTACAGCCAGCGCGTAAGGGGGCGCTATTGGGGCCAAGAGGAGGTGTACAAATAATAGTGACTGGGAAGCGTGAGCAAAATCAGGCAGTTCGGGAGACTAGTTTGGTTTAGAGAGTTTGAGAATGCGATCGCATTTCTGGAGGCGTTAACATTATATTTGCCTCCAGAACAGATCCTAAACTACACCAAATTTGGCATGCAAACTAGCCTTTCTATATGCCCAGGCTTTTCGGGAGCCTTTTCTACCTCAGCTTCCAGAATATCTGAGTGCGTTTGTGAAAAACCCATTTTCAAAAGAAAGCTTTTTACCTGCTCGTTTGCACACCTGAAGAGTAAGGAGCAACAATCTTATTTAAATTCTTTTGAGCAGTAAAATCAAAAATGCTGCATAAAAGGGATTGTTCTACTTTGCGTCCTAAAGCACGACAGCTAATCAGGACGGTATCTATAAACAAACATTTGTTATTCTGCTTCAGAATCGCTACACCTACAAGACCATAATCACCAAAGCGGTCTTTAAGATTAAGCACCAGAATGGAACTGGATTTGTGAAGGTCTTGAATTTCAGGTAGGGTTTAAGCCTATTTAATTTTTCTTAACATAGTTTTGTTTTTCCACACCGTTTTACTTATGGGTGATATTTTAATCAGTAATGGCAAATCTTCAAGGACATCAATTTCAACAAATCTTGGTTTTTTGACAAATAAAAACAGAAGAGTTGTACCCAATGTACTCAGGCACAAAAAGAGAAATAACCACAATAAGTAGAGGATGGGAAATATTGCCATCAGAACCAGAGTGTTGATTTCTGGAAACATGCTAAAAATTAGCCAAGCTTCTAGTAAACCAGTCACAGTGGTCAAGACTAGTGGATAAAACCAATTGATAGTTTCAATAGTAAGTGCAGAGAGTATTTTGAGCAATTTCATAGTAGATGTCCCTACTAGAGTGTCAAGAACTTATCCAAAGCTGCTACCATCTGGAGGTGAAATACCCCTACTGGAGTTTCAAGAACTTATCTAAAGCTGATACCATACTGGGCGGCCAACGGCGGATATTTTTTACCCAATCGATATCCTTGTAGCGGCTATCAAGTCCATAAGCTGCTACCCAGTTACTTTCGGCTTCACCTTGTTCTCCATTTACCCAATATGCAGCAGTGAGAGCGGCACGGACATCGGCAAATTTGGAGTATTTACGGGCGATATTTCGCATTTCACGGATTGCTTGCTCTTTTTGACCTGTTTCATAAAGAGCAAGTGCGTAGTTAGCACGGGCGAAGGCAAAATTTGGGGCTATCTGGTTAGATTTTTTGTAGTCTGCGATCGCCGAATCCCATTTTCCTAAACCTGTTTTGGCATTTCCCCGATTGTTATACGCCATCGCATCGTTAGGATCGAGTTCTAAGACATGATTATAATCTGCGATCGCCAAATCCCATTTTCCTAACCCTTCCAACGCCGCCCCCCGATTCAAATATGGATCGGTGACATTCGGTGCTAGTTCTATGGCTTTGTTATAATCTGCGATCGCCTCTTGTAACTTATTCTGACTCACCCGCGAATTTCCCCGGTTACTCCACGCCCCTGCATTAGTGGGAAATTGCTCAATAATTTTCGTCCAGTAAGTTTCAGCCGTCGCAAAATCACCTTGATTCGTTGCTGCAAAGGCTTGATTTGCCCACTCATCACCTTGTTTTAACTGTTCCTGAGTAATGGGCGGTTGAGATTGTGCCATGACTGGAGTACCCCAGCCAAATATAAGTAACAGACTGAGAAAAATACCAATCAACTTAATCATCTAGGTTTACCTAATTTGTCATTTGTCATTTATTATTTGTCATTTGTTATTGAGCATGGGGCAGAGGAATGGAGTTCAAAGGCTCTTTAAAGAAGTTCAAAGACTCATTTACAAGTATCAATGCCCAATGTCCAATGCCTAATGCTCATAATTACAATAATGACAACTGTTCATTAGGCGGCGTGAATCCCAAATGCTTATATGCTGCCTTTGTCGCCATCCTGCCGCGATGAGTTCTAGTTAAATACCCAATCTGCATGAGGTAAGGTTCGTACACCTCTTCAATTGTTTGAGTATCTTCACCTGTCGCTGCTGCCATTGTTTCTAACCCCACTGGCCCGCCGTTAAATTGTTCAATTATCACACTTAGCATCTGGCGGTCTGTCCAATCTAAACCGCATGGATCTACTTGGAATAGTTGCAATGCCTCAGATGCAATGCTTTCATTAATATCCCCAGATTCTTTAACTTCAGCATAATCACGTACTCGCTTAAGTAGCCTATTCGCAATTCTTGGTGTACCGCGTGAACGACGGGCAATTTCTGTGGCACCATCTTCCGTAACGGGGGTTTTGAGTAATTGAGCGGTTCGCAGTACAATTTTAGTCAGTTCGTCAACTTCGTAAAATCGGAGTTTTTGAATTAAACCGAAGCGATCGCGCAATGGTGAAGTTAAAGCACCCACACGCGTTGTAGCACCAACTAGAGTAAACTTTGATAGCGGCAAACTTCTAATCCGAGCGCTAGAACCCTTACCAATAGTAATATCTAAGCGATAATCTTCCATCGCTGGATAGAGAATTTCCTCTGTCATCCGTGAGAGGCGATGAATTTCATCCACAAATAAGATATCTCCTGGTTTCATGTTCACCAGTAGCCCGACAATATCCCGTGGACGTTCTAGCGCTGGCGCACTAGTAATTTTGTAATTTACCCCCATTTCCGATGCTAAAATCATTGCCATTGTGGTTTTGCCCAATCCTGGCGGCCCATACAGCAGCAAGTGATCCAGCACCTCACCACGAGACTTGGCTGCTTTGATGGCAATATCTAGCACATCCTTTAAATCTTTTTGCCCAATGTAATCAGCAAATCGGTGCGGTCGAATACCTTCTTCTTGCTGTTCTTGCTCATCAATAGCAGCTTCAGGCTTCAAAATATTTTCCGTGGATGGTGCTTTCGCCGACTCTCGACGCTGCTTTGGTTCTCCGTTGGGTTCTGGAGGCTGTTTTTTCGATGAGATTATCGCCATAATTCAGCTATCTACTTTTAAGGGACTAGGGAGTGGGGGAGCAGAGGAGGCAG
>NZ_CAXTNE010000218.1:0-14219 GCF_964245445.1 uncultured Nostoc sp.
ACCCCACCCCGCTCCTCGGGAGGGAACACAAAGCGTAGCTTTGGCGGGGTGGGGTTCTTCGGGTTTAATAAGCAATCAAGCTGACATGATATGATTTGCGTCAACGTAGCACACACCTAGCTTAATAGCCGCTCAAGCTGCTGTTGGGTCGTCATTAACCTTAACAACCAACTTGCCAAAATTATCACCTCGAAGTAAACCGATGAATGCACCAGGAGCGTTCTCTAAACCAACAACTACATCTTCTTTATACTTGAGTTGACCAGACTGTAACCATCCAGAAACATCACGTAAAAAATCATTAAACCGATGTTGGTAATCACCAACTAGAAAACCTTTAATCAAAGCCCGCTTAATTAGTAGTGGTCTTAAATTAGGCCCTGGTGGAGTAGATGTAGCGTTATACTCCGAAATCAAACCTACTAATGGAATTCTTGCCCCAAGGTTGATCTGCTGCAACACAGTTTCTAGAATCACACCAGCTGTATTATCATAGTAAACATCAATGCCATTAGGAGCAGCTTCTTTGAGGGCTGAATCAAGTTCTTGAGTTTTGCGATTAATGCCAACATCAAAACCTAATTCCTTAACTATATAATCTTGCTTATCGTCACTTCCGACAATTCCCACGACTCGCGCACCTTTAATTTTGGCAATTTGACCTGCTACTGCACCGACAGCACCAGAAGCGGCTGAAACCACAACAGTTTCACCTTTTTTTGGTTGACCGATATCAAGTAGAGCAGCATAAGCAGTCAGACCTGGCATACCCAATACACCTAGACTATAAGATAAAGGTGCTTGAGTAGGATCAAGTTTACGCAGTGTCTCACCCTTAGATAGAGCATAAGTTTGCCAACCGTTATTGCTAAGAATAAAATCCCCAACTTGAAATTGAGGATGATTTGATTTAATTACTTGGCTGACTGTACCACCTACAATAACTGAATCCAACTCTACTGATGCAGCATAAGACTTGCTTTCACTAATGCGACCACGCATGTAAGGGTCTAAAGATAGGTAAATGGTGCGGCTAAGAATTTCGCCTTCACCCGGTTCGGGAATTGGTGTTTCTACTAAAGCAAAATCACTCTCCTTTGGTTCGCCGACTGGACGACTTTTAAGGATAATTTGTTTGTTAATTAAATCAGACATAAGTTATTTTCCTCTGAATTAATCTGACTATTTATATATAGATGTGTGTACTCATTCCGGAAATACTTCTACCTTTAGTGTGAGATTTACAAAAAAATATAGGATTGCTATTTTATTTTTCAAAAAAACTCTATACAACTCGAAAAGCGTGATTTACTATTCCCAGTACGCGATTAATCGCGTTTTAACCCGCATACACACAATCAGTTAAAAAATTCACTTGAATGGCTATATCACTAAATCAGATTAATTAAACAGTTAATTATTGAAAAATTTGCTAATTTTCCACTCACTCCGTAAGATGCTGTAAATATAATCATCCCATAGTTTACCGTCTAACTCGTGATGTTCTCTTAAAATTCCATCTCTATAAAAACCGAGCTTTTGAAGTAGTTTAACTGAGCCAATATTGAAAGCAGCAGTCTGACAATATAATTTGTTGAGTTCTGTTGTTGTAAACAGGTAATCGATAGTAGTAATCAGCATTTTTGTTCCTAAACCCTGTTTTCGCCATTTTGGATTGATGGTATATCCAAATTCTGCCGAACGATTTCGTGGGTTAATATCAAAATATCTGAATCTTCCTACAGGTTCTTCTAACCCATCTATGAAGAAAGCAAAAATTATTGCTTTATCACTTATGGTAATTCTTTGTCCATCAATAATAGGACGGCATGTTTTTGTCTCTAGGCGGTCAAATTTACCCCAATTATTAAAGGCTCTCTGGTGTTCAGGAGTTGCACGTTCAATCCACATAATTAATTCGCCTACGCAGACTAGTACCGCAAAGCGGAAGTCAAAAGTCAAAAGTCAAAAGTCAAAAGGAATATAGCGTAAGAGTTTCGTTGATTTGGAATGGGTGGTTTATTTACGCCGTGCTGTACTAGCAGAAAATCAAGCTTTTTTAGAGGCTCGCCAGAAAGTTTAAAGCAGGGTAATAACTGGCGTGCAACTTCCAATCATCTTGGTATCTAAGACAACGTTACTGAATGTCTTTCTAATAGCAACTCCTCTGTTTGTAGCTGGACAAAAGTACTCTTGACGAACTCTGCAATTTCTATACGATTCCCACCGGGATCGCGCAGGAAAAACCTTACACATCCTGGAATTGGTCGTTGATCGGGAATAATTTCTACCCCATGTCTTTTTAGGTGTTCCTCAAAGGCGTTCAAGTTATCGACTTGAAAACAATAATGTCGTCTAGATGCTTGGTTATTGGTGTTTTTCTCTGTACTAATGTGCAGCTCAATATCTCCCAACTTGTACCACGCTCCTGAATCGTTTTTGAGTACCTCAGGTCTGGGAATTTCAGTCAATCCCAAAACTTTGCTATAGAAAAACAGCATTGCATCCTCCACCTCAAGAGGATAAGTTACCTGAATATGATGAACTGCATCAAGCTTCATAAATTTTTCTCCTAGTTTGGGTTAAATTTGGCAACTCTACAATCAATCACCTATGCGACAAGCTTTCCCATACTGATGCGTTCTTCGACGAGATAGCCAAGTTTTCTATAAAACTCAACTACTTCTGCGTTGGAGACACGGACTTGGAGATTGATTTTGAGGCATCCCATCGCTATCAATACCTTCTCTGCGTGCCGCACTAGCTTGCTACCAATACCCTGCCGTTGATAGTGAGGACTGACCGCAACTGTGTATAGCCAACCGCGATGCCTGTCATATCCTGCCATTATAGTGCCTACAATTACAGAGTTAATCTCCGTAACGAAAAACAACTCAGACTGTACAGCAAGTTTTTGACTGATTACCAATTTTGGGCTGCTGTGCGATGGGTTATTAGGAAACACCTTATCCCACAGAGCGCTGACTGATTCAGCATCAGATTCTTGATATGGTCTTATATTCATCTACATCTCTAAATCAAAGGACTTGCCTTTGCACATTGTTTGTGAAATACTACTCTAAAAACTACGGTAAATCGGTAAAGTTTAAGTAATATTGTACAAAACTTACCATAAAACGTTTCGTCCCCAAAGCAATTACAGGCTAATCCCTAAGATGACAAACCCAGAAATTCGCACCGCTCAAGTTAAAGTCCCTAACGGAGATTTGCAAATTGATGCTTACTTAGCTGAACCAGCACAAAAGGGAACGTTCCCAGCCGTTATCGTGATTCAGGAAATCTTTGGCGTCAATATTCACATTCGGGAAGTTGCTGAAAAATTTGCTAAAGAGGGGTATGTGGTGATCGCCCCGACTTTATTTCAACGCACCGCTCCCGGTTTCGAGGGTGGATACACCCCTGAAGATATCCAGGAAGGAAGACAATATAAGGAGCAGACTACAGCAGATGAAATATTGAGTGATATTAAGGCTGCGATCGCCTATTTAAGAACTCTACCAAATGTGCAAGGAGATGCGATCGGCTCTATTGGTTTCTGCTTTGGTGGTCATGTCGTTTACCTAGCTGCCACGTTACCAGATATTAAAGTTACAGCTTCCTTCTATGGTGGCGGTATTCCCAACTCAACTCCTGGCGGTGGAGAACCAACCATCACCCGCACTCCCGATATTAAAGGCCCTATTTACGCCTTCTTTGGTCTTGACGATCAGGGAATTCCATTAGAACAAACAGAGCAGATCGAAGCTGAATTGAAGAAAAATCAAATTACCCATGCTATCTTCCGTTATCCTGGAGCAGGACATGGCTTTTTCTGCAACCATCGTGCCAGCTACAATGCCGAAGCTGCTGCTGATGCTTGGAAAAACGTTCAAGAACTGTTCCAAAAGAACCTTCAGCTTCAAAAAGTCTAAATCTTGGTGTTAGTAGCAATACGCGCTTTGGGCGTACAGATGTGCGCCTCTACTGAACATCAGCAAATATTAACTAAATAATCAAAAGCAAATAAAAAAACAAAGTATCACATCTATGATTTCCGCCTTCAAACAGCCACGATTTAAGATTTTCCAAGGTTTTTCACTATTTTTATTACCTGGATTATTAACAATCTCAACAACCTTAATTAGCTGCTCAGTTCAAACCCCAAATTCAGAAAATCAAACCACTGGTTTGGAAACCAAAGTTGTCCGAATGGGATATCAAACTTCTGGGGATATTGTCAGACTCAAAGGATTGATAGAAAAACGTCTACAGCCTTTAGGTGTTTCCGTTGAATGGGCACAATTTGCCGCCGGGCCACAACTGATGGAAGCAATGAATGTCGGTAGGGTTGATATTGGCTCTGTAGGCGAAACTCCCCCGATATTTGCCCAAGCTGCTGGTGCATCTTTAGTTTATGTTGCTAGTAATAAACCTAGTACTGGTAAAGGAAGCGGAATTATCGTTCAAAAAAATTCACCAATTCGCACTTTAGCCGACCTCAAAGGTAAAAAAGTAGTTTTTCAAAAGGGTTCTGCTTCCCATTACTTATTAATAAAGGCTTTGGAAGAGGCTGGTTTGAAATATAGTGATATTCAAGCTATTAGTCTCCCTCCTTCAGAAGCCCGTGATGCTTTTATTCAAGGAAAAATTGATGCTTGGGTAACTTGGGACCCTTATTTAGCCGTAGCCCAAAAAAAGGCAAATGCTCGTGTTTTGCGAGATGCTAGTGGCATTGCTACTCAAGGCGGATATTACATGGCGTCGCGAAAGTTTGCCACAGAAAATCCGAAATTAGTGCGATTAGTTCTAGAGGAGATAGATAACACAGGTAAATGGGGTGAGAAAAACCGAGCGGAAGTTGTAAAACTTATTATTCCTCATCTGAAAATTGATGAAGATATTTTAACAACAATGGTTGAAAGGCGAACTTACGGTTTAAGACCAATTACGCCAGAAATCATGGAAAATCAACAGAAGATTGCAGATTTGTTTGCCAAAGAAAAAGTAATTCCTAAACCTATTAGTATCAAGGAAGCGATGCTGACTACTGAACAATATGCAGCTATCACACCAGAAACCATCAGTCAGAAATAGCACTAGGAGATAGGAACATGGAAGTTTTTTGGTATTTGCCGACACAAGGAGACGAGCGTTATTTAGGTACTACAATCGGCAGGCGACCAGCCACTTATCCTTATATGCAGCAAATTGCCCAAGCTGTTGATAAATTGGGTTATGGTGGGATGCTGATTGGTACTGGACAAAAACAGGATACTTGGATTGTAGCTACTTCGTTAATTTCAGTTACAGAACGCTTGCGGTTTCTCGTAGCTTTCCGTCCAGCAATTATGTCGCCTTCCTTGGCAGTCAGAATGGCTGCTACTTTTGACCAGATTTCTAACGGTAGAATTATTCTAAATGTTGTCACTGGTGGCGATACAAAAGAACTTGCTAAAGATGGGATTTTCTTAGATCACGATCAGCGTTATGAACTTACAGATGAGTTTTTGACAATTTGGCGATCGCTCATGCAAGGTGAAGAAGTAACCTATAGTGGTCGTCATCTAAAAGTTAAAGGGGCAAAACTCCAATTTCCTCCCGTACAAAAGCCTTATCCCACCTTATATTTTGGTGGTTCTTCAGATGCTGCGCTCCAAGTTGCTGCCAAACATATTGATGTGTATTTAACTTGGGGTGAACCACCAGAGCAAGTTGCCCAAAAGATTACAAAAGTACGCCGATTAGCAGCAGAACAAGGTAGAACAGTCCGCTTTGGGATTCGGATGCACGTTATAGTACGTGAAACTACGCAAAAAGCTTGGGATGCAGCTAATGAACTGATTCAGTATGTGGATAATGAAACCATAGCTGCTGCACATCGGCGGTTTGCTGAATCTGAATCTGAAGGACAACGCCGCATGGCCCAACTACATAAAGGTAATCGCCAAAACTTAGAAATTAGCCCCAACTTATGGGCAGGTGTTGGTTTAGTGCGTGGGGGTGCTGGTACTGCTTTAGTTGGAGATCCACAGACAGTTGCAGCGCGAATGCTGGAATATGCCGATTTAGGAATTGATACCTTCGTTTTCTCAGGGTATCCCCATCTCGAAGAAGCCTATCGAGTCGCGGAATTAGTGTTTCCCCACTTGCCACTACAAACTCCCGCAATTGCATTACCGCAGCAGGTTGCAAGTACATTCAGTGAATTTGTTACCAAAACAGATTTACTCAAACCACAGCCTGTGTAAGCAATTCGTAATTCATACTTAAGAAAGTCAGTTTGAAAAAGTTGGTATAACTAAGGGATTTCCAGAAATTAAATTATTCAATTTTGGGAGCGAAGATGATCATTAGATTCTTCCTCCTCTGCAACGCCAGCTCGCCAAAGCGATAGGATATTTTTTTAGTTGGAAGTCCCTAAACCTCTATCTTCTCTGGGTTTAGCCTTGTTCACTTTGCCAAAAACCCTGCTTCTACATCTGCCACCTTGAGAATTAGCGTATCGTTCAAATCGAAAATGATACTTTCTTGATCTTTTAATTTCCTCATGTCTGCAAATATATTATGATAAAGTAATGCCAAAATAGTTTTTAGGCTAAAAATTAATCAAGTAAATTCAACATACTCAATAATGGTTCCATCAGGATGCATCGCTCGCATATTGACTCCAGTGGGGACTTTGTTGGGTTCGGCCAGAATCACTGCACCCTGCTGAATAAGTGCTTCTCGAAAATCATTGAGTGAGTCAACGAGAAATGTTGCATGTGTACTCTTGAATGAAGAGAGTGCTTCTGCCGAACCAGCAATTAAAAGAATAGAACCCACACCTGCGAGTTCCAACTCAGCTTCGGAATATTGAAACCACAACCAACATTTTTCTGTAAAGAGGTTTTCATAGAAAGCGATCGCCTCATCCAAGTCTATCGGACTCAGATAGACTCTGGTTAGTACTTTAAGAATTTGCATTGCAAACTGTCTGTTAGGCAGCTAGTGGATTTTATTTTGCTTACTCGGCAATCATAGTTAACTAAGATTGATCAAGAAATAGGTTATCTTCAATTTGAAAAAGGTCTTCAACTCTCTGTTCACCTAGCTCTAGATAACGTTGTTGGCTGTCAATCAAAATACATTTCATTTCTACTCCTTTAGCCCCACATCAGTCATCTGTATAGTTCTTACTAATATATATACATGATCAAGCATCAGTACATAACTTAAGGAGTAGTTATGGAAAATCGTCGCATGAGGCTTCCTCATGTCATGTTGAATTGATGTCTCCATTAGAAAAAATACGTCTGATACTCCTATAGCATTTAGTTGATACTGAATCAGTGAGGCATAGTGTGAATTACGAATTTTTTAAACCTTTCTCCCATGTGCATAGATAAAATAGTTATCTGTCACCTTTACCTTAGCCTGAAAGCCTGTTTTTTTAAGCTTGTCTTGAAGTTCATCAGGCTGATAAAAAATTTTGACAATCTGAAATTCTTGACCATCATTTAACTTTCGGCTTTCATATATGTTTCCGTCGTCTTTAAGAATATGATTCTTAGCCGTTGATGTCGGTTCAAAGCGAGAGTCAATGATAAATACTTCTCCACCAAGGCGAACAGATTGATAGACTTTTGTCAAAAATGAATCGAGTAATTTTGGCGGCACATGAGAGAGCCAAAAGGCAAAGAAAACTAAATCATATTTAGTGTCAGGTTGCCATGAGAATAAATCAATTAGGTGATATTCAACACTCAGTGGAAGTACCTTAGAGCGATTAATTGCAATAACTTCTTCAGAGGCATCGATCGCAGTAATTTTTTTTCCGATATTTAAAAGCTCCTGCGTCCAGATACCTGTTCCACATGCTAACTCTAAAATATCATCTACCACACCAATTTGGTGTAATGTATTTTTGATAACAGCTACTTCATTAAACCAGCGTTGGTTGTTTTGGGCACCGCGATCATAGCGTCCTTTCCTATAGAACCACTCATCATATTCGTTGGCTCTAGCGCGATAGTACTCAATCTGTTGTTCAAGAATATTATCTGTCATCGCGTGCTTTCTGATTTCGTTGAGTTTGGATTTGACGTTGCTATGACTTTTAAGGAAAATTTTGTATCCAGCGAATAAACTTGCATTTAATCTTTAATTATGTGATATTTTTATCATTCTACAATAGTACGGTTAATCAATAAACTTGCCGGAGTTCTACCGTAGTTTTGCTGTAGTCTGATATTAATTTACCCTTAAAAGCAGAGTGATGATGTTGACTAAGTTCTTTCCAACCCGACTGCTGGGTATGGCTTTTGCCTTCCTTGAAAGGTTCCAACAACCAAGAATCCGCACTTTTTCCCTACTGTTTGCAGTGGGACTTAGCTTAACTCTGGCTGTCTCTGCTTGTTCTCCAAGCGCAAGCAACAACTCTGGCACACCGCAGGCGACCCAAGCCCCCAGTCCAGCAGCTAGCAGTATTACAGTTCGCATAGGCTACCAGAAAGCGTCAACTATTCTCTATGCGCTGAAGGGGAGAGGGGAATTAGAAAAAGCTTTCGCAACTTCAGGAACTTCCGTAACTTGGTCGGAATTTCCGGCTGGGCCTCCACTCCTAGAGGCATTGAATGCAGGCAGTATTGATTTTGGCTATACCGGAGAATCACCACCTATATTTGCTCAAGCTGGAGGTATTCCTTTGGTTTATGTTGCCTACGATCCTTGGAGTCCCAAGGCTGAAGCTATTCTGGTGCCCAAGGATTCACCTATTAAAAGTGTGGCTGAACTCAAGGGTAAAAAAGTGGCTTTTGCCAAAGGTTCTAATGCTAACTACCTATTAGTGAAAGCACTGGAAAAAGCAGGGGTACAGTACAGTGACATTCAACAAGTAACTCTCACTCCCGCCGATGCTCGTGCTGCCTTTGAGAGGAAAAAGATTGATGCTTGGGCAATTTGGGACCCGTACTTAGCCGCAGCACAAGCAGCAACAGGCGCACGTACCTTAGTAGACGCGACGGGATTAGCTCCCAATCGTGGTTATTATCTTGCTGCAAAATCTTTTGTTGATGCCAAGCCAGATTCTTTGAAAATAGTTCTCGATCAGGTGAAGAAAGTTAGTGACTGGGCAAAGAATAATCCTAGTGAAGTTGCTAAATTTCTTTCCCCTGCTTTGGGTATAGATGTTCCTGTGTTGGAAATAGCAGAAAAGCGGCGTGAGCATGATGTACTTTCGCTCACAGATGAAGTAATTAATAAACAACAAGAGATTGCAGATAGCTTCTACAAAATTAAATTGATTCCGAAAGAAATCAAAGTTAAAGAAATTGTTTGGCAAGGCAAAGTGAATAATTCATAATTGGTAATTTTTGAATTACGGATTAGCCCATTTATTATTTGCCAGTGACACAGTTTTTGGTGGACAGGTAATATGACCAATCTCAGCGTTAACCTTAACAAAGTCGCTTTACTCAGAAATGCTCGAAATTTTGGTAGACCGAGTGTGATTGAAGCGGCTTTGACCTGTATTAAAGCTGGCGCACAGGGAATCACAGTTCATCCACGCCCAGACCAGCGACATATCAAGCCCGAAGATGTTGATGCCCTGGCGCAGGTATTGACTGTTGAGTTCAACATAGAAGGTAATCCGTCACCTCAATTTTTAGAGATAGTCCGAAAAATCAAACCAACGCAGTGTACCTTAGTTCCCGATGCACCTGATGCTTTCACATCAGACCACGGATGGGATCTGGCTACAGATGCTTCTTGGCTCAGACCAATCATTCGAGAGCTAAAAGACCTCGGTGTTCGAGTTAGCTTGTTTATGGATACTGACTTAACTCAAATTAAACGTGCTAAAGAGATTGGAAGCGATCGCATTGAGCTATATACAGAACCTTATGCAACAGCTTTTCGTAATGGCAATGCAGAGTCTGTATTTCAAGACTACCAAAAAGCAACACAGAAGGCTCAGGAAATTGGTTTAGGAGTGAACGCTGGGCATGATTTAAATCTGCAAAACTTAGAAAAATTCTGTACAATTTCTGGCATACTTGAAGTGTCTATTGGTCATGCCTTGATTGCCGATGCTTTGGAGGTGGGATTATTTACTGCTGTGCAAGAATATTTAAAAATACTATCTTTGAACTAGATTAAAAACCTTTTTGCAATAGGTGAATACACCATATATTTTACCGTCTGAATACTCCGCCAAAGTATTCTATTTAATCAAAAAATAACTAGCTATTTTATGGCTGCAACCAGCAACTTCCAAAATTCAGAAGTCAGACAGTTAAATATGTATAAGTTTGCCCCGGCTTGGCAGAATGAGCAAATAGTATTTGGTGCTGCGCGACCTGGATACACTAATAATAAGGTTCAGGATTGGATACAATTCATCAAGTGCCAAGATATCAAACGGGTTTGCTGCCTTCTTCCTAATCAACAGCTAGCTTCTTACTCTAATCTTCTGGACACCTACAAACAGGAGTTTGGTAATCAACTAGTGTGTTGGGCACCAATTGCAGATTTCCATCTATGTGATTTAGAAACCCTCACACAGAAAATACTTCCTTTCTTAATAGAAGCAGATAAAGAAAATAAGAAAGTCGTTGTACATTGCTCTGGTGGAATTGGGCGTACTGGACATGTATTAGCGGCATGGCTAGTTAGTGTCCGAGGATTATCAAATCAAGCTGCAATAAATGCTGTCAAGAAAACAGGTAGAAATCCTTATGAAGCTGCGTTAGCTGCTGTGTTTATAGGTAGAAATCCCTTGGCAGTTGTAAAAGAACTTGATGTGCTTCTGAATGATTGCCGTCTCGCAGTGAATACAACATTTTGATGCTATCATCCTGTTTAGTCAGTTTATTGACAAGGTAAACTCTATGGCAATGGTTCTAGATAAAGTAGTTCCTTTTGGAAGGTCAATGGATGAATATATAAAAATATTCAATTTAACAAATGCAGATTTAAATAAAAGAATTGTTGGGATTGGAGATGGGCCAGCAAGCTTTAATGCAGAAATGACACGTCAGGGTAAAAGTGTAGTTTCTGTTGATCCACTCTACCAATTTTCCGGTAATGAGATATTGCAAAGATTTAATGAAGTAGTAGATAACATCATTAACCAAGTCAAGGCTACATCGAATGATTGGGTATGGAGCTATCATAAATCTCCGGATCATTTGCGGCACAATCGAGTCAAAGTTATTCGAGAATTTTTGTCTGATTATGAAACTGGCAAAAAGAGCAACAGATACAGAGTCGGTGAATTGCCAAAATTGGCTTATGATAATCAAGAATTTGATTTAGCCCTTTGTTCACATTTCTTGTTTTTATATTCAGATCATCTCGATTACAATTTTCACTTAGATTCTATAGGTGAGATGCTGCGTATTGCTAAAGAAGTCCGAATATTTCCCCTCATAACTTTAATGTGGAAACATTCACAACATTTAGATGAAATCGTAAAATATTACACTTCAATGGGTTATAAAATAAATATTGAAAAGGTTGAATACGAATTACAGCCTGGTGGAAATAAAATGTTGAAGATAAACAGAGATGTTATATAATTCATACTCATAGAGAATTAGTATAACCATTACGGTGGAATTTCATAACCATCCAGTGTATAGGATTATTAGGCATATTATTCGGCAAACATTTCAGCTAAAGTCTCTAAAACTGCTTTTTGTTCATCAGAGTCAATCTGACCTAGCTTTTTGACTAATCGAGTTTTGTCAACTGTACGAATTTGCTCTAGAACGATTTGCCCATCCTTACCCTGAAACTGACAAGCAACACGAGTCGGATAAGACTGTCCTTTAGTTGTCATCGGAGCAACAATAACCGTGGCAATATATTTATTCATCTCATCTGGTGAAATTACTACACAGGGTTTTGTCTTCTGAATCTCACTGCCAATCGTTGGGTTGAGGTTAACCAAAAACACATCAAATCGATTGACTACCACTCCACTCTAGATGCTCCCACTTTGTAGTTACGCTATCATCGAGCAGTGCATCGTCATGTTGCTTCGCCATTCTTGCAAATGCTTCATCCCACCCCTTGCGCGATTGAGAGGCAGCACGGACAATTAGGTGACAATCTTGAATTTCAATTTCCACCTCTTTACCAATACCACTTTGTTCCAGCAAAAGTTTAGGAATGCGGATACCTTGAGAATTCCCAATTTTAATAATACGGGTTCTAATTGCTGTCCCCATGAGGATACTTATCCTTGATTGTAATTACATTGTGAATACTAATTAAGCTTTTGTCAAGAAGTACTCAATTTTTCAATAAATTTTAATGCGATCGCTTTCAAAATTACCAGATACGATGTCTACTCTATCTATCTTGGCATGGCTCTTAAAATTACCAGATGCGATCGCTAAGTATAAACTGCGGGTAATGGATAGCCTACAAGGAGAAGGGAGACAAAGCATAGCTTTGGCGGGGTGGGGTTCTTCGGGTTTAATAAGTAATCAACCGGACACGATATAAGACTAAATATCTCAGACTTTTTTAATTTTGAAAAATTCATCCGAGGAATTTTAGATGGCAAAAATCAATAGAAAAAAGGCTGTCGCTCAAGCTATTTCCACAGCCGTTGCTCTAGGCTGGGTAATAATGCAAGTGGAATTAGCACAAGCTGCTACGTTGACGGTTAACAATCTCAATGACAGTGGCGTTGGCTCGTTGCGAGACACCATCAACATTACAAATAACAATGACGTAGTAGAGTTCTTACTGGGAAGTCATCCCAGTACAATTAGCCTAACAAGTGGGGCACTTGCGATCGCTAAAAATCTCACTATTAATGGCCCAGGTGCTAACTTACTTACCATCAGTGGCAATAATCACTTCCCCGTGTTTGACATTAACGCCGCCGATGTTACATTTTCTGGGCTAGCGATCGCTGGTGATATCAATGCTAACGATTCTAGTAACCTAACGTTTACCAATAGCACTATTAGCGGCGACAATGTGAATATAGATAGTAACTTAAGACTTATTAATAGCACTATCAGCGGCAACAATGTAAAAATAGATAACGTTACTGGTGACCTAACACTTATCAATAGCACTATCAGCAGCAACAATAATATTGAGATTAATGCTAATGATGTAACGCTCAACGATGATAGTCACTTAGTTAGCAGCAACAATACTGACATTACTACTAGGCGACTAAATGTCCAAAATTCTAGTAGCATCACTAATCATAGTCACCTAGCTAGTAGCAACAATACTGACATTAATGCTACTCAAGTTAATTTCCAAGATTATAGTAACATCGGGACTACCAACGGCATCACTAACGGTGGCACTTTAACTATCTCTACTGATAATCTTGGCTTAAATAATGACGGGCAAATTAACGCTGGTAGCAATAATTTGGGAGCAGGAGGTGACATAACTATTACAACCAGTAGCCTTTCCATAATAGATGGTGCCACCGTCAACGTCAGTTCTAGGTCAATCAGCGATGGTTTAGGAGGTAACATCAGTCTCAATGTCGATGATCTTCTTTTATTGCGACGACCAGTACCCGAACCAAGTGCGATCGCTGGTAGTATACTTGCTTGTAGTCTGGCTTGGCTGACGAAGAGAAATCTTGCAGCATTTCGCAAGGCGAAGCTATAATTACGTATTAAAATAAATCCGCAAATAGTTTAAATACGAAGCCCGCTCAGATTTATCTCTGCGCGGGCTAATTATTTTATGGGCAATTAGTCGGACATAATATTAATATCCCTGAAACTAAAATACTTCCAGGAAGCTTTATTAAGCCTCAACTTTTACACCCTTCCAAAAGGCGACATAGCCTTCAATATTCTTAGCTTTCTCCTTGGCGCTGGGATAATACCAAGCAGCATCTTTGTTAATTTGTCCATCAACGTCGATACTGTAGTAGCTAGCGACACCTTTCCAAGGACAAGTACTGTGGGTGTTACTGTCTGTGAAGTACTCCTTGTTAATGGTATCAGCAGGGAAATAATGGTTGTTTTCCACAACTACGGTATTATCGCTCTCGGCTAAAACTGCGCCATTCCAAATTGCTTTCGGCATAAGTGAGTTTGCAAATAAACTATACACTTAACATTTTGACACTATCAGCTTACTTTATCGGCTACCTTACACGAGAGTTCATCCAAGCTCTACTTAAGTCCACTTATAAGAAGTGGGAGACGTAAGAACAAGTTCCCCCAGCTAAGAGCCCCCTC
>NZ_CAXTNE010000219.1:0-14179 GCF_964245445.1 uncultured Nostoc sp.
ATGCTATGACTGTGGGAATTACAACTAATTATGCGGACATGATGTAGATATGTGTTATTTATACTACCCAGTGCTGGCAAAAATTCCAGCACCAAATTAACAGTCTTTAGCAATGCGATACTAAAGATTTTTGGTATTTTTATATATTCTTTTTTGAAAAAGTTTGCGTATTTTTTGAGTAACAGGTTAGTAGTGAGCGCTTCAACGCTCACTACAAGCAAATTAATCCTAAATTCCCAGTCGTTGATAAACTTCTTCTAAATGGCTCAGATGCTGCTGGGGGTCAAAACAGACTTCTAGTTCTGCTGGGGACAATTTTTCGGTAACCCGAGGATCTTTGCTAATCAAGTCCTGGAAATTACCTTCTGGCTTGTTCCAAGCGGCGTGAGCGCTTTCTTGAACGATCGCATAAGCTTCCTCTCGGCTGCTTCCCTTGTCTATCAAGGCAAGCAGGACTTTTTGGCTGAACACAACGCCGCCGTAGCAGTTGAGATTTCTTTCCATGTTTTCAGGATAAACCAACAGGTTTTTCACCAAGTCGGTTATTTCTGTCAACATAAAATGCGTCAAAGTGCAAGCATCTGGCAAAATTACCCGTTCTACAGAACTATGGGAAATATCCCTTTCATGCCAAAGAGCGACGTTTTCCAAAGCTGCACCGGCATGGCTTCTGACGAGTCGCGCCATTCCCGTCAGGCGTTCCGAACGGATGGGATTACGCTTGTGTGGCATGGCTGAGGAGCCTTTTTGACCTTTGGAGAAGAATTCTTCAACTTCCAAAACGTCTGTTTTTTGCAGATTGCGAATTTCTACAGCAAAACGTTCGATGGATGCTGCGACTAAAGCTAATTGTTGTACATAGTCGGCATGACGATCGCGGGAAATAACTTGCGTTGAGGCCGTATCGGGTTTGAGTCCGAGTTTTTGGCAAGCGATCGCTTCTACACGCGGTTCAACATTTGCATAAGTTCCCACCGCACCAGAAATCTTACCCACAGCGATCGTTTCGTGGAGAATTTTTAGGCGTTCTTGATGTCGCAACATTTCAGCTAACCAGCCAGCTAGCTTGAAACCAAAAGTGATCGGTTCAGCATGAATACCATGCGATCGACCAGCCATCACTGTATGACGATGTTCCTGTGCTTTTTGGCGAATTACCTGAATCAAATCTTCCAGACGTTGCAACAATATATCCAGACTGGCAACTAATTGCAGTGCTAAAGCTGTATCCAAAACATCCGAACTAGTTAAACCTAAGTGAATATAGCGTCCTGCATCACCTACATATTCGTTAACATTTGTCAAGAAAGCGATGACATCGTGGCGGACTACAGCCTCAATTTCCAACACTCGCTTTGGGTCAAAATCTGCTTTGGCTTTAATTTCCTCAACCGCCTGAGATGGAATGTAACCCAGTTCAGCTTGAGCTTCGCAAACAGCAATTTCGACTTGCAGCCAAGTTTTTAGCTTATAGGCTTCACTCCACAGATTAGCCATTTCGGGTAAAGTATAACGCTCAATCACAGTTCGGCACAGAATACAACCGTCATATTTTACAGTTTAATTAATGTAGATCGCTTTTTAGTACTGCTTTTTGCTTAGGGACGGTACTAGTTTTGGAGTCGAAGGTGATGATACTAATACTGCCATCAGCCTCCATATATGCAAACTTCACATCTGCTAAAAATTCCACACCTTGCTGGCGTAACTTGCTCATCAACTCATCGTCTGTAATTAACTCTCGTTGCAAATGACGCTCAATCATCCGACCATTTTTTACCAGTAGCAGTGGTGGCTGATTCAAAAAACGTTGGAACTGGGGGATTTTATAGCCTAACCAGTTTAGTAAGTAACTCCAGAAAATCACAGTTCCTACCAAGATAGCGCCTTCAGTAATTGATGTATAATTACTTGCCATAGCGTTTTGGGCAGCTTCAGCAAATAGCACAACTACGAGTAAATCAGTAATTCCTAGTGTTCCTAGTTGTCGGCTAGGAAGAAGACGTAGCACTGAGAACAGCGCTAAATAGACCAGTGAACCACGGATAATTAACTCAAAGATGCTGATGCTAGGAATAAAGATTGCCTGCCAATCGATAAAAAACCATTTTTCCATTAGCACTGATTTTCTTCCTTTCTGAATAGACTTCTGGAAAAAATCCAGTATAAGGTTATTTATCTGTGGTCTTATTTCATAATACTAACTTTTATTAGAGGTTAAATACTTCAACATCTATCAGATTTATAAACTTAAATTCCTAACAATCAGGAATTAAAATCGCTGATTTTTCCTTCTCTGTTTTAAGCGCTTGGGCTTTTTGAAAGACTGGAACAAGCGATTAATAAAATTAGAAGAGGGCTTTTTATTAGTCGATGCTTGTTCTGTTGGAGCCTTGCCATTATTTTTCGTGTTATCAGATAAAGGTATGGCATGTTTAGATGGGGTTATGCCGCTACCGTACCTTCTGGCATAAACTTGGGTAAACTCCGCACCGAAGAAAAGAATCTGCGCGGCATAGTTAACCCAAGCTAAAATTACCACCAGTGAACCAGCTGCACCATAGGCTGAACCAAAACTGCCATTACCTAAATATTGTCCTAACAAAAATCTACCGATAGAAAACAAAAAGGAGGTGAGCATAGCTCCAATTAAAACATCACTCCAACCAATTTCGACATCTGGTAGAACTTTAAAAATGAGTCCGAACAGGAACGTCGTGATAGTAAAAGAGAGGATGAAATTGAGAATCTGCCAGAGGAAATCGACACCTGGCAGCAAGTTACTAAAGTATGTTACTAATGCTGCTAATGCCGTACTAATTACCAGAGAAACTAAAAGTAAAAAGCCAATACCTATCACCATTGCAAAGGACAAAACGCGTAGACGAATAATGTTAGTTACGCCGCGTCCGGGTTTCGGTTTCACTTCCCAAATCGTGTTGAGGGAATCTTGTAACTCGGTAAATAAACCAGTAGCACCCACTAGAAGAACTACGACACTAATAATCGAAGCGATCGCTCCTGTTTGTGGTTTGTTAGCATTCTGAATGGCTGTTTGGATAAATGCTGCGCCATCTCGGCCGACTAAACCTTGAATTTGTCCAACGATTTGACCTCTTGCCGCTTCTTCTCCAAATACTGCCCCTGCGATCGCAATTACAATAATTAGCAATGGTGCAATGGAAAAAATTGTGTAATAAGCTAACGCTGCCGCTAACCGTGAGGCTTTATCCTCACTCCATTCTTTGAATGTCTCTTGTAATAACTTCCAAATCGCCTGCAAATTCATTCAATCAGTCTCCTTTAGGGATGTCGCTTACTTCCTGATATATTGGATACTGATTTCATAAGTAGAGGCATCCCCCCAAGGGAGTTTGTGCAGCGTCCTTGAGGAGGAATTTAGCAGAGTTGGTAATTTCCTTGACGGGAATATCTATAAATAATTTGCTTTTTGGTAGAGAATAGGTAGTGCGATCGCTTTAGCATATAAAATGCAGTGGCAGCGATCGCATAATCCCTTGATTGATTCCCCTAATTCGGTTAGCTATTCTATTGCCTCGGACTGAAAATTTATTACTTACTCATATAACGCTTCCGATTCAGTAACCGATTCTCCTGCCTGTTCTAAATTACCTAGGGTGTTTAACGATAGAAAACCAAACCCGACTTTAGAGGCAATATCTAGTAGCGTATAACCCATTGTTTCCCCACCTTGACCAAAAGCGTTAAACCATTCTGGACTAAGAATCCACACAATTGGATAAAGTGTCCACAGCACCAGATGCACAGTTACCAGCTTGCGGAATGCTTGCTTGGATCTGGGATGTTTGCGTTCTGCCTCGATCCGGTAGGGCTTCACTAATAAGTAGAAAACCGCCGCGTAAGCACCACAACTAACAATATACCAGATGTAGCTGATCGGCTTGGGTGTAACTGTGGCGAGGAAGCCAGTGGCAAGCATATAGGCGTTTGCTCCTAACAAGCTACCTGTAATCAGCAGGCTGGTTTTTCCCAAGAAAGTCAAATCCAACAACAACAGTGGCGTTGAGCAAAACCAAGTGACAAATCGCACCCAATAAGTTGGACGATCATTGATGATGTTAACTCCTTGACCAAATGCCATTGCTAAGTACAGCCCACTAGCAATTAAGCAAATGAAAAAATTGAGTGTATAGAGTATTTTCCAGCGTTCATTTTTCCCATTGTGTGCGCCTACACCGAAAAAAGCACAACCCAGCGCCATACTGATGACACCAATCCACAGCCAAGTTTGAACCATAAATATTTTCCTGCTTGTTGGTAACTATTAATGATAAATTGTTAAGGAGAACTTTTACTAGTTATCCTTATTTGTTTTTGCTTGCATAGAAACCATTATTTGTATTTTTTATTGTACTAGTCTTAATTATTAAAAAATGTATTTTAAAGGAGATTTTAGATTAATAAAAAATTAGTAAAAATCTGATTTAAATACAATCAAAAATTAGACTTTAGTAGCTTGCACTTCAGTTCAGTACAAGCAGTCTCCTCTAGAGCAATACTTTATTGCTAAATCTGCAATAGTCCGTGCTAGTTTGAAAATGCGATCGGTTGCTCTTGCCGATAAACCTAATTTTTGGCATTTCTAACAAGTATTGCGCGGATTTAAAAATCGCTTTACACCAATAGCACGAAGATAAGAGAGATTAAGAGTAAGGCAAACTAGAGTTAGTAAGGCTACGAACTGGACGACTCCATCTTGAACCGAATGGCACTAAAATAAGCTAAGGAGCCAGTCATGGAGTAAGAGCAGCCAGAGCCGACTTGATTTCCTCTTCAGATGCAAGGCTTTCATCAACTGCCAAGAACGAAACTAAATTGAGCGGCGCATTCTGTTGTGCTGCGGCATATATTTTATGGTGACCATCAAGGAGATAATGAGCCAAACACCAATGCTCAGTAATCTTAGGATCGCCGTTCCAAACTGCTGGCTGCTTAATGTCCAAAACAGAGAGAGTAAATGCAGTTGGTTGCCCGCCATGCGCTATTTCACCCTCATAATGTGTTAATCTCTCTTGATCAAGCCAAGTGAGAGGAAACATAGGAATGACAAACTCGAAAAGTTGGCGATGTTCGGCAAGCGCGAGTGAGTGACTACGATAGTAAGTGACACGCGGATCATGCGGCAACGGATCGATTCCCCACAAAGCGACCTGCTCTTGAACGAAATAGTCGTCAGGATGGCCGGGTGCAATCAGGCGTGGAAGTACTGTTGGGAAATTGACATAGTAAGCTCCAGTCGGGAGGATTTGGCTCAAAATAGAAGTAAATGTAGGATCAGTAATGTCAGTCCCAGTATTGAGTCGCTCCGCAATGGCTGTTGCCGAGATACTGCGCTTCGCGCCCTCAAGTCGCACAAAAAAGAAGGCGCAAGTTCCGCAGACATTACCGATGTGATAAGCTCGTTTGTTTTCAATTGTCAGGTAACGATCCCAAACCGGCCAGTCTCCGCCACCAGATTTCTCGAAGCCGATAATTGAAGAAGAATTAGCAATTGTGATACGACTTGGCTCAGTCATAGGCTGATCATATTTCAAGCTGTTGCTAACCATCTAATGATACCTCCCAAACTGTAAGGGTTTGCCATAGAAATCGTCCTGACTGAGGTGGCGACTGCCATAATACGAACTATTTGCGTCAACCCTTAACAGACTTAAGCCATCATCACAAGATTCCTACTGCATTCTATCGATTGTGCGATACTGAATCGCTTCCGCTACATGATTGGTTTTTAACTCATCTTCTGCCGCCAAATCTGCAATAGTCCGTGCTACTTTAAGAATGCGATCGCTTGCTCTTGCCGATAAACCTAATTTTCTAATTGCTACTTCTAATAAATTGCGACTAGCATCATCTAGCTTGCACCATTTCTGGAGATGAGGACTTTGCATGTGGGCATTGCAACGCAGATTTGCTTCTCCTTGGAAACGGGTAATTGCGCGATCGCTTGCTTGTTGAACTCGTTCGCGTACTGATGTTGATGCTTCTCCGGTAGATTGTTGGGTAATTTCCTCTGGTTTCAACCTATTCACCGCAACTTGTAAATCAATTCGATCCATCAACGGCCCAGATAGTTTTGCCCAATATTGCTCGCGTTGGCGGGGAGAACAAGTACATTGTTGGATGGTATCGCCATAGTAACCGCAAGGACAGGGATTAGTACTCGCCACCAAAGTAAACTGTGCGGGAAACATTACCGATAGTTTGGTACGGGAAATTGTCACATAGCCATCTTCTAAAGGTTGACGCAAAAATTCTAATACATCACGTTTAAATTCTGTCAACTCGTCCAAGAACAGCACGCCCCTGTGAGATAATGAGATTTCCCCAGGACGAGGGAAGCTACCGCCACCAACGAGAGAAGGCCCGGATGCTGAGTGGTGGGGACTGCGAAAAGGGCGATCGCGTACCAACGAACCGCGATTTTTCAATAAACCAGCCACCGAATGGATGCGAGTCACTTCTAAAGATTCGGCAAAGCTCAGGGGCGGCAAAATTCCTGGTAAGCGCCGTGCTAACATGGTTTTCCCACTACCAGGCGGCCCAACAAAAATTAAATTGTGTCCACCAGCAGCAGCAATTTCTAAAGCACGACGCGCATGAGCTTGTCCTTTTACATCATGCAAGTCTGCGCCAGGGTAAGATACTGTTGCTATCTCCGTTGTATGATCAATTTGCACAGGTTTGTAACGCCCCGGATTATTTAAAAAATCCACCACATCAGACAGATGTTTGCAGCCGTAAACAGCTAAGTCTTGAACCACTGCTGCTTCTTGGGCATTATCAGCAGGGATAACTAAACCTGCAATTCCCATCTTTTGGGCTGCTGCTGCGATCGGCAAAACACCAGCCACCGGACGCAAACTGCCATCCAGAGAGACTTCGCCTAAGAATAGATAATCCCCCAACAAATCAGCGCTAACTTGCTCAGAAGCCGCCAAAATTCCCACACTAATAGGCAAATCAAAACAGGGGCCTTCTTTCCGTAAATCTGCGGGAGTTAAATTGATCACAATTTTTCGCATGGGAAAGGCGAAACCTGCATTCTTCAACGTTGCTTTGACTCTTTCTCGTGATTCTTGAATCGCTGAATCTGGCAGTCCCAAGACAACAATTCCCGGTAATCCCCCTGACACATCGACTTCTACGCCGACTTTGACGGCATCGATGCCCACAATTGATGCACTCCAAACTCTGGCAAGCATTTCTTATATAACAGTAAACCTTTCAAATCTCTAGCAGATGAGTCGTTACATTGGCATTAGTGAAATTACAGAGACGATTTTTAAGCCAAATAATTAAATACCACTTTCTGGCTGTTTTCACTCTAATAAATAACGGTAGGTTGCTCTGACGATTTGAGCCAGCGCATAAGCTGTATTCGGCTCAAGATTCTTGTCACCCAATATTAAAATTACGATTTCTTCAGCAGTATCTAGTTGCTGCTGTTTGTGGTCAGACAAAAATAAATCACCTGGCCACACTTTTAGCCAGTTACAAAGAGTTATAAATGTTTCCATGTCTGGCATACTGCCATTTTCTACCCTTGATAAGGTAGATGGTGAGACATTGCCAATTTCTGCGGATGCTTCGCGCAGCCCTCTAGTACCGCGTTTGTTACGGACTAGCGCTGCTAGGCGCTCAATGTCTAAATAGGTATTAGTCATTAGTCAAAACCTTTACCAATTCTCTAAATAGCAATCGCGCTCCTTTGGCGGCAATCCGATTCCTAACCAGTTTCACCGGGCGACCAGCTGCTTTTTCAGTATCTAACTGTTCGCCCAAGGTTTTACCAATCTCATTTTTAAGTCGCGAAGTCTTCGGTTCAATGCGAGTAAAAACCCACTGCCACAAAGACTTTCGGCACAAGTCGGAACCGCCTACTACTTTTGCTTTACGGCTATCGCCGGATGCTTCCAAACTAGGAGCAGCGCCCAAAGCTTTCTGAAATCTTCTCAGTGAAAGGTGGCGTTTTGTAGGCTTTTTAGAATTTCGCCCCTGGCGTATCCTCACCTCTGGTTTACCATCTAGTAAGAATCCCTCGATGGGGTAAATCTGGGAAATAATCACCGACGAGAGGCGATCGCCAAAACCAAACTTTTTAAAAACTGTGCGGTAATGGTCAAAGCGAGAATCAGCAAGCAATTCTCGTAATTCTGCCTCGATGACGTGTTCCTCTTTCTGGAGGTCACAGATGCGTTTTGCGTGTTCACGAACCGTTTCGGTGATTCCTAAGCCGACAGATTGAGAGTAAAGGCGCTCATAGCGTGTACTTTTGCGAACTCCAGCAAGCCAACCCCACAATAATGGGGGTTCACCGGATTCACCCCTTTTGGACTTTACTAGTGCGACTTCTGGAAACTGCCACGCCAAATCCTGCCGCGCCCGATTCATGATCGGTGATTGGACTCTGTTAAGGTGAGCAAGTCTTAACACCAGTTCCCGAATTCTGACAATGGCGCTAGAGCGAATTTGGACAAATCGACGCGGATCTTGATGGTAGTCGAAGTAGTAACAGGCAAGGGCGAGAGCATCGGCATCATCATCTTTGTCAGGTAGTGCCAGGTGATTGGCTCGATAGTTTCGCAATTCCTTATGACCAACTAGCCGCACTTCCACCCCGGTACGGGCCAAATGAGTACCCCAAAGCTTGCTGTAATTGTTGCCAGTTGGTTCCAGCAAGGCAATGTCCGCATTGAGCGCGAGTAAATCTTGAATTCCCTTTGCATCAGCGCTCAACTGAAAAAATGGACATTCGTAATAGAATTGACGTGGATCTGAGGGTTTTTCAACAAGCAGGCAAGCCGAAACGGAGGACTTGCTAACATCAAGTCCCAAAATTCTAATCATTCAGTTCCTCCTGGGTGGTTTTGTTATGTCCCTGATGTCATGCCTGCGAATCACCCGAAGGCCACAACAGCCTAGTTCACTCTCAAGGCAAAACCGCAGCGCGAACTGCGGCGACATAGGGGAGGGAACAACACACTCACAGCAGCCGAGCTTACGAATGTGGAAAAGCCATAGAAGCTTGTTTCTTCATAAAAGCCCTAAGCTGCTGTGTTTATGTGCTGTACGGTTGCTTTGGACACAACCCGCGACGCGATCCATTTGCATCGCGTTTCGCCGGCTTTTTCATCCGGCTCATCAGGCGGTTATTCGGTTTCTATCTTTGGCAGTATCGAGTTTAAAATTCTGATAATTTTTGATAAATCTTCTTCAACAACTTCATTGCTATCAGCGCGAGCGTCCGATGTGGTCACGCGCTCCAGGGCGAATGGATCACGCATGGGTATCATCCTATCTGGAAATAAATCTAATATTGGCTCGAATGGATTGCCGGGTTTGAGTTTCACCCAAGTGTCATGTTTAGTCATAAGTTTTGCGCCTAATTAAAAACCGTCCGCTTCTTCGGCAGAAACAGGAAGGAGACCAAATGTCGGACTGGGCTGTACTGGTTCATTTCCTGTGTATTCGACTTGATATTTGAGAGCTTTAAGTTGAGACCTGAGATCGGAGATTTGATCTATTAGTTCTGCTTCTCTGTCTTGAAGACGTAGGATTTCAAGTTTTATTTCTTGTTCTGTTTCCTCCCTAATTTTTCGCTCCACCATCTCCATCAAGCGGGAGGTTTCCTCGTTTGGATCATCTCCCTCCAAAACTTCAGCAGACAGTTCTAGACGTTTTGATTCGTGATTCCCCAGGTTTAGTACCCGTTGGTAAGTAATATTTTTGATTGCCATGATTCTGTGATATTTTTTACTTGTTAACGTTTCAAGTGTTGGTGTCGATATTGCGATCGCGTTCCTCCCAAAAGCGCGATCGCAAAAAAAATCAGCTATCCTTAATTAACCCGCACCTGCTGATCGAAAACTACCTCAAACGAACCGCCTCCTTGACGAAGAAGACTTGTGTAAGCATCAGCATCAGTGCGGGTACGAAGTCGGGCCACACAAACATTTTCACCAGTGGACAGATATCGAAAAATTGCCCACGGTCTAAGGTCGTCTCGATAATTCATAATTTCAAATCCTAATTGTGTAAAAAAACACCAGCGCAAGAATTGCTACGCCTACGCTGGTGTAACCTTATAATCCATTGAAAGTAAACTTGGAGTGGAAGTTAATTTTCCATAGGCGGGTTCTCCTCTTGAACGACAAAGTTTTGTCCATAGCGGATTTGACCGATAATCGCTTCCATAATTCCTATTTGGTCTGCGATGGTCACCTGTTGAGTTATCTGCTTGGTAATGGTGAATATTTCAGCCCGACAATCACCTTCTAACTGACAGCCAATGTGTGATGCCAAAGCAGTGAGCATAACCAGTTTTTCTCGCTTGCTGATTTTTTCAAATGCTGCACCATAGTCATCCTGCAATGTCGCAAGAAGTGTTTCATCGCCGGGCTTGTAATTGGTGTAATAGCCTAGTGGCTTGGTCATTGGTAAAATTCTCCTTAAGGCAATAAATCGTAGAGTTGGCGTTAGCGCAGCTCGCCGCAGGCATCGCTCCAAAAGACAGTAGGCGATCGCCTTTTAATTATTTAGATTTCCTCCTCCTCGTCATCCTCATCCTCGTCGATCTGTACTGTTGCGATTGGCATAATCTTCACTTTCACTCACGAGCGACAGTGCGCTGATCCTCTCCTCAACTTTGTGCAGGAATTTAGCAAAGGCTTTTATGTCTTTGGAACCTCCTTGTATACGAACTTTGATTCTGCCCATTATGGTTACTGGCTGTTACTTAACGGTGTTTTCGTAAAACATCACCGCGCGGCAAACTCGTTACCGCGCTCAGTTTGCTGGTGATGGAGAGGATGTTTCCGCGCTGCATGTGGCGCGGGTGCTTGCTCCAGTGAACACGCAAGGTCTAGGCGTGGGGGAGCGGGTTTGTGTTGCAAAATCATTTGCACGTGATAGTATCCTTAAATAGTTATTGCACGTGCAATAATAGAAGTCAAGAATATTTTTTACAAAGCACGTGCAGAAGCATGTATTTAGCACGTGCAATAATTTAGGGGTTACTATGCCTATAACAAATGACAGAAGAAGCCACGGCAGACAAAAAGACAGTGAACGCGACTCTCAGGATGTCCTCTCAAGACTGGGAGGCGTTGAAAAACAAAGCAGCTCAATTAGGAATGACTCGAACACAGTTTTTTACCCAGATAGCGAGGGGAGAAATCAAGCTAGACCACGGGTTGCTCCTGGAGGACAAGCAACTATTGGGGGAATCCATCGTAGGCTGAAAGAATTACACCAAGCTTGCTTAAGCCTGATTGAATCTCAGCAAAACCAACTTGAAACCAGCCTACAAAACAGCAAGCAACTAACAGTAGAGATACATGATTTAGAGACACTGTTAGCTGAAACTTTGAAAGATATACCAGAAGAACCTGAATAAAACCGTCCCGCCTGCTGTGGCTTGGGCGGTTTTATTTTGCGTAGCTTGCCGCCTTCGGCATCGCGGTTGGGGGGCAGGGGGTATGGGGTGCGATCGCGCAGTTGACTAATAACTAATGACTAATGATTAATAACTTCCCACCTTGCCCTAGCTGCAACAGTAATTCACACGTGACATGGGCGGATGACGAATTTCGCTCTTTCTCTTTCGACCCTAACGATCGTAGTCGCTATTGCTGTACTAACCTTAACAAGCACGAAAACTTTGTGCTTTTTGATGGTGACCTACGGAATGGAACAATTTATCAGCCAATACCAAAAGATTGGATTTAGCTGAAGACTTAAAAAAACCAAAAAGCCACCAAGAGAATTAGCGTTCAAGGGTGGCTCTCTGAGAAATAACTAATAGTAGTATGCCAGAAAACTCATTTAAAAACAATCTTCCGTGGACGGAATCACACGACGCATACTGTTACCAACATCATATTCCACCCGCCGCAAAAATCCTTTGGCAGTGGTTAATGAGGCAAGGTTATATAGGCTCAGAGATAGAGCCAGATTTATCAGAATTCAATGCTTGGGTAGCCAAGACTAGAGGTAAACCATACGGTCACAACTACGTTAAAAAGATGTTTGAAACACTGGTATCGTGCCGTGTTTTACAACTAATTAAACGCTTTTCCTGGAAGTCAACAAGGGTAATTTTAAGACCATTGTCATGGTTAAATCCACTTAAAAAGGTGCAAGAAAAAAACTTACAAAACCATAACTCTAGTTACAATTTACCCCCCTCAAATGATAGTAACGCCGAACAGGGGTTAGACAGCAGCAGCAATAGTCTTACTCCTACAACCGCCGAATTTGAAGAGAAAGAATTGCAACACGAAATACTGACGGCTTGCGCTGAGTATGAAATATACTTTGACCCAAATAAACGAACAACTAAACATCTACTTGAGTTTGATATTGAAGATGTTCGCAACGCTCTTAAGCACTTTGTTTTTAGTGGTGGCCATCAAGTAATTCGCAAGCCTCAAGGATGGTTGATTAGCTGTTTACGTGAGTGTTATTGGGCTGATAAATCGCTTGATTTATCTGGATTTATCAAAACTTTAAAATCTTGGTTTCCTAGCAATCTCCCAAGGGATTACTAGGGAATAACCCCATAAAAAAACTGCCCTCAGAAGAGGGCAGCGACCATATTAACCAGTTTGATTATGAAACAACCTACGCTGTTTGATTTAGAAGCTTTCACCAAGGCTCAAGACACTCCTGTTTACGCTTATAATCCATTCTGGGATGAACTCACCCCCCAAAATAGTCATAGTGTTGGGGCGCAAATCTCAGAGTCTGACAATCCGTATAAAACTGTTGGGGCGCAAGTATCACAGGTTACTAAAAAATCTGCGCCCCAACACGATACCCACTGGATAGAGAAATACTGGGTTGAGCGGTCTGCTAATAAATATTGGTATTACCGCTATTGTTGGATGGCAGGCAGGAAGAAAAACCGCCTTTACCTGGGTAGTGTGGATAGCGTCATCGCCAGGCGTAAAAAAGCAGATGTAGAAATTGCGATCGCGGATGGTAAACTCCCAATTGAGATTGAGCAGCTAATCCGAGGTTGGAAGAATGAGCCGTCCACCATGCCCAAAGTGCCAGGGAATGCGCGTTTTCAAGAACGGTAGTTACAAACTGTCTAGTGGAATCCTGAAACAGCGCTGGTTTTGTCAAGCTTGTCGCAAAGGTTTTATTCCTTCAAAAGTCCAGGAGATTCCCGCACCAGCTTTTGAAACTTCCGCAGCTCGTCCCAAGCACGGGTACTAGTATCGAGTTTCCTAGAATTCTGATTAGGGTGGTAATTTTGGCGTTTGTGTTCAATGTAGTGGGGGGGGTGATTGTCCGGGATAGACCTATTAAGGAATCCAGAGTAAAGCCAAGATATGGTAGATATTTCAAGGATGGACAGAAGAATAATAAACCCGATTGGAGAATAGAGTTTACTTAATGCAAAGATTGCCCAAAAGAATACAATGTCAGTCTGATAAAAACAACAAACTGGATAAAGATAATAAATCAAATTACATATCCTTACCAGAAGCTTGTAAACTACTGTTCCTAACAGAAAGTACTATCAGATACCACATCATCCGCAAGCGGATAAGAGCGTTTAAGTCAGGCGGCGGTAAATGGTGGCTAAACATTAATGACGTAGAAACTTTTAAGACGTGGAATAGTAGTTAAGTGAAACTCGATTGAGGGTTAAGGCCCAATCGGGAGAGTTAGCAATTGCTAATGACAGAGTTAACAATCGCTTGCTAGCTTTGCTGTATCAAATGAAACTACTTCTAGATACACACTTATGGCTGCTGCTGCAACACTTGTCGCTACTACTCTTGAAGGCCAGTTATGGGAAGTTGCTATTCGGGCACAAATCGCCGAGCTTGCAATCGCTCCTGAAACACGCCCAAATAATGTTCAAACTACGATTGACACTGAAAATAAACTTGTCACCGTTACCTTCTCAGCTCCAGCAACCTTCGCTGTGAGTGCCGCTGGTGCGTTGGTTGCTAATCCTGTGGCATACCTTCCGTAGCTCATTTTGTGGGGATTATCGCCCCACAATTATCAACAATTTTGAGAAGGAAAATAGGAGATTAAGATGGCGGCTAAGGATTCAAAAACCCAAGTTACGCCTAATGTGAATTAAAGAGGTTGAGACTGGAAGGTGAGAACATTGATA
>NZ_CAXTNE010000220.1:0-14128 GCF_964245445.1 uncultured Nostoc sp.
GAACCCAACTCTTTGTGTCAACTATTTTTCCAAAATATCTTTGGACCGCTTCACAATCTCCATGAAACTCCCCACAGTGCCCGGTTCTAGGCAACAATGGTTTATGCACTGTGCCAACCAAAGAAGGGGGAAGCGTGAATTTTCAATCCGTAATAGCTTTATTGCATCAGTTTTGGGGCGATCGCGGTTGTCTCATAGCCCAGCCCTACGATATAGAGAAGGGGGCTGGTACTAAGAATCCGCAGACATTTTTAAGAGCATTGGGACCGGAACCGTGGGCTGTTGCTTACGTTGAACCTTGTCGTCGCCCTACAGATGGACGCTATGGCGAAAACCCCAATCGCTTCCAACACTATTATCAGTACCAAGTTCTAATTAAGCCGTCCCCAGATAATATTCAGGAGATTTATCTTGATTCGTTAAGGGCTTTAGGTATTCGTCCTGAAGAGCACGATATTCGGTTTGTAGAGGATAACTGGGAAGATGCGACGGTAGGAGCTTGGGGCACTGGCTGGGAAGTATGGTTAGATGGGATGGAAGTTACTCAATTTACCTATTTCCAACAGTGTGGGGGAATTGATTGTCGTCCGGTGTCGATTGAGATTACATACGGGTTAGAGCGCCTAACAATGTATCTCCAACAAGTAGAAGCATTTACAAAGATCCAGTGGACAGACAACATTACTTATGGTGATGTTTTTCTGCAAAGTGAGATTGAGCAGTGTACATACAACTTTGAAGCGTCGAATCCTGAGCTGCTACTGACACTATTTAATTTATATGAGCAGGAAGCTACCCAATTGACGGAGCGAGGATTGGTCTTGCCTAGCTTAGATTATGTAATGAAGTGTTCACACACGTTCAATCTGCTGGATGCTAGAGGTGTGATTTCCGTGACGGAGAGAACTCGCTATATTGCCAGGATTCGGCATTTAGCTAGGAAGGTAGCTCATTTATATGTTGAGCAAAGGGAGAAGTTGGGTTTTCCGTTACTCAAAGATACTGTAAGTTCAATAGGAAGCCCAATATGATAAAGGATGTGACTACTCAAACTAAGTACAGCTTTGTGTAAAAACGTAAGGTTTTCAAAGCAGAGGAACGCAAAGTAAACGCATAGGCGCTTCGCTTTCCCGCAGGGTAGGTACGTAGAGTTTTGCCAATTATCCATGCTCTACTGAGGTTTAAGCTAAGTATATCTTTATGATGCGGCTTTTGCTAAAGGACAAAAATACAGTTAAATATTGAGTCTAGAGCATTAAAGCTACAAGATAAGGCCCACCTGTGCGGGCTTTTTTTGTATAAACTTGATGGACTATATTTCACTACAAGGATAAAAATTTTTCGCTGTTGCTGATTAATGAGATGAAAAACTCACGCATAGGCGCTCCAAGCGCAGATAATAAGAGTTTGGAATATTTAATTTTTGAATTTTATAGCCAAATTCAGCAATGCCAATTTTTCTATATTGCTGCCCTAGCTATTTTTAAGTCAGCTGCAAATTCGGGTTGTCAGGTGCTTTTACAAAAAATCTTATGATTCAAACCAGTGGTGTAATTATTTGTCTTGGCTACATTTTTGGGTTGTTGTTTACAGCAGTTCCTTGGGGTGGTGTATGGATTTTGGTTCTGGGGATAGTGGGAGCAATTCTTTTTAGAAAACGCACCAATTCACGGCAACTTGCTCAGAAAGCAGAAAATGTTGGGAGCAAAGATAAGGCAGTGCCTAATACTTGGCAAACTAATCCCCATCCTCGAATATGGCTAGCTGCTGGCTTAGTGGGATTATTGGCAACTCTATATTTTCAATGGCGAGTGCCGCAACCAGGTGCAAAAGATATTAGTCAGTTCGTTCCGCCTGGAAATAGCAGTAATCAAGAACAACTTGTAATTGTTCGTGGCGAAGTGGCGAGTAATCCCCGTTTGACTCGCAGTCAGCGTGGACAATTTTGGCTGGAAGCGACTCAGCTAGATGAAGTCAAAAATGACAAAGGTTCAACAGGTGTGCCAAAAGGGGTTACAGGTAAATTGTATGTGACAGTGCCTATACTTCAGGCGACTGGGTTATATCCTAGTCAACAAATTGCTGTGACTGGGATTTTGTACAAACCAAAGGCGGCTTCAAATCCTGGTGGTTTTGATTTTCAGAAGTTTCTCAAGCAGGAAGGAACCTTTGCTGGTTTGATTGGGCGACAAACAAATGTTTTAGAGCAGGAACGTAAATGGGGATGGTGGCAAATTCGGGAGCGAATTGTGCGATCGCAAGTTCGTTGGTTGGGTATCCCAGAAGGGCCCCTTGTCAGTGCAATGGTATTGGGAAGCAAAGCTGTTGATTTACCCTACGATATCCGCGACTTATTTGTACAAGCAGGATTAGCTCATGCTTTAGCAGCTTCTGGGTTCCAAACTTCTTTGATTTTGAGTGTGATTTTACAGCTAACCAGGCGGGCAAGAAAAGGAACGCAATTTACCCTTGGCTTTTTGGCTTTAATCATTTTTCTGAGTTTAACAGGTTTTCAACCTGCGGTTCTCAGAGCCGTAATTATGGGTTTTGCGGCATTAGTTGGTTTGCTATTAAAAAGAAAAGTAAAACAGTTCGGATCATTACTGTTAGCAGCAACTCTGTTATTAGTATTTAATCCTCTATGGATTTGGGATTTAGGTTTTCAATTGAGTTTTTTAGCAACACTGGGATTAATCGTTACAGTACCCGCCTTAGTCAATCGTCTAACATGGTTACCACCTGCGATCGCTGCTTTAATTGCCGTTCCCCTAGCTGCCACTATTTGGACTTTACCTGTGCAACTTTTTGTCTTTGGGGTTGTACCATCTTATAGTTTGTTGCTGAATGTGGTTAGTACTCCATTAATTTCGATTATTAGTATAGGTGGAATCATCAGTGCCTTAGTGGGTTTAATTTGGACTCAGGCTGGAAGCTTTTTAGCTGCGGTGTTGCATTACCCGACTGATTGGCTAATTAAATTGGTGGAATTTTTCAGCAAACTGCCAGGAAATTCTGTTGTTATAGGCAGCATATCTAATTGGCAGCTTCTAGCGATTTATGTACTGATTATATTAGTTTGGCTAGTGCCTTGGTGGCAGAGGCGGTGGTGGTTTGCTAATGTGATTGCGATTGGTTTAGTATTCATTCCTCTTTGGCATTCTACAAATACATTGTTTAAGATAACAGTATTAGAATCTAGTACAGAACCAATTGTAGTTGTTCAAGATAGAGGGACAGTAACTGTAATTAATAGTGGTGATGAAGGTACAGGACGTTTCACAATACTACCGTTTTTACAACAGCAGGGTGTAAATCAAATCAATTCGGCGATCGCAACTGATTTCCAAGGTAATGAAAGTAATGCTTGGTTGGAATTACTACAACGTTTACCAATTAAAAACTTTTATGAATATTCCCCCAAGTCAGAAAATTCCATTGCGACTCAGGCAATTCAACAAGAACTACAAAAAGCTCAAGGAGCTTACCAACCTTTAGCAGTTGGTCAAGCTGTGAAAACGGGTTCAATAGTGGCACAATTAATCAATGAACAATTACCTATTTTACAATTGCAAATTATAGGTCAGAGTTGGTTATTAGTAGGTAATATCAAGTCTAAAGAGGTACAGCAACTAGTTAAGAGTGGTAGTTTACCTCGTCCACAAGTATTATGGTGTGCCCCTCAGTCATTAAAAGATTTAGTAATTGCTCTGCAACCACAAGTAGCGATCGCTTCTTATGCCAACTTTGATACAAAAGCTTTATCTGAATTGAATCAAAGCCAAACCAAACTATTTTTTACAGGACGAGATGGGGCTATTCAATGGACACCTAACGGTGAGTTTGAGGCATTTATTGAAGATACAGAAAATAAGTCTTCTATCTTATAAAAACTCAAAGATAAGTAAATTCAAAAGCACAATATTTATTTTTAAGCAAAACTAACTAAAGATAGATGTATAGCTAGTCGTAAGGAAGTAACTTCTCAAAAGGTCTGAAAAAAGTCAATTTACTGAGTCGGTGCTAACCGTATGTTTGGGGAAAGTAAGTGGTTATGAAGAATTTAAGATTTGTAGTAAAGACTGAAAATCTTACTACAAATCTTAAATTTAGTCACTTTAACGTAGTTTAATTTATTCTGAGCCACTTACTTAATGTTTGTATTATCATACATACTGACATAGATTACTAAAGGAAAATATAGGAAATGGTAAGTTTAATTGATTTTACATTGTTTGCTCCTCGTAATGAAGGCGCAGCTTTAATTGGATCTTTTTCTGAGTGGAAAAAAATCCCAATGGTTAAAAGTGAAGATGGTTATTTCCGCACTCAAGTAGAACTAGAAGATGGAATTTATCAATATAAGTTTCACGTTCAAAGCAAAAGTCCGAATTTTGCACTTGATGAATGGGTAGACGTTATTGACCCTAACGCAACAGATGTTAATGAAACAGAAAAATGCAGCATAGTGCGGATTAAAGATGGACAGCGCATTATTGATACTTATATTTGGCAACACGACGAAAAACCTTTGCCTGAAAATCGTGAATTAATCATATATGAAATGCATGTTGCAGATTTTACTGGTGATGAGGTTGATCTTGACAAACGAGGCAAATATTTAGGGGTAATTGCCAAGTTAGATTATCTGGTTGAATTGGGAATTAATGCAATTGAATTAATGCCAGTTAATGAGTACCCTGGTAACTATAGCTGGGGTTATAAAGTTCGCCACTTCTTCGCTACAGAATCTAGTTATGGTTCAACAGAAGATTTAAAACGATTAATAGATGAGTGTCATGCTAGAGGCATTCGCGTTTTTATAGATGGAATTTATAATCACACAGATGAAGAATGCCCGTTAATGCTGATTGACCGAAATTATTGGTATTACGAACACATGCATTATCCTGAAGATCCAGATAATTACTGGGGGCCAGAGTTTAACTATGATAATTATGATGAAAAATTAAATGTTAAGCCTGCATGGAAATATGTTGGAGATGTGGTGCAATTTTGGATTCAGGAGTATCACATTGATGGAATTCGCTTTGATGCGGTGCGCCAATTGGCTAACTTTGAATTTCTAGACTGGCTGGCGAAGCAAGGAAAAAACCATGCTGCACCCAAGCAGTTTTACAATATTGCTGAACATATTCCTGATACAAACACTGTAGTCAGGCCAGATGGCCCATTAGATGCTTGTTGGCATGAGAGTTTTCGGTACTTTATAGTTCCATATATTTGTGGAGAAACATTTGAGTTAAAACAACTAAAGCAAATTTTAGATTCTAGACAGCAGGGTTATGCAACTGCTACCAATGTGATAAATTATTTGGCAACCCACGATCGCGAACGTCTATTGCGAGAATTAGGCGATCGCGGTATCTTTGACGCAGAGGCATTTAAGCGAACGAAGTTAGCAGTTGTTCTTTTAATGACAGCGATGGGTATACCAATGCTGTGGATGGGAGAAGAGTTTGGCGAATATCAGCAAAAAAGCAAAGATGTAACTAAGCCACAGAAGATTAATTGGTCTTTGCTGTCAGGCGAACAGAATCATAATTTATTTGAGTATTATCAAAAACTCATTGCTTTACGCAAGCAGAATCTAGCCTTGCAAAGTGACAATATCGAGTTTTTCTACGAAAATGCCGATGATAAAGTGCTGGCTTATAGCCGATGGAATGAGCAAAATTCTCGTGTGGTTGTCGTAGTAAATTTCTCCGACCAGAATCTAAATGAATATAAGATTTCAGGCTTCCCATCTGCTGAATATTGGCGAGATTGGCTCACAAATTCGGAGGTGGAAGTTGGAGAAGATGGTTTAGTCACTGATTTGCCAAGCTATACAGCTAAGATATTTGTTTAGCAGTTGTAGTCTGTAAAGAAATGATTAATAGGTAGGGATTGTTCATTGTTTGCGCTTTAGCCCAAACTACAAATCTATACTTATTTTTATTTTTTTAAAATGACAAAGGACATGCCATCTTCACTGAATGAAACGTCGAAGATCGCGCCCCCAGATTCAGTGAAAGTTTTCAGCAATTTACTTTGGCGATTCCAAAGTTTAGCAGTATTTTCGTGACTAGCTGTGGCGATCGCTGAACTGTCGGCGGTGATAGCTATTGACCAAATCCCAGCTTTATGGCAATACGGTTGAGTTAAGGATAATCGTAGGTTGGGTTTTGTTCTTCAACCCAACCTACGCAGTTTAAGGTTTTTGGCGCTAACTGAACCGTATTAAGCTATAGCTTTCTTGTCTAAAACGATAACTTGTTCGCTGTAGTAGCGATGATTTGCCCATCTGGCGAGAATTAAAGACGTAACAAAAATCACCAACCTTCAAGCTTGTATAAAGTTTTTCGTCTGCCTGACGGATAACATACGTAAGATTGTCACTGCAAAGACTACCCCCTACCTGGTATCTCATATTGAAGTGTGATTATCAAACAAAAAAATTATCACAATGATTAGCAATTTGTAGATAGCTTGATAAGAATTTTGTATATCCGAGTACGATTCAGTAGGGCGTTTACTACCAGAGGATACTGGAGTCTGGCTCCTAATTTACTTAGTCTCCTAGAGTGCAAGGCATAGCAGCAAAGATGATTCTACATCCAGCTTGATGGCTGTGATATTATGGGAGACTGCTACATACATTTAGAAAAACTAGAAATTGAATCGATCATGGCTCTGACGCAACTGCGGAAACAAGAAATAATTTCCAACTACCAAGTTCACGAAACCGACACTGGGTCGGCCGATGTCCAAGTTGCCATGCTAACTGAGCGCATTAACCGCCTCAGCGAACATCTCCAGGCAAATAAAAAAGACCATTCTTCCCGGCGAGGACTGTTAAAGCTAATTGGTCAGCGCAAGCGTCTTCTAGCTTATATATCGCAGGAAAGCCGGGAAAAGTATCTAGCTTTGATCGCTCGTCTCGGTATTCGTGGATAGGGACTACCGCTTATGTCTGCTGAAGAATCTGAACGCAGTCGCTTGCCCTTTGAACCAAACAAAAAGCGCCAAAAACCCGCTAAAACTCAAAGTAAACCAGCAGCACAGCCACAAGAATATGGCAAACAGGCTGATAAAAAACGGTCTTACACCAAACAAGAGATGGCTATTCCCCAAGTAGTCAGCCAGAGGATGATCCGCCGGGTAGCTGGGTTCTGTGGTGTACCAACAGCTTTGGGCATTAGCGTCCTAGTTGTCAGCTATCTGCTTGCTATCTACTCTAAGATCCAACTACCTCCCATCGCCGTGTTATTGGTGAATATGGGATTATTTGGTTTGGGGGTCTTAGGGATAACTTATGGCGTTCTTTCTGCCTCTTGGGATGAAGAAAGAGTCGGAAGCTTGCTGGGTTTGGGTGAGTTCAACACCAATTGGGGACGAATGATGGCAGTTTGGCGCGAAACTCGCCAAAAAAACTCATAATGATCGGCGCTCAGGTTTTAGATAACTGCGGTATTGGGTAAATGAAGAAGTAAATGTTGAAGTTGAAATTTTATAACTTCAACATTGCTAATTAAAATTATCTAATTTTTTTATACTCTATATCCAGTTATTGAGCAGTAAATATGCTGACTGAGCGCTATATTTTGTAAATAAATTTTATTTTTAACTATTCGTAATTAGACTAATAAGCAACAATAAAGTTAGCCCATTTACAGAAAATTTTACTCAATTAATAATCAGGAATTTTCACATGATTATAGTAATGAAAAGTGGTTCCCCAGAGGCGGAAATAAACCGCATTGATGAGGAACTAACTAGCTGGGGGCTAACTCCAGAAAAAATTGTTGGTCAACACAAAGTAGTTATTGGTTTAGTAGGTGAAACTGCCAGCTTAGATCCACTACAAATTCAGGAACTTAGTCCTTGGATTGAGCAGGTGTTGCGGGTAGAGCAGCCTTACAAACGAGCCAGCCGTCAGTACCGCCACGGCGAAGCTTCGGAAGTTGTAGTTAATACTCTCAATAGAGCGGTAGTATTTGGTGAACACCAGCCTTTGGTAGTCGTTGCCGGGCCTTGCTCCGTAGAAAATGAAGAAATGATTGTGGAGACAGCACGGCGTGTCAAGACGGCTGGAGCTACATTTTTGCGCGGCGGCGCATACAAACCTCGGACTTCACCTTACGCCTTCCAAGGACACGGCGAGAGTGCTTTGGATTTGTTGGCAAAGGCGCGGGAAGTAAGCGGATTAGGTATTATTACAGAAGTGATGGATGCTGCTGACCTAGATAAAATTGCCGAAATTGCTGATGTAATCCAGGTGGGGGCCAGGAATATGCAGAATTTCTCCTTGCTCAAAAAAGTGGGAGCGCAACCTAAACCAGTTGTGTTGAAACGGGGAATGGCGGCTACTATTGAAGATTGGTTGATGGCAGCGGAGTATATTCTGGCATCTGGCAATCCCAATGTAATTTTGTGTGAAAGGGGAATACGCACTTTTGACCGTCAGTATACGCGAAATACGCTGGATTTATCAGTAGTGCCAGTGTTGCGAAAGCTGACTCACTTGCCAATTATGATTGACCCCAGTCACGGGGTAGGTTGGTCTGAGTTTGTGCCTTCAATGGCAATGGCTGCGATCGCAGCTGGCACAGATTCCCTGATGATAGAGGTTCACCCCAACCCTGCCAAAGCCTTATCCGACGGCCCCCAATCTCTCACACCAGACCGTTTCGATAACTTGATGCAAGAATTAGCAGTGATTGGGAAGGCGGTGGGGCGCTGGCAGCAACCAGCAGTGGCTCTAGCTTAAAATTTAGTTGCAACTTTGCGATCGGGTAACTCAGCAAAACTCCGAGTTTGTAGTAGGGATTTTATTATCAGTGATGAATTGCTTCCTACAAATTCGGATTTTATTGTCTCTTTAATTATGCTGACCTATTTATTGTAAATATGAAATAATGCCCTTTTAGAAGATTTATAAAGGGGATTTTTAAACACTATGAAAGCTATAAAAAAAGAAATCTGCAATCAATATTGATAAACAATATTTTTTTGCAATTGTAAGACTTTTTATTTATATACATAGCGAGCAGGTATCCACTGGCGACCACGATTTGTTTGCACCCAACGTCCAGGAAGCAGTATCCTCCTTCTTCCTTGAAGAGGTCTATGAACCCTAACTCGCAATGGTTTTCTGATTATTCTAACTGGGCGTCTGATCTGAGCATCGGCTTGAAAAGGAATAAAAGTAATAGCAATTGGTAAAATCAGCAATGCAGCAGCAAGCATTCTTTTAATACTCATTCGCAAACTTTCCTTCTATGATGTAGGCATCAAAGGAATTAATTTATCGTAAGAAAAAATATTAATCTCTTTGACAAATAAATAATAGGACTGAAAATAGCTATATACTAGTGAAAAAGGTAATTAGTTTAACCATGACTAATGTCATACATAAAATCTGAAATGTATTGAATGTATACCTATAGATAAAGCCGTCCTCTTTATTAGTAGGACAGCTTTATTTTGAGCTTTCTTTGTTTTTTGAAATTAATCAGAAACTAATATTACTACTCAAAAAGCGCTGAAAATGGCTCACTATAGCGATTACTGTACTTGCGCGGGGAAAGCACTAGGTTGCACAGCTATGTTAAGACTTTGCCCATTGCGACGTAATTCCATGCGTAAATCGCCCCCAACTTGGCTATTTTCTACTGCTTTTTGAACACTGCTGGCATCAGTGACTGCTTGCCCGTCAAGCTTTTGGATCACATCCCCAGCACGTATCCCTGCTTTAGCAGCTGGTGAATTTGGGACAACTTTCACAACTAATACACCTTTATCTTCATTCACACTCAAACCGCTATTGGGATCTGAGTTGATATTTTGTTTTAGCTGAGGCGTTAACCCTATCATTTGAATTCCCAGATAAGGATGTTCTACTTTGCCTGTAGCTATTAGTTGACTGGAAATGCGTTGGGCTGTATTGATAGGAATAGCAAAGCCTAATCCTTGTGCCCCTTGAATAATGGCTGTATTCATGGCAATCACCTCGCCACGGTAATTTAGCAGAGGCCCACCGGAGTTACCGGGATTAATCGCTGCGTCAGTTTGAATATACTCTACTCGCTTATCAGGTGCGCCGATTTGATTGCTATTGCGTCCGGTACCACTGATTATTCCGGTAGTTACTGTATTATCTAATCCAAGGGGGTTGCCGATCGCGATCGCCCATTCTCCCGGTTGCAGTTTATCTGAGTTACCCAAACCTACTATCGGTAGATTCTCTGCCTGAATCTTGACAACAGCAACATCTGTCAACTCATCTTTTCCTAAGACCTTACCTTTAAAGGTACGCCCATCCTTGAGGGTTACTGTTACTGTATCAGCACCATCGACTACGTGGGCGTTAGTGAGAATACGACCATCAGCACTAATAATAAAACCTGAACCAGTACCCCGTTCTACCCGATTCTGTGATTGTTCTGGTATTTGAGAGCCACCAAAAAAGCGTTGAAAGAATGGATCGTTAAATTCATCTGGTATCTGGGTTTTTACGGTTCGTGAAGAATCAATCCGCACCACAGCCGGGCCAACCTTTTGCACTACCTGGGTAACAAAGTTAGGATCTGTGGTAGCTGGTAATGGAGGAGCAGCATTTACTCGACTCACTGCTAAATTAGATGCACTTTCAGACACCTGCCGTGGGTGTCCAGCTATGTAGCCACCTGCCAATGTCATACCTGATCCCAGCAGCACCAGCGATAGAGAGGCGGCAGCCTTTTTCCAGGGTGCTCGATTACGGTATTTGGCTTCAGCAGTGTTACGTGAAATGCTATTTGATGGGTGTTCTCTGTCGCGAGATTCGTTTTGCATTGCTGTCTGGAAAGATATTTAGATGTATTACTAATGTAGATATAATTTGTGACAGTTTTGTTGCAGAGGTATTGCATTGTTGTGAAAGCTTTGGTATTTTACTGAACCGTATTTGAATTATAGTCATTCGTAGAGGCGCATAGGGCTGCGTGTTCCATACCATGCCTGAAGGAATAAAAATGGCACAAGGGAAAATCTTACTTAAACCTGGCACTTTATGGACAAGTGTTAAAGAACGAACTGAACATGCTTTGCAATGCGGGGCGCTACTGTCGATTCCGACAGAATTTGAATTTGTTGAACAGGAGGGTGTGCGGTTTTTGGTGCGGATTTTGTCTAACCTGAATCGCAAAAAAGCAGCTAAGGAAAAACAGGAAAAACAATCTGCTACTTCTGGTCAAGAGTTTAATCCTTTTTTGCCCTACGAAGAGGATTTATTTGTGGCTGATATTTCCGATACCCATGTATGTATTTTAAATAAATTTAATGTTGTTGATTATCACCTGCTAATCATTACTCGTGCCTTCGAGGAACAGGAAAGCTTACTCACCCTGGAAGATTTTACGGCTATGTGGGCATGTTTAGCTGATTTTGATGGTTTAGCATTTTACAACAGTGGCAAAACCGCAGGTGCTAGTCAGCCACACAAGCACTTGCAATTAGTGCCGCTACCACTTGCACCTTCGGGGCCGCAGATACCTATTGAATCTCTGCTAACAGCAGCACAATTTCAGGAATCGATACCTTCTGGTGCATCCGCTACGCTAACGGTGGGCTTTACCAACGCAATACCACAACTTCCTTTTGTACACGCTTTCGCACCATTAAATCCCCATTGGGTGCGATCGCCATTCGCAGGCGCGCAAGCAACACTGGAAGTTTATCGTACTTTGCTACATTCTGTAGGATCTGGTGCTTACAATCTGCTAACAACGCGAGAATGGATGTTAATCGTACCGCGATCGCAGGAGCATTTCCAGTCTATCTCTGTGAATTCATTAGGATTCGCTGGTGCTTTACTAGTAAAAAATGCAGCAGAAATGGAACTTCTCAAAGCTCAAGGCCCGATGAATATCCTCAAGAGTGTCGCTGTATGCTAATTAACTTGATACGATGTCTACAAGGGGCTTTGCATCAAATTATATACCTGACTTTTCACGGTATCTAGAAAACCTCACTTCTATTTCTCTCTTTTTTAGGAAACGCAGATTTACGCACAACAACTTGTGATTTGAGTGCTTGACCGTGCCAATTTTAGATTTTAGGTACAAGCCACGCTCCTTGTATGCGAAATAAATCTAAAATTCAAAGTGAAATCTTCATCTTTTAAACTCTGAATGCAGATATCAAATAATTTTGTTTTAGACAATACACTTGGGTTGAGAAAGTTAGACGCAAACGCGAGAGCGTCTTGTAGAGAAGCGGCTTCTTGCAAGTTAACCCAACACGATTAAGGTTTTGTTGGATAACGCTTACGCTCAATCCAATTTATACTAGTTATTATTTCACTTAACAAATTTTAATAAATATGGCTTCGGCATCGGATCAGAATGTATAAAGACACTAACAATGCAAAAAGCTAGTCTGCGTAACCGTTTGAACAACCTCAAAACATTCATAAAACGGGCGGCAAAATCATTAGGATCGCTGAAGTTGCTTAGATTTGCCTAAGTATAGATGAAAAGGGACTGGAAACAAGGAGGAGGATAATAACTCAGTACTCCTAACTCAGTACTGGCTCAACGCCCCGCGATCGCTAAGAGCACTTAGCACATCTGAATGCGGTTATGATCAAGAAGGGTAGCATCTCGGCTGGGAGAATAACTTTTTAGCCAAGATAGCTTTTGTATTGTAAACTACTTTTTCAAACCACTTTTCTAATGGAAATTACTCAATCTTTTGAATTTTCAATTGGACGATGGCGATCGCACCATAGCGATCGTTATCTAGCATTCGCTTACCTTGAGCAAGTATTTTCTAACACTGACATTGAACCTTTATCCGTCGAGGAGTCGGCGGTGGTAAAAATCTGTTTGGAGAAATCTAGATAAAGGTATGGATATTGAAACCTACAAGCAAATATGGGGGTCAACCTCTGGCCCTTTGCGATTTGAAAAATGGGAAAGTTTTGCTGATGATTTATGTGCGGTGAGTGTTTTATGTCGATTCAGCTTGAATCTATTAAATCTAAAATGTTACCTCCACAAGCTGAAAAAAAAATGCGCTCCTGGATTCGCAGTCGCCACTTGATTTGTTCGGGCAACTTTTTTATTTTCGAGACATTAGAATATACCACCATTGAAAGATTTTCGGAATGTGTAGCTTCTTTAGGAGGAACAGTAATATCTGTTGAACCCATTAATAAAATTTGGATGGGCGATCATCGGCAAGTAATTTTATATCAGGCAAAAGCTAGTTTACATACGCCTCATCATACTTTGAAACAATACTGGATAAAATCCGGTAGTGCATACACTAAATTTGATGAGCGTGCTTGAGAGTTACTATCCTGCGGAAACCTTTCTGACAGGCGTTTACACTAAAATTCAAAATTAAGTTTTGAATTTTAAATACTCCCCAAGGGGATTGACGGCTAATTGTTAATGTCTAATTGCTAATTTTTTTATTATGATTAGCTGTTAGTTATTAATAGTTAGCCGTCTAAGTTTGTTAGCAAATGTAACTAAAAAGCTTCCCAAGACGTAAACGACAAAAGCTTTAGCACAAGTTAAAAATGTAGCGTAGTTTACCGCCGTAGGCATCGCCTGCAATAATTATAGAAGGTGCGTAAACGGTTCCTCGGCTTGTCGCCAGCCAGACATCGCCTCAAAACTTCACCAACTCCAAATCGCGTTCCGCCCGTTGGATAGCTCTCGCATGAGATACTTCTACAAAGTGCGATCGCTTCAAAGCTTACCATTCTTCTAGTGGTACTCCCAATACGGTTTAGGATAAGGTTTTTTGATAACAGACCCTATCGCCGTCTTTACAATAATCAGTCCTTTGTAGAGACGGCGATAAATCGCGTCTCTTGCCTTAACCGAACCGTATTGCTGACGAAGGTGGGTTTTACCTGTGTAGCGGCGATTTCTAATCGCCCGACTCTATCGAGAACTTGAAATATCTAATCGCCAGCGCTTTTGCCAACTATTTACTTGATATCATCGCACAGATGCTTGTCGCTCTCATTCAAATTCGGGTTATTCTGCAAATAATCATGCAGCCAATTGCAACCCCGCACCAGCAATTGGTCTAAATTCTCCACGGGCCACAACCGCGCTGTGTTGTCATA
>NZ_CAXTNE010000221.1:0-13904 GCF_964245445.1 uncultured Nostoc sp.
TTTGAAGTACCTCAACACGACTTTCAAGTACTTCAACACGACTTTGAAGTACCTCAAAACGACTTTGAAGTACCTCAAAACGATGTTGAAGTACCTCAACACGATGTTGAAGTACCTCAACACGACTTTTAAGTACTTCAAAACGACTTTTAAGTACCTCAAAACGATGTTGAAGTACCTCAACACGACTTTCAAGTACTTCAACACGATTTTGAAGTACCTCAACACGACTTTCAAGTACTTCAACACGACTTTGGAGTACTTCAACACGATTTTGGAGTACTTCAACACGACTTTCGAGCCTAAGCGTTACCCAGCAAACCCGGCTAAATGTTGGGTTTTGTTCCTCAACCCAACCTACATATTTTTATTTTTTTAGGCAAAACCTACGCAGTATTTTAACGGTTCCACTGGCGTGAGGTGCATTAAAATCCTTAATTTCCAAGCTTCTTAGCCTCATACGTATACCTAATTTGGCAAAGAAACGCTATATATTCCACCCAACTGAGAACCGTTATATTCTCCTTAATCCTCCTTTTTAAAGAGGGAATAAACAATGGTATAAGCTGTAATTCTGGAATAAAGGATAGAAAATAGGAAATAGCTTTGTTCACCACTTCCCATCCCTGATCGGCATAGCTCATCTGAAGCGCGTTTGTTCTTAAAAGTTCGCTTACCCTTGAAAGTCCTCAAAGATTAACCGATAGTATTGCACAATTTTATCAAAGGTGCTTGCCTGTTTTATTATAATAATCATTGTCATAACAAAACGTTATTAAAAATAATTCGGAAGACACATACTTAACCCGCAGCCTTAAGGTACACTTAATCTATTGTTAACCTTTAACTTGATGTAGCTATTGGCTAATTGGGTAAATGACTAAAAATATTAATAATCGTGAAAAATTAAATATTTTTGCTAAAATATCTCCTAATTTAATCTCTACACCACAAAGCAACGAAGTTAATCAGAGTACAAGTAAAGCGATCGCACAGCCTTCAGGTGCCTTGCAAATAGTTCATATAACTACCGGGCGCGTGCGACTGCGTACTACTGACAGTAGTCTTAACTCGATATTAGACAACATAGCCCAAGATTTACGCTCCTTAGAAGGAGTGAGGGAAGTTGCCGTAAATGAACAAACGGGTAGTTTAGTAGTTAATTTTGATGAAGATAAGCTCTCGTTACCGCAAATTTTGGCGCTAAAATCCGATATTGATATCCAACTGCCGCAGGCTTCGTCTGATTCACCTAGCAAGACCGATCCCTTTGCAGCTTGGAAATCTCCTTTATTTTGGAAAGAGCAGGGCATTTCCTTAATTCCAATGATGACAGGTTTGGCGGTAACAGGAGGATTGGGAATTCATGGCTGGGTATCGATTCCAGTTTATATGATTGCGGCGGATGCAACCCGTGGTGTAATTGGTTATCTTGGCTCTCAAGTTGCGACATCAGAAAAAAACGAAGGTAATTACACCAGTTCTGCGATAAAAAGCGATATAAAATCTGAATCTACTATCCAACCAGAAAATAGCAAGGTGGTAGCACCTGCAAAGATTGACTACAGCGTAGTTCATAAAATTCCCGGACGTATTCGGTTGAATGTGCCAAAAATTGCCCAAGATCGAGCCTATGGGCGGCGACTTGAGAGAATAGTGAAAACCGATGCTCAAGTTACAAGCGTGCGTGTGAATTTTGATGCAGCATCGATCGCGATCGCTTATCAGTCTCGTGATATTCCATTATCTTATTGGGTGAGTCTGATGGAATCAGCATTGGAGACAAACCCACCAACACTAGGGATAACAACGGCGAAACCCCTAGAAGAAGTTAGTCAGACTCCTGAAATTACAGATGCAACAACGACAAATCATACTAATCCTGTTACTCAGACGGCTGAAATTACAGACGCAACAACGCTAAATCATACTAATCCTGTTACTCAAACTGCTGAAGTTATCAACTCAACAACAGCAAACCAGACAACTCCAGAGTTATCTAATCTGTGGACTAACCTAAAATCGCCTGCGATGTCATTGTCATTAGGTATTATGGCGAACTTACCCTTGGGAACTTAATATACAGTTTCAAATTGCGGAATACTGGAGGGCAATTATGACTGGTTTAAATTTAGAAACAGTAGCAGATTTAGACAAAAAACAAGAGCAAACAGTCACAGACGAGATTAATTGCCCAGTAACGCCGCCTTCAAGGGTAGCACATAGCATTATTTGTGCATTTCCTGCACAAGTGGCATTTTGCATACCTCAGATTAGAGAAGATTCAAAATATGTGCAACGTCTTCTCGCCTTGCTTGCTAATGAGCCTTTGGTAATCAATCAGGAAGTCAATACTACTATGGTAGGGTCAATTGCCATTACCTATAAATCTGATGTAATGTCAGATGTTGACATGCGATCGCATTTGGCTAATTTGATTCAGTTGGCTGGTAATGCAGAAGTGGTATCAGCATCTGCAAACCAATTCAAACCATGCTCAACTGCGGTAACGACAGAAGACAGGCAGGATAGAAAGCCAAAAAAAGAAGCCCAGAGGCAGAAATTAGCAACATTCTCCTTAACATCTGCGGATGCGTCAGTCTCTAAGACTAAAACCAATTCGGTATCCTCGAATTCTGTAATTCAACAATTAAAAAAACCTGCAAAAGTAGCTTATAGCATTGCTCATGCAATTCCCGGAAGAGTAAGGTTTCGTGTGCCTCGAATTGCCTGCGATCCCAAATATGTCCAACGGTTAGAGACATTACTCAAATCAGATTCTACAGTTACAAGTGAGCGAGTTAATAGCGCTGCGAGATCAGTTGTCATTACCTATAAAACTGGGATGATGCAGAATTCTCAGAAGCGAATGCAAAGCTTTTTGTCAACACCAATATCTCATCTAGCCAATCTAATTGAATCTGCCAATGATCCCGCCACAGCGATAAGTTAGCTAACGAATCCAGCAAATGACAAATAACTAAATGATAGCTAATCAATCTCGTAGGATTGGTGGCTAATTTGCTCTCTTTATCTCAGTAAAGAGCCTGATTTTCATCGAAGTGTAACAATTATTGGATTAAAGAAAAGTAATGGCAAAAGTAGCACTGCAACTACCATCACCCCCAAAATCTCAATTTCCTGTGTTGGAAGGGAATGGAAAAGTTTCTTTAATTGACACTAATGGACACTCTCAAGGAGAGTTGCCCAACGTTACCTACAGCGTTGTCCATACAACTCCGGGAAGACTGCGGTTTCGCGTACCTCGCTTACGCTGTGATGCAGATTATGCCAAGCGTCTGGAAGTATTGTTAACAGCAGATGCGCTGGTGAAGAATGTTCGTGTCAAGCCTGCGGCAATGTCTGTTGCAGTTACTTATAAATCTGATAAAGTTTCCGATGCGAAGATGCGATCGCACCTTCACGATTTGATTCAGGCTGCAAGTGTTGTAGTCGTTCTCAAAAACTCTATATCTATATCGGAAACCGAAAAAGAGCCATCTTGGCCAGGTTTACAACTGTCTGCCGTTGCGACTACTTTAGCAGTGCTGGGGGGGCCGTTAGGATTACCGATCCCGCCTTTGATAGTGGTGCTTCCCATCGCCATTGCCACACTTCCCGTTGTCCAACGAGCATGGGAAGGTATTAGAGTAGAGCGAAAATTGAATATTGACTTTTTGGATTTGATGGCGATCGCTATTACTACCTTCCAAGGGCAATTTCTCACACCATCGCTGATGCTCGGTTTAATTGAAGTAGGCGAAAATATCCGCGATCGCACGGCTCGTTCTTCTGCTCAACAAACTCTAGATTTACTTAGTTCTTTAGGACAATTTGTCTGGGTGGAACGCAATGGCGACAAACAACAAATTCCCATTCAAGATGTGCAACGTGGCGATACAGTGATTGTTTACCCTGGCGAACAAGTGCCGGTTGATGGTAGCATTTTGCGAGGTAAAGCCCTACTAGATGAGCAGAAATTAACAGGCGAGTCGATGCCAGTGCTGAAGAAAAAAGGACAACCAGTTTTCGCCTCAACGCTGGTAAGAGAAGGAAGAATTTATATTCTTGCAGAATGGATAGGTAACGATACCCGCGCCGGACAGAGCATTAAGTTAATGCAAGAAGCACCTGTCCACGATACCCGGATGGAAAATTATGCCACGAAATTTGCTCAAAAAGCTGTTGTGCCAACTTTGCTACTTGGTGGAGCAGTATTTGCCGCAACCCGCAACCCTTCACGGGCAGCCAGCGTTTTAACTTTAGACTTTGCTACAGGTATTCGAGTATCAGTCCCCACAACAGTTTTAGCAGCATTAACTTATGCTGCACGACGGGGTATTCTCATCCGTAGCGGACGGGCGTTAGAACAACTAGCAGAAGTTGATACCATAGTTTTTGATAAAACAGGGACACTGACTAAGGGAGAAGTCGATGTTGTCAGTGTGGAAAGTCTCAATCCAGCAACCTCAAGATTACGGGTGTTGGAATTAGCAGCCGCCGCCGAACAGCGTTTAACTCATCCAGTAGCAGAAGCAATTGTTCGCTATGCCCAAGCAGAGCAAGTGGAAATTTTGCCGCGTAGTAAGTGGGACTATCAACTAGGTTTGGGCGTACAAGCTCTGATTGATGAAGAGACAGTTTACGTTGGGAGCGATCGCTTTTTGCGTACTAGTGGCATTGATACCGAAGCGTTAAATGGCCACCAAAAATCTCCAAATTCAGCGATTTATGTAGCCAGCAACGGTCAGCTTCAAGGTATTATTAAATATAGTGACCTTCTCCGTCCTGAAAGCCGGGAAGTCATTACAGCACTTTCGACGGTCGAAGGTGTAGAAATTCACATGCTAACCGGCGATAATAAGCGAACTGCTACAGCCGTTGCTGCTGAACTTGGTATTTTGCCAACGCATACTCACGCAGAAGCTTTTCCAGAACAAAAGGCAACAGTTGTCCGCCAACTGCACGAACAAGGTAAGACGGTTGCATTTGTAGGTGATGGGATCAACGATTCGCCAGCTTTAGCCTATGCCGATGTTTCCGTATCCTTTGCCAACGGTTCCGAGATAGCCCGCGAGACAGCAGACTTAGTGTTGATGCAGAATGACTTGCATGGTTTATTAGAAGCGATCGCGATCGCTCGTCAAGCCAAGCAATTGATTCGGCAAAACACAGGACTAGTTGCTGTTCCTAATTTAGCGGCAATGGTGATAGCCGTTTTCTTTGGTCTTAACCCCTTAGCTGCAACAGTAGTCAACAATGGCTCAACCGTAGTTGCTGGAGTCAACGGTTTGCGTCCAATTCTTAAAAATCGTCAACATAAAGCTCTACCATCGGCAAGATGATACAACTATGCCGACAAGAGTATCTTAAAAAGCTTTCCGAGGTTTCTTAATTAATAGGAGAAAATTGAACATGGCACCTAAAATTAGTGATTTTGTTGAAGATGCAGGCGCTCCCGGTATTATAGCCGGAATTGGTGCAGTCCTCTTAGCACCTGTTCTGCTGCCCATTGTCGCTGGAGTTGGTAAACCCTTAGTCAAATCAGTTATCAAAGGCGGAATTGGTCTTTATGAAAGAAGCAAAGGAACCATTGCAGAAATAGGCGAAACCTGGGAAGACATGGTAGCCGAAGCCAGAGCGGAACTTGCTGAGGAAAAAGAAACCCCCGTGTTTGAAGCGTCTGCCACCAATGGCGATAATGTCGCCGATAATGGTGCATAATTTCATCCGCCCATTAGCAAGTTAAATTCTTTGCCATAAGCAACTTCCAATTACCAAAATATCAAATTAGTAAGGTGCGTTACGGTATTCCACCTAACGCACCCTACGAAAATAGAATAATTTATGTTTTGCAAGTCCCTAGTAGTGTGCCTCATTAATTTTGAGGGGTAAATCAGTTTTTAAACTTCTCTTCTTTACCTCTTCCTTCTCTTCTCTACGAGAGGCTGCGCCAACGAGACGCTGCGCGAACGTGTACTTTGCGTCTTCTCCTTCGGAGACGCGAAGGGCGAACGCAGTTCGTTTTTCAACCCCCTCAAAACTAATGGGACAGACTACTAGTGCAAGATATTAAATGCAGGAATGAGCGCAAAAACTCTCTCGCTCCTCAGCGTTCTCTGCGGTTCGTTTTTCCTTAATTTTTCACTCATTCCTGTAAATAACAAACCCACAACAAAAAATCCACTATCACACAAGTCAAAAGGTGGTTGCATGTTGACTAATGGTTATAGCACTTACAATAAAATGCCGGAAATTATAGACAAAGCCAGCTTCAAAACACCACCAAAACCGATATCTACAAAAGTTGTAAGTTCGACTCCCGGTAGATTGCGGTTGAGAGTGGCTCATTCCCATCGTCAATTAGAAAAGATGCAACGCATCGCCAATGCTTTGTCAGCAAATTCTCATATTACTCAAGTTAAGACAAATGTCCATCATGGCAGTATTGTTATCAATCACGATGGTAAAGATGGCAGTCTAGAAAATGTGCTAGCAACACTTAAAGATTTAGGAATAATTTTTGCCGATGTTTCCGAGGGTAACACCGAGGCAGCAGCAGGAGTATCATCTGCGGTTGTTGACTTAAACCAGCGCGTCAAACAGTCAACACATGGTGCTTTTGATCTACGGATTCTTTTCCCTTTGGGATTAGCTAGTCTTTCGCTGCGACAATTACTTAATAAAGGATTGCAGTTAGAAGTTATTCCTTGGTATGTTTTAGCATGGTATGCTTTTGATAGCTTTATTAAGTTGCACGGAACTAGCCAAAAACAATCACCAAATGAGTAACTAAAAAGCTTAATTGATCTGCCAAATTTTGATGGTTTTATCAGAACTACCACTAGCAATAAATTGACCATCAGGGCTAATAGCAATAGAGTTTACTGCCCCTGAGTGTTCTTTAATAGTTTGCAGTAATTCTCCCGTCCGCAAATGCCAAATTTTGATGGTTTTATCTGCACTACCGCTAAACAGGATTTCTCCATCAGGACTAACAGCTAAGGATCTTACTTCTTCTAAATGTCCAGTCAATGTGTGTAGTACTTTACCCGTAGCTAAATGCCAAATTTTAATAGTTTTGTCTGTGCTACCGCTAAAGAGAAATTCTCCATCAGGACTAATGATTACTGATTTCACCCCACCTAAATGTCCGTTGAGGGTGCGTAATGGATCACCCGTGCGGGGATTCCACAGCCTAATTTTGTTGTCAGAACTACCACTAGCGAGGATTGTACCATCAGGGCTGATAGCAGCAGCATTAACTGCGGATGAATGCCAAAGGGTACAAATGCGTTGGCATAGCCCGCCGTAGGCATCGCCTTTATGCAAATTCCAAATTTTGATTTTATTACTGCCACTAGCAAGAATTTGTCCATCAGGACTGATTGCGATGCAGTTAACTGGTTTTTGATGTCCTAACAGAGTGTGGATTAGTTTGCCAGAATTAAGGTTATAGACTCTAACATTACTTTTGGGGTGTTGGCAACTACCAACAGCGAGATAATGTTCATCAGGACTAATTGCAACAGAGGAAATTTCGCCTAAATCTTCTGCAAGGGTGCGAATAAGTTTGCCACTTTTAGAATTCCATACTTTGATAGTTTTATCTGCACACCCGGTAACTAAACTCTCAGAATCAGGACTAATAACGACAGATGTTATTTTTTCGGAATGTCCAGTTAGGGTGTGGCTGAGAACGATATGTTGTAGCGTTACTTGGTGTTTGAGGTTGGCAACGCAATTTAAAATTTCCTCAACATCAGCAAGACTCTGACTATCACCGACTGCAATAAAATATTCTCTTAACTTTTTTACATATTCCTCATCTTTGACGCTGACGGCTGATTGCATTGCCTGAAGCGGGTTAGTAGAATCCTGTAGTGATATTTGGCGTAGTTGTAACCATGTATTCACAGAATAATCAAGCTGTTCATTTGCCCAAGAGCGTAGTTTACCGCCGTAGGCATTGCTTAAATGAGATAAACTCTGAGCTAATTGCAAAGCCAATTCTGGAATCCAGTAACAACGCTCATTTTCCAGAGCTTGGTAAACTTGCTTGTAACCAGAGGCGATAACCTGTACTGATTGTAAATCAAAAGTATCTGACAGCAAACTCGGCAGTAACTCTGGTAGTAGCGGAGGTACACCATGATTAACCAGGTGGTAAGCATCTGCTACCCAACCTGCAACCAAACAGTGATAAGTAATCAAAACCTGGCAAAGGTTTTCAAAGTCTTGACGGTTGACTTGATATTGTAAAGATAACTTACTAATATCAATTCCTTTTTCATTCCATTTTTCTACCTTTTCTAAAATTGTCAAATTAACAACATTGTCTTTGCCAATGTGATTAATATCCTCTAAGTTTTCTCCCAATGCCAGGAGTTCATCTCTAATCGTTTTCCATTCTAAGGCTCGTTTTTTAGCAGACTCTTCCAAAATTTCGCGATAAGGTAAACGAGCAATTGTTTTATAATAATAATTACCTTGTCCCAAACCCCAGTAGGCAATCCGAAAATTTAAATAATCGCCATCATTTTCTGACTCTAAAATCAAAATAGGCTCTGTTTTCAACATTCCAAACAGAGCCTTAATACTTGATTCACTATGAAAACGCTTACTATCCCAAGCTCCTGCCAATAATTCTGTTGGTCTAACTTGACTGTTTAGAGAGTAATGCTTGTTGAGAAATTCTCGTAATCCTTCAGCCAACATTAACTCAATTTGGGAAATTGTTTCATCTCTATTCTCGTTAAATTGGTCAAAATGTACTTGAGGAGGAGCGATAAAAATTTTTAGTGGAGTAGGCCCATAATTGGTGTGGTCTAAAATTTGTGAAGGGTATAACCTTAAGGGCCAACTATCAAGAATTTTATTGACTTCTGGTAACTTGAGCGCTGTTTCTCGCTCTTGGGCGGCTATTCTTAATTGCGTTTGGTGATTATCGGCTACTAATTGCTGTTGGAAAATTCTTTCTTGTTCAAAGTCTTCAACATGACTGCTTTTTTTATTGGAAGGATTTAGAACTTTGAGTATTTCGGGAATTACTTCAATCGGTTCATATTTACTCAGAGCTAAATCTTTACTTCTCTTTTGTACTAGCTCTGCAACAACAGGTGCAAACTCTAGTACCAGTTGAATTAGTAACCTTAACCCTTGCTGCATAAACACATACCTAGAAACTAAGTAAAATAAATAAGCAAAGCTTGCATGAAATCAGGGCAATACTGGCATCGAGTAAATTCATACATACTCTTGATTTTACTAATTGAGAGTATAGTAACTCAACTATAAGACATTAAAACCCTTGCATGTCAATAAGTCTATGTACCGAATACCTGTAAATAAAAATGATAATAATATAATCAGGGAGGGGACAATTTATCTTCTTTCTTTCTTCTCTACGAGACGCTGCGCGAACGTGTACTTCGCGTCTTTGCGGTTCGTTCTCTTAACCCTTCAAACTTCGCTTGACAGACTACTAGCCTTCAGTCAAAGCATTCTATTATCAATAACAAATGGGTAATCCTCACTTTCATAAACTTCCTAATCAAAACCAGTGGGTTCAAGCAATACATACTGCTGTAAAAGGAAGAGCTAGATATAAGGTAAATGGGCTTTATCATTCAGAAGCTCTTAAAAAATATCTTGAATCGAGATTATTAAAGGAGGAAATAATCTCACGAGCTAGTGCTAATAGTTACACAGGGAATGTTCTTGTTATTTTCCATCCAGATAAGAGTTTAAATACTATCACCCTTCTCATTCAAGACATCCTCTTAGATTATCGGCAAAAAAGCAGTAAATCACTTGCTTCTGCCGCAGTCACTAAAGAAAATACTGCTTGCGTTGGGGGTAATAATCGAAACATATCTGATTCAGCCCTACTGCCTCAAATATCTATGCAGCGACAATTAAACCAAACAGGTAGTCAACTTATTCCGGTATTGGGGGCTGTTGGCGTTCTTGTATGCGGCACTGGACTGTTGTATGCATATAATCTTGACGAAGCCATTTTGCTCTTGATCCAGAAGTTGCATACACCCCTGCGCGATCGCATCATGCTTAGTATCACTTATATGGGCGATCCAATAGTAATGCTGTTATCTTCTTTGGGGCTGGCGATTAGTCCGTTATTTTATAATCGTCGCCGAGAAGCAACTATCTTGGGCATCGCTGGAGTCGGTGCAACCTTGCTAAATTGTTTGATGAAACTATTGTTTGGTAGAGCGCGTCCAGCGCTGTGGAAGCATATTATTAAAGTGGGTCAACACAGTTTTCCCAGTGGCCATGCAATGGTTTCAATAGTGATTTACGGTTTTACCGGCTATATTCTGGCAAAGCAGTTTCCTGAATGGCGCTTTTGGATTTATGGTTTGACTATTATTTTAATTGCTGCGATCGGTTTCAGTCGGCTTTATCTTGGTGTACATTGGCTAACTGATGTCACAGCTGGCTACGGGGCAGGTTTAGTGTGGTTGATTGCTTGTATTATTAGCTTGGAATCGCAGCAAAAATATCGCTCACTGCAAGAGACGCGATGAATCGCCGTCTCTACAATAATCAATCTTTCGTAGAGACGACGATTTATCGCGTCTTTGTGATGATTTATCGCATCTTTGCGATCTAGAATTTTCATCAAAAAACCTTAACCGAACTGTATTGAATTCTGAATTCTGTTCGATCAGGAACATCCCTTTTTCGCTATTTCCTATGCCTTAATTTTATCCAGAGCTAAATTCAGCTTCAACACATTAACTCCAGGTTCACCAAAGATGCCGAGAAAGCGACCATCGGTATTTTGAGCAATCAAAGTTTCCAACTGGTTCGGCTGAACTCCTCGCGCCTTGGCTACTCGGGCAATTTGCCCGATCGCAGCTTCGGGAGTAATGTGAGGATCAAGGCTGGAACCAGAGGTGTAGACTAAATCGCCAGTCGGCTGCACCCCTGCTGTTTTCAGACGAGTGAAGTCACCTTCAACCTTTTTGCTGGGGTCTGGGTCATCTTTACCTTTGATGCGTTCCATTAATGCGGGATTACTGGGAGCCAAGTTACTAGCACCAGAAACCCCAGTTTTCAAAACTCCCTCATTATCCTTTTTGGGATCGGCTGTGCTGTAACTGGTGGAACTGGGACGGCTGTTAAAATAGCGATCGCTACTAAAAGGTTGACCAATCAAAGCAGAACCGACAACTTGACCTATGCTATTTTTCAGTAGACTACCGTTTGCTTGAAACGGAAACACAATTTGCCCAATGGCAATCATCGCAAAAGGATAAATAATCGCTCCAATAACCCAAAGTACCAGGGTAGAACGAACAGCTCTACCGACTTCGCGTGCAAAACTCATTAGAATTTCTCCGGTACAAACATTACAAAAAATAAATAGATAGAAAGCCCTAGTGTCACCATTCCTAACAGCCCCAATCCCCAAGATTGACTGCGGGAAAGTTGTTCACCAGTAGCGGCATAGACCATAGGTGCAACCACTAGGTTGAAACACATCGCCAGGAATAAATACAATGGCAGCTTTTGTCTACGCCATTGACACCAGATTTCAGTTATTTCTTCTAATACTTGGGATGCAGGAATAGTGCGTCGAAGCTGAACGGGTTTCATAGTAAATTAAGACAAAGGTAGGATAATATCTATCAGTTTGATGGCAATAAAGGGAGCAACAATGCCACCCAGACCATAGATGAAGATGTTGCGACGTAGCAGTTGATCTGCTGTTAAAGGTAAAAACTTTACCCCTTTGAGTGCTAGCGGAATCAATGCCGGAATAATCAAGGCATTATAAATCAGCGCTGAGACGATCGCAGATTGGGCGCTTTTTAATCCCATAATATTAAGTGCGCCGATTCCAGCAGCTGCGAAGATAGTAGGGATAATGGCAAAATACTTGGCAATATCGTTAGCGATAGAGAATGTTGTTAAGGCTCCACGAGTAATTAGCAACTGTTTACCTATGGTTACTAAGTCAATTAGCTTCGTGGGATCGGAGTCTAAGTCCACCATGTTAGCAGCTTCTTTGGCAGCTTGCGTCCCAGAGTTCATCGCCACACCCACGTTTGCTTGAGCTAAGGCAGGTGCATCATTAGTACCATCCCCAGTCATTGCCACCAATTTACCCTGAGATTGTTCAGAGCGAATCACCTCAATTTTGTCTTCTGGAGTCGCTTCGGCAATGAAATCATCCACTCCAGCTTCCTCGGCAATTACCGAAGCGGTAATCCGATTGTCACCTGTGAGCATGATTGTCTTAACACCCATGCGGCGGAGTTGGTCAAATCGTTCCCGTAAACCAGGTTTGACAATATCTTTGAGGTAGATAACACCATAAATCTTGTCATCTTGGCAGACAGCTAAGGGTGTACCGCCTAACCGGGAAACTCGCTCATAAGCTGCGTCTACATCATCAGGAACATAGCCGCCACGAGAACGGACAAATCCCTTAATCGCCTCTACCGCCCCTTTGCGAATTTGTTTGCTATCCGGTAGATTCGTGCCACTCATCCGGGTTTTCGCGGAAAACTCCACACCCTCGGCTTTGTCGATATTGAAGTCTACCGCAGCCTGAGACTTTTCTGCCAATATCACAATTGACTTGCCTTCTGGCGTTTCATCAAACAAGCTAGCAGCTAGGGAAACTCGCGCCACATCTTCTACTGAATGATTATCCAGAGGAATAAACTCATCAGCCATTCGATTACCCAAGGTGATAGTGCCTGTCTTATCTAGCACCAAGGTGTTGATGTCGCCGCAAGCTTCTACGGCTCGACCAGAGGTAGCAATGACGTTAAATTGGGCAACCCGATCCATCCCGGCAATACCGATCGCACTGAGCAAACCACCGATAGTGGTAGGAATTAAAGCTACTAGTAACGAGATTAGAATAGCAACGCTAGCACCCGCCCGTAAACTGTTTCCCGCCTCAACTCCAAAGGCTGTGGTGATAAAGCTGGCGATGTAGCCGACAAATGGGGGCATAGTTGCCACCACAATCAGGAAAACTTGTGTTAACACTGCCAACAATACCGTCAAAGCAATCTCGTTGGGAGTCTTGCTGCGTTCTGCTCCTTCTACCAGGGAAATCATGCGATCGATAAAGCCTTGTCCAGGATCGGCACTAATGCGAATTGTTAACTCATCTGAGAGTAGGCGTGTACCTCCTGTTACCGAACTGGCAATATCTGTACCTGGTTGCTTCAGTACAGGGGCAGATTCTCCAGTAATTGCAGACTCATCAACCGAGCCAATGCCTTTAATTACATCTCCATCGGCGGGAATCATGTTGTTTGCAACTACTTTTACCAAATCGCCCCGTCGCAGTTCCGTAGAATTGACTTGTTGTATAGAACCATCAGGGAGGATTTTGTTAGCGATCGTATCCGATCGCGTCGATCTTAATGAATCAGCCTGGGCTTTACCGCGTCCTTCAGCTACAGCTTCAGCAAAGTTGGCAAAAACAAGTGTGAAAAAGAGAATAAAGGTAATCAACCCGTTTAAGAGGCGTTGTTGGTTGACATCTGCCTGGATTGTACCAAACAGATTTGGGTTAAGGGTAACAAGAAAGGTGACAATTGTCCCCACCCAAACAACAAACATAACTGGGTTTTTGACAGTAATTCGCGGATCGAGCTTGACAAATGACTCACGAATTGCTCTCTGGTAAAGTCCCCGCATATCTGCTTTGGGGGTGTGCTTGCGCGAGTCACGAGTTCCAGATCCAATACGAGGCGAAGGAGAATCAGTAGTAATTGGCATAAATTAGATTTTGGGAATGGGGCATTGGGCATTGGGCATGGGAATATGAGGTGGATGAATCCAGTTCCGAGGTGGATGAATCCAGTTCTGAGATGGATGAACGGAGTTCCGAGGTGGATGAATCCAGTTCTGAG
>NZ_CAXTNE010000222.1:0-13895 GCF_964245445.1 uncultured Nostoc sp.
GTTATCAGTCTTGTCCGTCTCTGCTTCCTAAATATTAGACCTGAATCCTTACCATAAAAGTACCCCTTTGCAGGCGAGGAAGGGAGCAAAAGCGTAGCTTTAGTTAGGTGGGGTTAGCGCGAGTATTATGTCTATTTAAGCAGACATGATATGAGACAGCAGTTGGGCAATTTGCTGATTAATAGTTGCGATATCAAAACGCAGACTAGCGGTAGTCCTGGCATTATTAGCTATACTTGCAATTATTTCTGTTTCCTCTAAACAGGTAGTAATCACTTGTACAAGTTCCTGGGGTTCTCCTGGTGTGACTAAAAAACCATTAAGTCCGTGTTCTACTAATTCCATTGCACCTCCAGCTTTTGCTGCAACTACAGGTTTACCACATAGCATCGCCTCAACAATTACTCTACCAAAGGGTTCTGGGGAAGTAGAGGTATGTGCTACCAAGTCACAAGCTGCCATTAACTGAGGAATATTAGAACGAAATCCTAAAAATTTGACGCGCTTTTCTAATCCCAGTTGGGCAACTTGTTGGTGTAACTTTTGGACGTAATCTTGTTCGCCAAACAGTGCATCACCCACTAAAATTGCTGTCACCTCTGGCGGACATTTGGCAAGGGCATCAATTAAAATATGCTGTCCTTTCCAAGGTGCAAGACGGCTAAAGTGTCCGACTACAAATTCCCCTTCTAATCCTAACTGTTGCTGTAATTTATTAATATCACACTCATCCGCTTGATAAATTTTTGGATCAAAGCCGTTATAGACAACTTCGATGATATCTGGGCGTCCTCCTGCTTGCAAAAAGGCTGTTTTACTAGCTTGGGAATTAGCAATTACTAATGATGTAAAACGATTAGCTAAGTTAATAGCAATGTGAAGATTAGTTTGGCTAAAATGTTCTTTGGAAAGAATATCATGTAAATGATAAACTAGAGGGCGACGACTGAAAAAACTTGCTAATGCTCCGACAACTAATGCTTTTTGGGTGTTGGCATAGATTAAATCATATTCACGTGCTTTTTTAACTACCTTAGTAATCAAAGGCGCAAGTTGTCCCAGACTCTTTAATCCTTGTACCAAACTACTTTCTTTGCGAACTTGGATTGCTTGAGTTGCGAGAACTTCTACTGGGATATTATTTTGCTGCAATAAATCTTTAAATGGCCCATCTGCAAATAAACCTACCAAAGCGCGATCGCCATAAGGTTTAGCAATATCTATTAAACACAATTCTGCGCCGCCTGGTTTACCACTTTGGTCTAGAAAAAAAATTCTCATCAAACCTCTATTCTGTCTAATTTGACCCACATCGCAATGCTAATATCTATTACAATCACTTGTTTAAGCTAATAAAATATTCCGTACTTGTTGAGCGATTTTATTCCAGTCGTAGTGTGTGATAGCGTACTGACGACAAGCTTCTCGTGAAGGTATAGATATATTTCCCAAAAGCACTTGCTCTAATTTTTCAGCAATGGCTGAGGCTTCTGTTGAAGTAGTAATTAAATCGGGTGAAAATCCTGATAAAATTTCTGGCATTCCACCAACTGGGGTACATAAAACAGGAGTGCCACATGCTAAAGACTCAATTATTACTAATCCAAATCCTTCAAAAGATTGGCTAGGCATGATAGTCAATTCAGCAGCTTGATAAGCTATAGGCAATTGCTCATCAGGTAGAAAACCTAAAAATTTAACGTTGTCGTCTAGTTCTAATTCTGTAGCCTGTTGTTGTAGTGCAGCTTGGATGTGACCACGACCTGCGATCGCTAGCCAAACATCTGGTATTCTGGGCTTAATTATAGCCAGCGCTTGTAATAATTTGTCAACTCCGGTTCGATGTACTAAGCGGCGTGATGTAAATAGGATACGGCGATTACTTGGCCAGCCTAACTTTGTACAAGCCTCTTGGGGTGATAAATTTGGCTGAAACCAGTTAATATCAACTCCACCAGGAATAATATTAATTTTGCTCCACGGTACTTGATATTTGTTATGTAGAATTTTACCAAATGCTTTGCTCAAAACAATGAAGCGATCGCAGCGATTATAAGTGTTTTGTTCTATTAGCCACTGCTTGATTAAAAGACTAAGGTTTTTATTAACCACTTCTTGCTGGCTCTCAGAAGCCCAAGGGCCATGAAAGTTAAAAGTAACTGGTACTCCTTTTGGTAAAATATCTAAAATAGGAAAGCTATATAATGCAAAGTGCAAATTAATAGCATCTGGTTTGCTTATTCTTGTTTTCTGGAAATTAGTGCGAATAGACCATAATCTTTGCCAAATAGCACTGTCGGGACTCGCCAAATTAGTCAGCTTAATCAGCGAATTTATTTCAGCCTCTGGTAGACCGACTCCACATAATTCAACCTGGTCTTTATTTGCAGATAATTTATGAGTTAATTCATAAATATACCTTTCTAATCCTCCAGGACTTTTGGGAAACCAGCCCAATCCAAGGGTGAGAATAGATGCAGATGATGAAGCAAAATTTTCTGGTTTATTTTCCACTGATATATCTCCTATAAATACATTAAAACAGGCGCACATCTATGCGCTCCTACATCTGTATCCAAATCTGAATCACTAAAATTTCTAAATATACATTACCAATAATATTTTTTATATAGAAAACCAATTTATAAACTATTTATATGTCAACGTCAACAAGGAATTAAAACTGTGTTTTTATTGACTAAACAACACCGAGCTAGATATATATAATACCTGCTAATCAATAAAGCTGAATGCTATATAGAAAGAGACAAAATCTGATATAAAGTAATAAATTTATAATGGTTTTGTATTAATTTTTACCAATAGTATTTAATAATAAGTAAATATTAATACCCTAAATGTATTAACTCAAAATTCAAAGAATCAGGTGAGTTTTATAAAGCTTATGTAAAACTTGCTATCAAATGTCATGTCTATGCATAGCCTGTATTTTAGTCACTTCAAAATAGTTATATTTTTTGCGGATTACCGAAAAAATGATTGTATATAAATAATTAAAAGCTTAAAAAGTATATGAAAAATAAATTACTGGCGCAGTTAATAAAACTCCGTCACCAACTCAACCAGCACCTCAAAAAAATATTTAAGATTAGATATATACAAAAAAGTAAAACTTTTAACTTTTTACTCAGTCTGACTGTTGGAGTAATTGTTACTACTCTTGGAATTACAACAGACTGGGCGACAACCGGAACACGCACACTTATCTACAGAACATTATCGATAAGTAATACTATTGGCAGTAAAATGTCGATACAAAATAATACTGAAACACCGACATTTATACACAAAGAAATATCGATAATTAATACTATTGCTAGTGAAAATCTGCTAGTACAAAATGATACAAAAAGATCCACACCTACCTATAAAACATCGTGGATAGGTAACACGATTGGCAGTGGAAATCTGCGAGTACAAAACAATATTGAGGCAATGTATGTTGCCCCTGATGGCACAGTTTATACTAATAGCCATTGGGATGAGGCGGGAATGGAAGCAGCAATATATAAGGATGGTAAGGTTATTGGTGCTATTGGGGATACTCACGGTTGGAGTCGTGGTGGTGGCATAGCTGTAACAGTAAATAGTAAATATATTTACATTGCCATGACTCAAGGATCGAAGGGCAAAACCAATGAAGATTACCCAGAAGAAGGAACGACTTGGCATTGCGTTAGACGCTATGATTTGTCGGGAAAACCTGCGCCTTTTCCTGAAGGGCGTGGCTGGGATAAAAGTATGTTAATTACCAGTACTAAAAGTGAAGTCACTGGATTAGCAACTGTGGGTAACGAGTTGTATGTGAGTGATTTTGCTACCAACCAGATTCGTGTCTATGATACTGATACGATGAAGGAACTACGCACCTTTACAGTTGCTAATCCCGGAGCAATAACTATTGATCTACAAAAAACTCTCTGGATTATTCAAAGCAAAAATGGTAGTAAGCCTGCCAAAATTTTACATTATTCGCCGAGTGGAAAGCAATTACCCCAACAGATTGCAGATATCGTTGAACCAACTGCGATCGCAATTGATCATCAAGGTAAGCTGTTGGTGGCAGAAAATGGGCCGCGTCAGCAAATCTTGGTTTATGACATCAAAGATAAGCCAGTACAGGTGGGTAGTTTTGGTTCTAAAGGCGGTATTTATGCAGGAGTTCCTGGTGAAGTTCGAGATTTGAAACTTTATGGACTTACTGGAGTTGGTACAGATGCTTCAGGTAATATTTATATAAATAGTAATGGTTTCAACAAATCAGGAACAGATTTGCGGAAATTTTCGCCATCGGGAAAACTAATATGGCGATCGCTAGGATTGATATTCGTCGATAATGCAGATGCCGATCCGAAAACTGATGGTGTTGATTTATTCACCAAACAAGAACACTATTTGATGGATTACAGTAAGCCTACTGGTAAGCAATGGACTTATAAAGCCTACACTTTAAATGCTTTCAAATATCCTCAAGATCCCCGTCTGCATACATCGCCAGATGGAACCTTTGTTCGCCGCATCCAAGGGAAGCCGTTTTTGTTTCTCACGGATATGTATAACAGCTTTCTGCAAATATATCGTTTTAATCCAGCCACAGATGGTAAAGTAGCTATTCCAGCCGGAATGTTTGTCGGTAGCAATGGCGCAGATAAACCATTTCTCAAGGGAAATTGGCCACCGAATCAACCAAAACAAGGGGAATGGATCTGGCGCGATCGCAACGGAAATGGCAAATTTGACAAGAACGAATATGATACCAGCAAAGATTATCCCTATATCGGCGGATGGTGGGTAGACAGCAAAGGAGATGTTTGGAAAGCTTTGCGAACAAAAGATGGCATTCGACACTATCCTTTACAGGGAATAGATGCCAAAGGCAACCCCATCTACAGCTATAGTTCGATGGAAAAGCAAACTACTCCTGACATTTTTAACGATTTGCGGCGGCTCGAATATTTCCCGCAAACAGATAGTATGTATTTGTCAGGTTTTACAGTAGATCACCCCGCATTCGGTGACGATACTGGAGTTGTGGGATCTGAGATTGCCCGTTTTGACAATTGGAGTAAAGGAAATCGTACTCCCCGTTGGCGGATTGTAATTCCTCACGACACCACTGGCAAACGCGAAGTGTCTACGGCGGCCATAAGTGTGACGGGAGACTATGTATTTGCCGTGACAGTCAAAACCGCAGAGGTATATGTCTACAATGCCACAACGGGAGTGCAAGTACAACAGTTAAAACCAGGCCCAGAAGTTGGCAGCGAAAGTGGCTGGATTGATATACCCTACGGTATCCGCGCTTTTCGGCGTTCAAATGGTGAACATCTGGTATTTGTGGAAGAAAATTGGAAAGGAAAAGTGATTATGTATCGGCTGGCGGGGTGAGTATTTATATTATGTCCGCTTGATTAGTTATTAAACCCCAAGAACCCACCCCGCCTGCGGGGCTACCGTGTACACACAAGTCTGAAATAGCTGATTAACTGAGGTTTTAGCGTCAGTTTTACCCCACCCTAACCCTCCCCTTGGAAAGGGGAGGGAACAAAAAATCTTGTTTCCCCCGCGAAGATTGGGGGGGGAACAAGAAATCTTATTTTCTCCCGCGAAGATTGGGGAGGGAACAAGAAATCTTATTTTCTCCCGCGAAGATTGGGGAGGGAATTAGATTTCTTGTTTCCCCCCTTGGAAAGGGGGGATTAAGGGGGGTAATTCGACTTGTGTGTACACTGTAGGCCTGTGGGGAGTGGTTCTTTTATTATGGGTAATTTGGCGGACATGATATTACAGTAATAAGGAGGGAATTAGAGCAAGCCTTTTTACGTGCCTCAAATGTTGGGGAATGGGGAAGGTTAGAAAGAAAATTTGTGCCGTCTGCAATGGGACAGGCACAATACGCATAATCTAAATTATCTAGAGTGAAATAATTACAATTTCTGAGCGAAATTATGACGATTGCGAAAGCGTTTCACGGGTCTGGGTATCGGACGTTTAGGCTACCGTCGAAGGTATAACATCGGTGAGTACACCTTTTTCTGAAAGCAGCTTTGGATCAAATCGACATTTAAAAAGCGGCTTTGGATCAAATCGACATTTAATTTTAAGACTACTTAGACTGCCACTTATTTGTATCGCTTCGGCATCATCTATTACCTTGAACAAACTTTTTTTTTCCAGCTTTGTATTTTTCATGTTAATTTTCAAGGCGGAATGTTGTAATAGTACCATTCTTTAGTCACTAACCATTCTCTATTCACCCCATCCACCCCACCCACATCACCGATCCATCCCCAAAAGCGATCGCCTGCTCTCTCTTCCCCAATATCGGCTACCCCACTTAAATCACAAGTGGAGTTAATTTTGGAATTTGCGGTGTGTGTATGGTGTTGCTGTGGATTCCCGAAAGGTGGTATAGGCGACTGTGGCGACGGTAGGGAAGAGTGATCGCAGGGAGATGAGGCAACGCCGCCGTCAGGCAACGCAGTTGCCAATCAAATATAGAAATATAATGTGAGATTTAATAACTGAAGTCTTGAAATATGAAAAGATAGTCAGATAAGGAAAGCGCTGAGTCAGCAGCGCAGTTAGGAAATCGGTAGGTTTATACAATAATGCTAGTATGGTGGCACTAACTGTATAGACTGATCAAAAAGTTCAGTTAGTAGCGATATTTTTTATCGCTACTAACTGAACTTTTTGACCCTTGTATTTGCGTAGCTTGCCGCCGAAGGCATCGCCTCTCTTCTCTTTCCGTCATTCCCGAATACCCAATGCCCCACTCAAATTACGAGTGGGGTAAGGAGTGCAATTCTAGGCGTGTATGTGGTGGTGGCCGTGGGATTTCTACCCGAAAATTGTTATAGGCGATTGTGGCAGGGGTAGTGGAGCTTGCAGCCTTCGGCATTACCCTACTAATTCACCCCAGGATGAGGAATAATCCAAGCTATTCTAGAGAAATAGCTTATGTAAACTTTTGTAATAAATTTAAATTACTGCGTAAAATTTGAGTTTTAGGCTGATGGTTAATTAGCGGTTACAACCTGCTTATTAACAGATATTAATCATCAAACCCGCCCCAGTACCCCCTAAGTTTATCTAAGGTTCCCCAACCCTTCCCAATCTTCCCAATCGCCTACAACGCCCAATACAAGGCAAAGAGCCATTAGTAAAATATCGGGCATTGTAGGCGATTTTGGTAGGGGTAAGTAATCCCTTACCCCTTACCCCAGCCCTCACAAGCGCATTTTTGGGTTGGCAGACTACTAGGTGTTACGCAGCACAACGTATATATTGCCCAAATGGGCATTTTATTTCTTGGATTTCCTTTAAGTGGAGGCTTGACATTTTTCAATAGTACATTTAACCTAGTAGTTAATTAACCATTAGGTTAAACAAAAATGTCTAACGAGCAACTGAGCCTTACCTTTGCGGCCCTAGCCGATCCTACACGGCGTGCAATTCTGGCTCACCTCGCCAAGGGTGAGGCATCGGTGAGTGAGTTAGCGAAGCCTTTTAAGATGAGCCTTCCTGCAATTTCAAAGCATCTCAAGGTGTTAGAACGTGCTGGATTAATCTCGCGGGGTCGCGAAGCTCAATGGCGACCTTGCCAGATTAAAGCACAGCCACTCAGGGACGCGGCGGATTGGATTGAGCAATATCGTCAATTGTGGGAACAGAGGCTTGATCAGCTTGATGATTACCTGCACGAATTACAAACTCAGGAGAAACAAAATGAGCAACAAAAATGACTCTAATGATGCTCAATCTCAACGTGAGATCGTGATCACCCGCGTCTTGAAAGCGCCGCGCTCCCTTGTGTTCCAAGCATGGACTGATCCTAAACACATAGCGCAGTGGTGGGGGCCCAAAGGTTTCACAACCCGTGTGATTGAGATGGATCTGCGTCCCGGTGGGAAATCGCGCTACGTTATGATTGGCCCAGATGGCACAGAGTACCCAAGTAAAGGTGTCTTTCGCGAAATCGTACCCCTTTATAAGATTGTCACCACTGATGAATTTGATGAAGGCTTTGAAAAGGTGGTGAACATTGATTTGCCGAAGCAAATGGTTATAACAGTCATTTTCGAGGATTTAGATGGCAATACCAAACTCACACTCCAGATTATGCATGAGTCTATTGAGGACCGACGTAAGCATGAACAGATGGGTGTGATCGAAGGGTGGAACTCCACTTTTGACTGCCTCGATGAGTTTTTGGCGAAAGCTTGAGTAGAACTCTTATTAGGGATGAGGTGGTTAACGAGTGGTCTGCATAAAACACTCAAGTAGAACATTAGCCTTAGCTTGTCGATATTTCAAATACGTAAATGAACTTTCAAAAGCAGAAAACATGGCTACTAAAATTTTTGTGAATTTACCAGTACGAGACCTCAATCGGTCCGTGGAGTTTTTTAGTAGACTTGGCTTCAATTTCAATGCCCAATTTACTGATCAGACAGCTACCTCGATGATTGTGAGCAATGATATATTTGTTATGCTCTTGACGCATGAGAAATTTCAGACGTTTACTCCTAAAGAAATTTGTGATGCGACAAAAAGCACAGAAGTCCTTGTGTGCTTATCTTCTGATAGCCGAGAACAAGTCGATGAAATGGTTCGCCTTGCTGTCGCCGCCGATGGAACAACCTATAATGAACCGCAAGATCACGGTTTTATGTATGGACATGGGTTTGCTGATTTAGATGGCCACATTTGGGAAATTATCTATATGGAGCCAAGCGCAATAAATCAAGGTTGAAAATGCGATGTTTGAGGAATTAACTCTAAAAATAGTCTGTACTAAACCCAACTTTCTCACGCCATCCATTCAGTCCACTGTGGGCCATCTGTCAGCAGTTGAGCAAACTTATTTTTCTTAAGCATCCTCAAACTCCAATATCACGCCGCAACGCTCATCAATTGTTTGCTGATTTTGTAGAGCGACAGATTATTTGACCGTAATCTGTGACTCTGGTCAAATAATTCGTCGCTCTATAGCCATCCTGACAACGCGTTTAATTAGAATTAAACTGCAAAAAATTCTTCAAAAAATGGATAAAACTTGTTCGCTAACAACTCAAATTTTTCTCCAATACAATCAGGGCGAGCTATTTTATAACCTCTGCCATTGTACCAATCAGGATTCATCGCTGGAGAATAACACAGATAAGCCGTGCCCTCTTTGTAATACCCAGATATAGTTAAGATATTTATTTTAGGTAAATAATTTACTTGAAAATTTCCTACAGCACGGTTTTCACTTTTAAAAGTAATAGCTAAATTATTATCAACAATGTTTTGATAGTCTTGGTGTAATGATTTTAAATAAATTTGTGGTACAACTAAAGCTGCATGAACCTTGCCAATTTTTCGAGCTGATAACTGAAACTGAGTGTCGCTAAAAGCTTGCCCAGCAATCTTAGTAACCTCTGTTTGAAAATCTATTTGCACTGCGTAAAGAAGTCGTTCTAAATCTATATTGAGCATTACTTTACCTTTGAATATTCAAATATTGTCAATAAATATTATGAGATTTTTAGTATATGAAATTTTGCTGAGGGAAAAAAATTAATAAAAATGAAATTGACAAAGCGATTAATCATTAAATCCATAGGATCTCAATTGATATTTATCTTAGATACATACGGCACAATCTGTTTTCCAGAAATACACTGGAAGTAGATCAATTTGCTAGTGCCCAATCTGTTCTTTATTAGCTCACCATCAGCCACGCCTACAGCTTTAGCGACGAGAGACAGATTAGCTCCCGGTCGAACGGCAGGGCAGTAATGTTTTTCAGTGGTTGCGGCAACTGATGAAGCGCAATCGCCCCACTTTGGTAACGTTCCACATTTTGATTTACTCTGTTCCATGACAACAGTCGGTGGTGTCACAAATTCTCGTTCAAGGTCATCGGTAATCATTTGCCTAGGTGCGACAATCTTCCGAATCAGCTTGCCAGAGTCATCTTGTTCAACCAGTTCCGGGTTTAGGCTCATCCCGTAAGTGTTTTGTATGTGCAGCCTGAACGAGAGCTTGAAAAAGTCTTTGATGACTGGGATCGAGAATTGAAAGCTCAGGATGCCATTGCACACCAATTGCCCAAGGATGATGTTCATGCTCCACAGCTTCAATGACTCCATCATCCCAAGCATGAGCAACAACCCGCCAACCAGGCGGTACTTTATCTACCGCTTGATGATGCCAAGAAACTACAGAGATATGATAATTCTGTAAACAGTCAGCTAAAAGGCTTTCTACATCTATCCTGACGAGATGCTCTGTATGTAAACGTCGTCCAGGTTCAGGCTCTAGACGATGTAATGCAGATGTACCATAAACATCTGGAATGTGAGGAATTAGAGTACCCCCACAGACAACGATGAGAATTTGTAAACCGCGGCAAATACCCAATATCGGCAGATGACGTTCAAGAGCAAACTTGCCAAGCTGCAATTCAAAAGCATCACGTTCGCGATCGACAGAATAAATAGTAGGATGAGCAAAACCGTTGTAACAAGCAGGGTCAATATCTCCACCACCAGAGATGATTAAACCATCTAAAGAATCTAGAAGTATGGCAGGCTCAACTTCTCCTGGTGGTAATAATATGGGAACGCCACCTGAAGCACGGACTGCATCTATATATTCACTTGGCAGAGAGAATGGTAATGCTGCAAGGCGACCGTAAGTTGTAATTCCAATCAATGGTTTTCGAGATTTTCTACTCATCTTGATGCTATTTCAGTATTTCGTCTAGCAGTTTTGTTGCAAGTTCCGCTTTAGTTAGTGTTGTTTAAGGCGCTCCAAGCATGAACTAGTATCGTTGTGCGTCAGTCAAAAGCCAAAGAATTCTATTTTCGGCTTTTGTACCATTTAGAATGGTCTGTTTATTTCCGCGCCCGCTGTACTAAGTAGGTCGGCGTAAATAATTATTGTTGGAATAACGCAGGGGGCAGTTCTTGCTGGGAGCAGGGGGAGAAAGAGTTTGAGCCTTATTTACTTTTCTTCACACAGTTTGGTTTTATTGCACCGACTTACTTAGTACCATTAATAATTCCTCAAACAATTTTTCTTCCCAGTCTATCGTTAAACTTGTTATCTGGCTGGTCAACTATAGCTGGGAAAAGACAATGGGCTTGAAAGTCCTTTTATATGTGGATTTTCTAAGCCGTTTATGTTCTAAGCTCGAATTTATCCATTTTTTGGCAACGCTCAAGCTGACGCTGAAACCTTTGGTAGGACGGTAGTTTTATTTTTTCAATTTCACCAAGAATCAGTGACATCGAAAAAGCTTTTGCCAAAAAGCTAGGATTTTTGCCGTATCAAGAAAACTGATTTCTCAATTTTGGATAAAGTCGAGCCGAGAAGAAACGGTTCTTCGGCGAATGCATAATTCCTTAATCAACCTCTGTTAAATACAACAGTGTTGACTCAATAACACTCCTAAACCGAAATTACAAACGGAAGTGAGTCTCAAAATTAGCCCAGTAAAGTATGGCCAAAGCATCATCCTTGAGGCGAGTTTTTGTGCCGGAAAACAGTACTAACCTTAAGGTTGAGAACTGAAGTTACTGAAAAAATTGATTTAGGTAGTAAAAGATTATGGCAAACATGATTGGAACTAAGAAGATGTTTTAAAAGTGGGGGGCTATTGTAAGAAAGCTCACAAGGCTTATGCTGAAATTTGTAGATACCAGCACCTCGTGAGCGAATGACAAAAGCATATCGTAGTAACCTGACATGGGAACAGTGGGAACTGATTGCAGACCTATTTCCAAGTGCCAAACCAGGTGGTCGTCCCCGTAACATAGGGATGTATCCCGTGATGAATGCCATTCTCTATGTCCTGTGTGAAGGATGTACATGGCGAGCTTTACCAGGTGATTTTCCTGCCTGGGAAACGGTCTATGGTTATTTCCGAAACTGGCGTAAAGATGGAACATGGCTAAAAATACATGACAAAGTTTATCAGTGGACGCGGGTCGCAGTAGGACGTGAGCCAAGCCCATCAGAAGCCGCAGTTGATAGCCAATCAGTGGAAACGGCAACGATGATTTCTCAAGATGTGGGCTATGACGCAGGCAAGAAAATAAATGGACGGAAACGACATCTGAGCGTGGATATGTTAGGGCTAGTTTTACGCGTTTTGGTTACTGCTGCCAGTGTTCCTGAACGTGAGGGAGGGAAGAAAGTCCTCCAACAAGTCCATCGTATGGAGCATAAGGTTAAACGCTTAAATACAATTTGGATGGATGGAGGATATCGGGGAGAAGATTTTATGCACTGGGTGATGGATATGTTTACGGCTAATGTTGAAATCGTTCTCAGACTCTTGGAGAAGAAAGGTTTTATTCTATTACCAAAACGGTAGGTCGTAGAAAGAACATGATTGCTGGCTCAATTGGTGTCGGCGTTTGAGTAAGGATTATGAAAGACTCCCCGAAACTTCCGAGACTTTTATCTACATAGCAATGATTCGGATCATGGTCAGACGACTCGCATAATTTTTGACTCGCTTTGACTTTTAAAACATCCTCTAAGGGTAATGATACCTTAGTGGGTAGTTACGACGCGGACATAATTGGGTTCCCTACTAGTAATGTATCTCCCGGTTGTAGAGATGCAATATTCAATGTTTCTGTGTTTTTACAGGTGTAGTCTAATACCTGAATTGCTGGAGCGGTGAGGATGGTATGCTTTCTCTATGGATTAAGAACATGGGTAGAATATGGTTTTCGGCAGTGTAAACAGGAATTGGGCTGGACAGATTACAGATTTACTAATTTTCAACATATTGAAAGATGGTGGGAAATTATTTTTTCTGTATACACAATGATTAGTTTAAATTCTCTAGCATTTTTAGATTTAAATAAATCTCATCACATTGAAACAGAGGTACAAGAAAACAGTGATGTTGATTTTTCTAATCATAAGCTATGGAACCATGAATGCGGATGGAAGAATACTTTAAATAATCTGCGTCTAATTGTCCAACCACTCTTACTATTTTGGCTGATTTATCCCTGGCTAGATATTTTTCCTAATTCAAATTTATTGCTGGGCTTTAATCATTTAATCGCTGCAATGAATCAATTTAAACCAGGTTTTGCTTCTGGATAATTTAACTTATTTACTACTTGCTTACTCCGGAGAGTGATAGAAGAGGGATATATTTAACTCACGCTCTGTCCGCAATTCCTCAGCCAGCTCTGCAAATTCCCCATCTCCCTCAAACATACCAATAAAATCTGTCCAGGGATTATTTGAAACTTCTATCGTCAAAATCTCAATATTTGCTAGCCTTGCTTTAATTTTTTCCTGTAGAGATGCGATCGCATCCTCACGAGTTTCAGCTTCGAAATGACTCCATCAGTTTAGCCCTACTAGAAAGTTGTTAGGGTTGGCTTTGAAATATTCTCCACTAGCAACATTCATTTTGCGCAGACCACCAGCGCTAACCGCAACAGCTACACAACCAATAAAGTTAACCGATTGCTTAAAGGTGTCTGCCAGTCCAGCCGTAGCTTTACCTACAACACTTGTCAGGTTAGAGCCATGCAAGACGACAATTAATGTACCGCCAGACTTAGCGAAGCGAGAAAGTAAATATTGAATCGCCCAAGTGCGATCGCTCTCCTCCAACAATGACAGCAACCGCATCGCTTCATCAATCACGATAAGTAAGTTTTTATGGGAGTAAGGTTCGCTTCCATCTAAACCCTTAAGAAATTTCAATAAATCACGAGCGACCAGTTCATCAGCCCCATCCGCATCAATATCCGGGTATTTAAGGGCAGAGGTTAAGTTGCAAGCAAAGGGGTTGAACTAAGCCAATTTGTCACCAAATTGACTCGTCTTCAAAACCGGACGTG
>NZ_CAXTNE010000223.1:0-13890 GCF_964245445.1 uncultured Nostoc sp.
TAGTTCTTAATGCACTATTACTTACTGTACCTCATGCACTTCGAAAATGCTGTATTTCACTATGATGGGCATCATCGCTCTACTCTAGGATGATTTTTGCTTGAGATATCTAATAATCTAACTATTTATTCAAAAGTCGTAGCGTAACACACCAAAACTTCTAGAAACGATGCGTTAGGCTTGCCTTAATGCACTTGCATAAAACAGAAAATTACACGGTAAGCTTGTGTCTGATTTAGCGCTACATCAATATCTCCCTCGCGTTCCCGATGCCGCATTGCAAGAATACATAGAATGGTGTGTTTTAGAACAGGCAAAAGCCGCAGAATGTAACTTTACTCCCGATAGAAGTAAGTTAGATAATTTGCCACCAGAAGACTACGTTCCTAAACTTGTCGAGCAGTTCATGAAAGTTAAACCAGACCCAATTAAAGCTGGTTTGGTAGCTGCGATCGCTGGCAAGGAAGCTGACAAACATGATTTATCTGGGTTAGCAATCGCTGCTGATTTTGTATCTCTTTATGTTAAGTATTTAATTCCTAAAGAGGGAAGTACTAAAGAACAAGCTGAAGAGATATTAACTAAAGTGTCACAAGATCAGTGTGATAAACTGACTGAAATTGCCAATAAACATGGTGTAAAGTTTTAGTTTACTGCTGATAACTTATTTTTTTTAGAGGCTTTGTCCGTGTCATGAACCAAAGCCTCTTTATTACTCTAATAGGTTAATCTAGCTAAATAGCTCTATTTTTGCATTCTCGATCTATCTGCCAAGCTTTCTTACCTCTTGAGAAGTTTGCAGTGGATTCCAGAGATAACCCCTCAAATAAAAATTGGTATGCTGCTAAAAGCTTAATTCGTTTTCCTATTCTAGGAGAATTAGTTTTTTGAGAATACGTATCAGATTTTTTTCCTTCTGCAATCAGGCAAGCGGCGTAAGCGTGAAAAAAAACCTCCTCTATAAGTTTCCTTTTTCGTCTTGCTTCATTAGAAAGATAGGCATATGACATTTTGGTGTCTGGAGATTTAAATGATGATAAATCTTCTGTTTGTCTATCTATTTGTTGAGCCACATCTTTAATCGCTTGCCAGATTATCTGTTTATCTCTAAAAGCTGAGAAGAATCTGAGAAAATAAGTATCTTTAGGTGGGCGGTTATTTATAGTAACCATGTAATTATCTTGTCTACCGGCTTTAAATAAAATCGTTGCTCTACAGTTGAAACTTTTTAAAACAATATCAATCACAAGTTTTTTATAATTATTTTATTGAAGTATTTAGTTTTAGAATACAAAAACTATTTTTTCAAGATATATAAAAATAATTTTCTTGAGAGAGGAAACCCGTATTTTAAAAGTAGTAATTTTACACTGTACAGGTTTTTTATGATTCAAGTAATACTAGCTTTTCAAGCGGAAGTATGAAGATACTAAACTATTTGCTGACCTAGCGGCTGAGAGAACACTTGCAGTTGAACGCAACGGAAGTAAAATTATTGTTGAAGTTAAAAGCCGGAATTATTAAATGCAGGGGTTCCTCAAAATGATATTGTGTTAGCTTTTCATTCTCCAAGCGATCCCGCTTTGACTGAATTTGCACCTGCTTAAACAATTAAATCTCATCCCATGCTAACTATTATCGGTTGCGGCAACCTCAATCGCAGTGATGACGCAGTAGGCGTAATTATCGCCCAACGCTTACAAAAATATCTAGCTGAAAACCCTCATCCTCATGTGCAAGTATATGACTGTGGCACCGCAGGGATGGAAGTAATGTTTCAAGCTAGAGGTAGTAAAGAATTAATAATTATTGATGCAAGTTCAACAGGTTCTGAACCTGGTGCTGTGTTTAAAGTTCCAGGAAAAGAACTGGAAGCTTTGCCAGAACCTAGTTATAACTTGCACGATTTTCGTTGGGATAATGCTTTAGCCGCCGGACGGAAAATCTTTCAAAATGACTTTCCCGAAGAGGTGACAGTTTATTTAATTGAGGCGGCAAATCTTACTTTGGGACTGGAGTTAAGTCCTGCTATCAAACATTCTGCTGATTTAGTTTTTGAAGAGGTAGCTGCACTCATCAGCCAGAATATCAACTTTTAATTAACAATCCAAAATCCAAAATCCAAAATCGAATCAAGCCCAATCCCGATAAACAGAAAGTTCATCTACCCTCATTTCAAAAGGTATGCCTTGACTTTCTGGTGGACAAACACGGATTTTAGCACTATTAACAATTCCATATAGCAATGTCCCCATTGGCACAATTTGTTGTAAAACACGCCAATTAGTGACTTGATCGGGACATTCAATAACCAATGTCAGAGCATTGGCATGGGTTGTGACATACCACCGACAATTAGATAGAAGATTTTGAATCGTGCGATCGCAAGCGTCATAAAAGTATCTACTAATAGAATCCTCTAGTTGCTGACGTAGTATAATATCTGCCGATGTCGGTTGTATTGGATGTGAGTCATCACCATTGAAGTAATACATCTTTCTAGCCATCTTTCTGTAGCTTCCTGCTTATATTCCAATCACCATTCCATAAAGTACATCTTTATTTGTTTCTAATAATTTTTGGGTTTCATTATCATAATAAGCACCAATACCACTACATTGAATCCCCAAATAATTACTAGCTAAATAAAGCCTCTGTCCAAGAAAACCAGCTATTTGCATAGCAGTTTGATAGTTTAAATAATCTGACACAAAAAATAAAGTTACAGCGCCATCTCTAGCAATAGCTTGATTAATACATAAGTAACCTGTCTTTTCACTAAAGTTACCCGCTTTAACCAGATACGTACCTTTATATAACCCAGGTGTCATTCTTTCTACTCGATGCACCACTGAGTAAATTTCTATCTCCTCATAGTTTTCTGTCGGTATTGACTGCTGAAGTTGTTGCACTATATATAAATAATCTTCTTGAGAAATAGACTCTTTCCGGAAACGTCTAATAGAACGTCTAGCCCAAACTGTTTGATAAAATTTATCCCGATCAAAATTAAATTGAGGATACTCTAATTGCTGCTGACGACTCTTTCGTAGAGTTGTTGCTTGATAGGCATCTTCAATAAATTGATTGGATTCAAAATAATCAGTACCAGACACAAAAGGAATTTTTAGCCTTAAGCGTCTGATTTTCTTGTCTTGTATTTCTCCTGACACCGCACAAGCAGTAATAAACTCCTTATTCTCAAAACCCAAATCTGAATTGAGAGCAAGTTTATCAAAGTCAAAAATTAGTTGTATATCTCGGTTGTGGAGAAAAGCTGAAGCTGCGAACGCACCTAAATGGTGTCCGCTATCTAAGAGGCAATATCTTATGCTTCTATTTTGATATTTCCAGCTAGACCTATAATAAACACAACTAATTAAAAAGATGAATCCATTGATACTTTTACCCGGTATAATATAATTCTCCAATCCATCATCAATTAATTCATAGATGAGAGTTAGACAATTATTCTCAACTTCTAGATGGTATATACCATTTACCATTCCCTCAATCCCGCGAACCTGTACGTAAACTTCCGTAGGATACAGAGCGCCTGCTGATGGATTCACCCGCAGTTTTAATGGGCCATCTTTATATACTTTTTCCAGTGTTATCGCACTGGTTAACGAAATAAAAGAATGAACAGGATTATTGAGATTTAATTTCACTCTCCGATAAAATTTAGGATAAACTTTAAATGAAGATGGCTGTGTTGAAGCATCTACATAATTTGGATCAAGTTGTACCGATAAGTAAGAATGCTTGGTAGCATCATGATAAGTTTTGCCCGATATCTGGCTTTGTGGCATTTTTAAGTATCCTTAAGACTTCTACGTTGCTAGCAAAATCTATCGCTTTATAATCGTCTAAGTTTTTTAAATATAAATTAGGCTGATGTTGTAAAAGTAACTTAACTACTTCTGTCTTTCCGGCTGATGCTGCATACATTAAAACAGTTGCACCATTATCATTTTGGTTATCTATGTTAATGTTGCTAGCAAGCAATAAATTAATTAAATCGTAGTGATTACCAAAACAAGCAAACCACAAAGCATTGTTGCAATCGCTATTTCGAGTATTGATATCCGCACCTACATCAATAAGTTCTTTAACGACTGCATGTATTCCCTCTCTTGTAGCTTTCATCAAAGCTGTATCACCATTTTCACCTGTCTGATTTAAATCGTCAGGATTATAGCCTTTTGCTATTAGCCATTGGATTGTAGCTTCACTCAAATTCTGACTATTGGTTTGATTCATAAGTATCCCTTAGTTAGCTTTGTTAGTGCTAGTTTACTAGTATAAATTTGCTTGGTAAACAGAATGGTGAGCAATGCCCACCATTCTTGAAAAAATGTTATCTAAATTTAAATAATTTACATATATGCTATCAGTTTTATAAGTTTAATTTATGAATTATTTATAAAGATCGTCAGATAGTTTTCTTAAAAAAGCTTGAAAAATAAAGGAAAAGCAGTAATTATTACAGCTTCCTCTCATAATATAGAACAATAATAAATATGTCATAAATAAAACAGCTACAAAGTAAGTAGATTAGATTTTTAACTTCTTCAATAAGTTGGGTATGTGAGCCGCAAGAGTATATATTTTTATATTTACTGACAATGATAAGAATATAAAATATTGTCTACATCTTCGATCGTAAGACTTTGTTTATCAGCTAAAGTTTTTAACCTATTGGTAATATCTTTAAGCTGATATAAATTAAAAGAAAGTCCTAATTCATTAGCTCGGTGACTAACCGCCTGTTTTCCAGCCAATTTATGATTGATTAAAATTGAGCGCGTTACACCAAAACTTCGGGGATTAATAGCTTCATAAGTCTCAGAGTTATTGAGCATAGCCTTAGTATGAATGCCAGCTTTATGACTAAAAGCGCTTTCACCAAAAATACAGTGATTAAAAGGAATAGAAATTCCAACTTTTCTGGCAACTAATTCATGCAAGTAACCAAGTTGATCCAAACGATATTTAGATTTAATCTGCTCTGGATTTATAGCATATAACCTAGCGATAAATCCAGCTAGTGAGGTAATACCATTACGTTCACCAATACCAAGCACACAAGTATCGATATGAGTTGCTCCCGCTTCTAATGCTGTATAACTGTTAGCATTCGCACATTCTGTATCATTATGACCGTGAAATTCAATATCTAAATTGGTGAACTGGCGCAAAGTCTTCACTAATTCAAATACTTGCATTGGGCTACTAATTCCTACCGTATCGGCAATTCCTATACGTTTGACGAATCCTAATTTTTCAACTGCCGAGTAAATTGTGATTAAATCTTCTCTAGGAGTACGTGACGAATCCTCAGCAGAAAACCGTAACTCAATATCGGGAGCTTGCTGATGAATAAAAGTTAAAACTTCAGATGCTAAATCAATAATTTGATTAATATTTTTACCATGACTGAACTGACGCATCAAAGAAGAACTGCCTATAGTTAAATTAATCCCAGCTACGCCTGTAGCTAAAGCTACTTTGGCATCTTCTAAGTGACAGCGAATGTGAGTTAATATTTTGGATGGCAAGCCTAACCTAGCTAATCGTTCACAGTCTCGTCTAGATTGAGGTGAAGCAATTGGTGACGTTAACTCTATATATTCAACTCCAAACGCAGCAAGGGCTTCAGCAATTTCGACTTTATCATCTGAAGAAAAATTGGCTTTGATGAATTGTTCGCCTTCACGGAGAGTGCTTTCTACAATTGCAAATTCAGATAGCGACATTGATTAATCCTTATGCTAATTCTTACTAGTAATATTTACTTATTAGTTTTTATATTAACAGATTTGCATAATCGAGAAATAATTGCTTTGGCTGATTCTTGAGAACTGCCTATAGTATCAATTATAAAAGAGCGATCGCTTGTATCCATCGCTTTTAAAATCTGTTTTGTGGGAACTGAATCATAGTTCTGACTCTCTTCTACAAATATTTTTAATTTGTCCCGCAATTCTACACCTTTAACAACTCGTTTTTTTACAAGTTGTAAGATTTTTTGTTCTTCTTTAAACGATGCTCAAGTTTTCCAACAAACTTATTTAAAGTTTACTCTAATGCTTGATGCGACTTTTATTAGTAAGTATAAATGTAAAAATGTTATCTAGCACTCGATATATATATAAAAGAATAAGATATTTAATCGATAAGTCTATTTTTGATAATGCCTATTAATATTATTTTTTTAAATTGTTTGAGCCTAAGTTTGGTAGCACATTACTACGCTTTCTTGTAAAGATCATCAGCTACAGGTATAAACCTTAAGCAAATGACAATTATTTTAGGATTATTAAGATATTTAAAAAAACAACAATTTTAATATTAAAATTTACTAAAGTATAAATAGCTAAACTTGGCAAGTAAAAACATGGAAATTAGCGCTCGTAACTCTCTCAAAGGTACTGTAAAAAAAGTTATACCTGGAACAGTTAATACTGAGATAACTTTAGAAGTGGCACCAGGAATAGAGTTAGTGTCAATAATCACAAAATCATCAGCGGAAAAGCTAGGACTTGTAGAAGGTAAACAGGCTTATGCCGTGATTAAATCATCAGATGTGATAATTGCTGTTGGTTAAAAAATAAGCAAGTTGTTTTTTCTTGCAAGCGGCTTTGTCTGTAATACCAAATTGCATTCATCTCTATAAATTTAGTGGACTCACTCCTGAAATTAATTAGGAAAGGAGTGAGGTCAATGTAATTCGTAATTCGTAGTTGTAATCAGTGCTTGCTCCGTACCCTTTTAATTATGAATTAATAATTATTTGGTCAAGATAATATTATATAGATATTAATTATCAATAGTGCGGAAATAAATAACACGGCTACTTTCTATATTTAGTTCTATATATGTGTTTACTATTTTAATAATTAATCAGGGAAACTTTGGTTCTAAAGTGAGAATACTTCCTGGCGTTACTCCCTTTGATATCAGTTTTTTAAATATTGTTTCATCTTGACTTTTACAGAAGGCGACGATTCCTCGCTCTCCCGTTCTTAATAATTCTAATGAACAACCAGTAACATTAAAAGGGGAAAACATTTTAATTATAAATTAGGGATTGTGAAGGGAAGAAGGAAGTATATTTTCATCCTTCATCCTTCATCTTTTATTTGATTGCCTAAGGCAGCAACCAAAATAATGGTTTAGACGAGATAGGGTTCTTGATGTGTCTTAATTGTGCAATTAGAACGGGGATAAGTGACACAAAGTAGAGCGAATCCCTTAGAAATCTGTTCGTCATCTAGGAAGTTTTGATCTTCTTGATCAATTTCACCTTCAACGACCTTGCCAACACAACTAGAGCAAGAACCTGCTTGACAAGAAGCTGGCAAGTCAATATCGTTTTCGTGCGCTGCGTCTAAGATTGTTGTTTCTTCGTCAACTTCAATTGTGGTGTCGAGGTCTTCTTTTTTGTTGATTAATCTAACTTGGTAGGTAGCCATTTTCAGATTCTCCTCAAACGTTATACAGTTGGTCTAATTTACGAATTTTTTGAGCAACCTATCCTACTTTTTGCTTCCTTTCTTCTTACGGAGATGCTACGCTTAGTCGGCTTCTCTATAGGGATAAGGAATGCAACACGAACTAGAAGCTACCTCAAGAGCATTGAAACTCTGCGGAGTGCGTCTATGGCAAGCCTCTAAAATTGACTTAGCGCTAACGGAATGATGTTAACTGCAAGGTACACCAGTCGGCGTACCGTCGTCTGTTTTAAAGGACTTTCCACAACCGCAGGTATCAGTCGCATTGGGGTTGATGAATTTAAAACCGCTTTCCATCACTCCCTCAACGAAGTCAACGATAACTCCGTCTAATAACGGCGCACTTTTGGCATCAACGTAAACCAGCACTTTGCCTTGCTGGCTTACCAAATCATCTGGTTGGGGCTTGCTGGTGATATCGATCGCATATTCATAGCCACTGCAACCACCATCTTTTACAGAGATGCGGACACCTTTAGTTGCGCCATCAGCATCGGGTGCGGAACCTTTGAGGAATGCCCGCAGATGAAATTCTGCTTTTTCTGATAAAATAACAGCCATTAAGTCTCCTGATTTGTAGCGATTAGTTGTTCTGATTTCAGGTAGGGTTGTCCTTTGTCCTTTGTCAGTTGTCCTTTGTTATTCACTAATGACTAATGACTAATGACGAAAATTAACTATTTTGTGCAATACCTGTAGCTGTGGGTTCCATCGAATTGGATTGCGCGTGTCTCCAAGGCGCACTATTACCACATACTGGACAAGAGCGATCGCGGTGAGAACGGCGTTTAGCAAATTCCATCCGATTTAGATCGATTGTCAGCAATTGCGACAATAGAGGCTGACTAAAGCCGGTGATCAGCTTGATAGCTTCCAACGCCGTTAAACAAGCTAGGGTTCCAGAAACAGCACCTAGAACTGAAAAGCCGCGCTGATCCCAATCAGGCTTTTCTGGAAACAGACAAGACAAGCAAGGAGTCACACCAGGAATAATCGTCGTCAGGTAAGCCTCCATCCCATTCATTGCAGCTTCCACCATTGGCTTACGCCAGCGCACACAGGCTTCATTTAGTAAATTGCGCTCTGTAAAGTTGTGGGCGCAATCAAGAGCCATATCGGCGGATTGCACTAATGAGTCTACATTTTCTGGGGTGATGTAATCATGAACAGCTTCCACTTGAACATCAGGATTAATCGCATCCAGAGTTTCTTTAGCTTTGAATACCCTTGGCTTACCTACCCAATCATCAGTCATGAGAACCTGACGATTCATATCATCTAGCCGCAAGTCACCACCCCGGACTAGAATTAGCCGCCCAACGCCCGCTACTGCTAAGTAAAGCGCCGCCGTACCGCCTAATCCCCCCACACCTGTCACCAGAACCGTCGCTGACTTCAAGCGTTTCTGTGCTGTTTCGCCAAAATTCGGAAGCATCATTTGGCGACGATAGCGTTCTAATTCGGTAGGCGTTAGGTTAACCAATTTATACCTCCTAATCAGAAGTGATTTCTGTCAGTGTGACTACATTTTTCGGCTTGTCGTTAAACACTTTGAACAGCTTTTGTTCGTGGGGTGTTGATTCGATAAATACCTGATAAGCTTTTTGCAAAGCTAAAGAATATTGATTTAGTCTCTCTTCTTGGCTCAAGCCAGGAGAATTATTATCAATTTCCTGCATGTATTGAGAGAACTTTTTCAGAATATGTAGACGATTTACATTCACCACTTCTAAATCGTAGGACATGTTAAAGAATTGAAAAAATTCTTCTGCATCTACGAGTTTCTTGAATTCATCAATAGTTCCAGTCATTTAGCATTCTCCAATTTTTTCAGCCGTTGCTTAAGTTCATCTAACTGGTGATAGATTTCATAAGTTGCAGCTGCAACATCCATAAGTTGGTTGTAATCTGTTGGTAGCCCTTCAGCTAAATCATGCAGATCCATTTTCATCTGACCTGCTTTGCTGTTGAGCCGTCTGATTTGTCCTTGTAGTTCCTCAATACTTGTTTCTTCTGCTTGCACAATCAGCCACTCCAAATTGGATTTGGGATTTTAGATTTTAAATTTTGAATTGGATGATATTGTTTTAATCAAATGGTCATGAAGCTAATGATTAAAAATTGAACCCAAAATCCAAAATCCAAAATCTAAAATTGTTACAGGTTGCCAACTTCCGGAAAGCGCTTCGCCAAATCAATACCTTTTTTGACGTAGTTTTCTCCCTCTTCTGCTAATTTATCTAGCGAGTCAAAGCCAAAGCGATGAGCATCTCGTAAGGTTTTTACAGTTAGCAAAAGACGACTAGAAAAAACTAGCGCCCAGCCAAATCCTTCATGGCTCAAATCAACTACAACCTGGGATATCAAACCTGTTTCTTGTTCAATACCAGCGGCTACAGCTCGAAAAAATGCCATAATCCGTGCTTGAGTTATCGGATCAACTTCGCCCTCAATGGAGATTTCCCGTTTCTTTTGTTTGGTGACAATAAAGGGTTTGAGAATCAATTCATCCGACCAACTACGATAAACTCCATAACTGTCTTGACCCCGAATTTGTTTAATTAATACCTTAAGGAAAGGTGAGTTCAAGACTTCAGTTGTAGCAGTTCCGTTAACACTATTATTTGTGGTCATACTGTTGCTTCATTTTCAACTTCATCGGCAAAATTAGTGGGTTTTTGCTGTAAAGCTTTACGCAACCAAGGTGGAGGATTACCTTTGAGGGTTTTTACTAGTTTGTTTAGCACTTCACTAATTTCGTCCTCTTCCGATCGCGCCTTCACTGGGGTGACACCTTTCTTAATTAACCGAGCAGCCGCACTCCCACCAATTGCCAAAACATAGATAATTGTGCAGTCACCTAATGCTTCAATTTTTGGTGCGAGTTTACTCTCATTATTCTCTTCTTGGATTTCATAATTAAATTTGATAGCTTCTACAAATTGATATCCTTCATCTGAAATTTCATAAACATCAATTTGTTCTGAGCCTCCAAAGTGAGTATTAATATGAACTCCATCACTTGTCGTAAAGGCAATCTTCATCGTAATTCTCCTCCCTAAAGTTTTGAATTTTGAAGTGTTAATTCAAAACTCTGCGCTCACAATACCTAACTCTTGAAACTGCTTAACTCTCGCTTCTTCTTGCTCTAAAAACAGGTTGCCGATGCCAAATACAAGCTCCATTGTGCCTCGATAGCCAACTTTGGTAAATTGACCATTACCTAAGCGGTCATAAATGGGCAATCCTAGACGATAAAGAGGAATCGAGAGCCGTTTAGCGATCGCACTGACATTCGAGTTACCAATTAGCAAATCAGAGCCATCTGCTAAACTCTCAAAGTCTTCCAAATCCCCGATGGTGACGCTTTTAACCGAGAGTTTTTCTAGTAGTGGCGATCGCGTGGTTGTCACCGCCGCATGAATTTGCGCTCCCATTGATTGCAGGAAATGCACTGTTGACCACAGCAAATCTGGTTCCAGCGCTAGAGAAACTCGTTTTGCACCGAAGTAAAAGTGGGTGTCCAGCATCGCATCTTGCAACTGACGACGTTGGCGGCGGTATTTTTCGGGTACGCTATTACCGCTCAGAATCGCCAATGCTTGGATAAATTCATCTACTGGTTCTAATCCTGTCAGTTCGCTAAACACCTCATAAGGCGTGTCAAAGCGTTCTTCGAGAATCTTGGCAGCCCCCCGCATACTTTCACCCAATGCCAGGGTAAAAGCAGAACTACCTACTTCTCGTAGCTGTTTTAAGGTAGTTCCACTGACTGTAACCGCACTGTAACCATCCTCTAAATGACCATCTAGGGAAGCGCCAAGGTCAGGTACAAAGATCGGCACTAGTCCAAAGGATGTGACTATCTCTTTGATTTCCTGTACATCCCCAGGTGTGAAGGCAGAACCCGCCAAAATGGTGACTTGTTCAGTTCTGATTTCACCTGCGCGAGGAATTTCCTGAACGATGCTTTCGATAGCAGCAGTAAAGCCATCTTGCAACGCACCTTTAAAATCTGGGGTAGGTGCAAAAACGATCGCTAAATCATTCAATTCTGGATGGCGATCGCGGATTTCCTTCAGAAAACCCTCGATGTCATCTCCTCTAGTTTCAGTCAACCCAGTACTACATAAACCAATAATTTCCGGGTTAGCCTTTTCCACCAGAGTCAGAATTGCTTGCTCCACATTCTCTTCACCACCCAAGATTGTAGTGACTTCCGTCATTGCTGTCGTAGCTAGGGGAATCGCTTCCCGGAAATGCCGTACTAGGACAACTTTGGCGAAAGCAGTACAACCTTGAGAACCGTGGAATAAGGGCATCGTCCCTTTCAATCCCAAAAAGGCTAAGGTTGCGCCCAAAGCTTGACTTTGCTTGAGGGGATTAACTGTCAGTGCTTTGTTAGAAGCGGTAACGATCGCCATTAAACTTCCTCCTCGTCCCAAGGAGCGGGTTTGCGTATTTGTTCCCAAATCGGGCTATACAGAGCTTCGTACAGTTCCCGCGCCATTTCAATCATTCCCACATAACCTGCATAAGGATGGTGGCGTTCTTGGTTGATATCAAGGAAAGGAATTCGAGCTTTCAAAGCGGTGTATTGGTTACGTCCACCAGCAATCAGCATATCTGCGCGAGTCTCTTTAACCACTTGTAGCAATTCCTTAGCGTTGCCCTTCTCCAACATGATGCCATCGTTGCCGAGCAACTTCTTGATTTTGGCTTTATCTTCTTCAGTACTCTTTCGGGTACTGGTAGCAACAACTTCAATACCCAAGTCCCTAGCCGCCGATATAATCGACCAACTCTTAACGCCACCAGTATACAATACTACTCGTTTACCTTTTAGTCGAGCGCGATAAGGAGCCAGTGCCAAATCTAAAGCAGCTGTTTCTTCTGCAATTAGCTTTTCTGTCCGCTCTTGTAAATCAGCGGACGCTCGAGGACTCGCTAACGCTTCGCTATCGCCTAATTTAGCAGCGATATTTCGCAGACAGCGATTCATGTCATCGATGCCGTAGAAAGACTCTTCAATGTAGGGGATGTTGTAACGCTCCTCCATCTTTCTCGCCATATTAAGCAACGCTCGTGAGCAGATCATGACGTTGAGCTTGGCGCGGTGGGCGTAGCGAATTTCATCGTAGCGAGCATCGCCCGTAATTTTAGACAAAATACGGATGCCTAATTTCTCTAGCAGTGGTGTTACTCCCCACATTTCCCCGGCGATATTGTATTCGCCGATTAAGTTAATATCATAGGGCGTTGTATGTTCCGGTTCTGCTGTTCCGACAACATATTCTAATAAAGCTTCACCGCCAAAACGGTTGCCGAGATTTTTGCTGCCAATGAATCCTGGGGCAATGACGGGAACAACAGGAATACCAATTTTCTCAGCCGCAGCTTTGCAGACAGCATCCATATCATCGCCAATTAGGGCTGTAACGCAAGTGGCATACACGAATACTGCTGCTGGTTGGTAGCGCTCTTTGAGTTCCAGAATTGCTTTGTAAAGCTTCTTTTCGCCACCGAAGATGACATCATTTTCACCCAAGTCAGTGGTAAAGCCCATTTTGTAGAGTTGAGGGCCAGACGAAAGACTACCACGACTGCCCCAGGAATTACCAGCACAGGCGATCGGCCCGTGAACTAAATGAGCAGCATCTGCGATCGGCACTAAAGAAATCATTGCACCATCAAAAGCGCAGCCCCCTTGAGCCGCGCCAGGTTGTGCCTGTTGGGCGCAAGACTTGTTTTTCTTTTCCGCTTGTTTGTGCTGATTATGCTCGCATCCTGTCTCAGTCAGCAGCTCGTTGATTTTGCCTTGGGTGATTTTCATCTCTCTTCTTGTGCTGAATTGTTAATTGTCTTTTGTCATTTGTTCTTTGTCCTTTGTCATTTGTCATTTGCCCTTTAAATAACTAACAACTAATGACTAACAACTAATGACTAATAACTAATGACCAATGACTAATGACTAATGACTAACAAATGTATCTTGTGACATCCTCTCCACATACATCGGTGAGGTAAGATAAAGCGCGGAAACGCAATCCTACAAATTCGTCATATAAAGGATTGAGTTTACATAGTGGTGGGATATCAATACACTTCCCAAATAATTTAATTTGTCGCTCAAAGGGACAACAACAAGGAATTGTTTGGCAAATTAGATGAGCGATGCGATTATTTTTAACCTGAATCTCATCCACCACACGGCGCAACGGATTAAGAAGATTGTTGAACCACCCTCGTTTTTTCTGGTTAGGTGGGTGGTAATTAGGATGAGGATGAGTGTGAGTATGTTCGTGAGTATGATTGATGGTTTCCATTTATAAATTCCTTGGGTAAATGCTATCAAGAAAAAGGGGAGTTGGGG
>NZ_CAXTNE010000224.1:0-13776 GCF_964245445.1 uncultured Nostoc sp.
ATGCGATCGTTCCTCTCAAAGAACAGGTAGATAAAGCCTTAGCTGATGGTGCTGTTCCCAGTGTTGAAAATGTCCTCGTTGTCAAGCGCACCGGACAAGAAACTTATATGCAATTGGGGGGACGCGATCATTGGTGGCATGATTTGCAAAAAGGAGTATCAGCAGATTGTCCCGCCGAACCAATGGATAGCGAAGATATGCTGTTTGTTCTTTACACTTCAGGCAGCACGGGCAAACCGAAGGGTGTAGTGCATACAACTGCTGGTTATAATTTGTATACCCATATCACCACTAAGTGGATATTCGACCTCCAAGACACAGATGTATATTGGTGTACCGCCGATGTAGGTTGGATTACTGGACACAGCTACATTGTATACGGTCCCCTTTCCAACGGTGCAACCACGGTAATGTATGAAGGTGCTCCCCGTGCTTCTAATCCTGGCTGTTTTTGGGATGTGATTGAAAAATACGGCGTTAATATTTTTTATACCGCACCTACGGCAATTCGGGCATTTATTAAGATGGGTGAACAACATCCCAACGCGCGAAACTTGTCTTCATTGCGTTTGTTGGGAACCGTTGGCGAACCGATTAACCCAGAAGCTTGGATGTGGTATCACAAAGTAATTGGTGGCGATCGCTGTCCAATTGTTGATACCTGGTGGCAAACAGAAACCGGCGGTATCATGATTACACCGTTACCAGGAGCGATTCCCACCAAACCCGGTTCTGCAACTCTTCCCTTCCCAGGAATTATTGCAGATGTCGTAGATTTGGAAGGAAACACCGTACCCAATCACGAAGGCGGTTATCTAGCAGTGCGTCATCCTTGGCCAGGAATGATGCGGACAGTCTACGGCGATCCAGAACGCTTCCGCCGCACCTACTGGGAACACATTCCTCCTAAAGATGGTAACTATATTTACTTTGCTGGTGATGGCGCAAGACAAGATGAAGACGGCTACTTCTGGGTAATGGGTCGTGTGGATGACGTACTGAATGTATCAGGACACCGACTCGGTACAATGGAAGTAGAATCAGCTTTAGTTTCGCATCCAGCAGTTGCAGAAGCGGCGGTAGTGGGTAAGCCAGATGAACTTAAGGGTGAAGAAGTAGTTGCTTTTGTGACTTTAGAAGGCACTTATCAGGCAAGTGAGGAACTGAGTAAAGAACTCAAACTGCACGTTGTCAAAGAAATAGGTGCGATCGCGCGTCCCGGAGAAATTCGCTTTACAGACGCTTTGCCCAAAACGCGATCGGGTAAAATTATGCGCCGCTTGCTGCGGAATCTAGCCGCCGGACAAGAGGTATCTGGGGATACTTCGACATTGGAAGATAGAAGCGTATTGGATAAATTGCGGGAAGGAGCGTAAATAATTCCAAATGAGGTTAGTAGGGGCGCATATATGTGCCCCTTTACCGTCTGTCTTCTGATGCATTACGCGATAACACACCTCATTTATCATAAAGATTAGAACATTATTGAGGCATTCAGGGCGATGAAGGTGAAGCGCAAACTGAAATCAGCATTTGTTCAATGTTTTAGCAGCATGACGCTGAGTATTATCACTGTAATTGGTTTATCACCATTAGCGTTAGCGGTTTCTGCAAAAGTTTCTTTGCATTCGGCTGGACAGTTGGTTGAGGGACAACCACAAAAAATAGCACAGTTTTCAGACACAGGGCCATCAGAGCGATCGCAGATGCTGCAACAAGCCAATGCTTTATTTAATCAGGGAGAGTTAACAGGTGCAGAGGAAAATTTACGCAAATTCGTTAAACAATTTCCAGACGATGCCTTCGGACACTTTCAATTAGGAAATGTGCTTTTTCGGCAAAAGAAACCAGAAGAAGCAATTAGCTCTTATCAAGAAGCCATTCGCCTCCAGCCAAAATACGCTCTAGCTTACAATGCGATGGGTATGGTTTACGCTAGCGAAAGTCGCTGGGAAGAAGCCATTACTCAATATAAAAAAGCTCTAGAAATTAATCCTAATTATGCCGAGGGGCTGACTAATTTTGCACTGGCATTGTGGCAAACAAATAAAAAAGATGAGGCGCTATCTTCTTTAGAAAAAGCTTTAAATATCTTCAAACAACAGAATAGAGGTGAAAAAGTTAACCAAGTAGAACGAATCTTGAAAGAGATCAAAGCTGCTGATGATCCTAGTGTTTCATGAAAATCACATTATTCCGTGGATAAAAGTTAAAAATAGTTGCTGAAAATTAGCTTTAAGGGTGCTTTGCAAAAACTGCGATCAGGTATTATCCAGCAGTTGCTGCGGAATTTGGCTGCTGGGTAAGAAATATCTGGTTTTTAATTATTGTGGGGTGGGCTTTCCGCCCCGCCCTCTTAAAAGCATCGAAATAGAATAATTGTAAGGAATAAAATATTTATGTTAGCCAGAGAAATTGTAAAAGTAATTTTTCACTTGGATGGAGGATACACAAGGGTAGTCTGGGAACGTTCGGAAAATACTGCATGGGCTGGCACCGGATGGATTTTTGATATACCAACTCATGTAATACCATACGATTCAAGAGTAATAAGTTCTCGTTTTTTATTGTCCATAGTTAAGTCGAATGCGAATGATTGTGAGGATATAGAAAATATCCGCAATAATCGTAATAGCTATTTTCATATAGAAAGATTGCCTTCTGTTATATAAATAGCATCTAACCTAGTAGCGCATCGATTCAAAAATAGCAAAATAGCAGTCTACAATAAGAATCAGACAAATCTTTGGTTAAAGCCTATGACTTCCTTATCGGCATTAACTTTACCTGATCACACCCACTTACCAGACTCAGATGGTACATTCGTGTTCGCGAAGCGTGCCGGAGGCAAAAATCTTCAGGAGCATCCGCAAAGCATTTTAATTACAGATTCAATTAAACCTGTTTTAGAGCAACTTCATCCTGATAGTCAATATTGTATTGGACAAGATTCTGGTATTTACTGGCGATTGACAAATCCTCCTGAGAAAGGGGCTGAAGCACCAGACTGGTTTTATGTACCTAATGTACCACCGACCCTTGACAGTAAAATGCGGCGTTCTTATGTGCTGTGGAAGGAGTATGTTGCACCCTTGATTGTGCTGGAATTTGTCTCTGGAGATGGTTCAGAAGAACGAGATAACACACCGCCATCTCAACGGGATGGTGGGAATGTTGGTAAATTTTGGGTTTATGAGCAGGCGATTCGAGTCCCTTATTATGGAATTTATGAAGTAGCAAAAGCGCAAGTGGAAGTTTACCACCTAGTGGATAATTCTTATCAACTAATGAAACCCAATGAACGAGGACATTACCCAATTGCTCCTATGGGGGTAGAGTTAGGAATCTGGCAAGGATTTTATCAGAATGCAGAGTTACCTTGGTTGCGCTGGTGGGATGCACAAGGAAATTTACTGCTAACAGGTGAGGAACGGGCTGTGATTGAGCGACAAAAGCGGGAGAGAATTGTAGAGAAATTGCGTACTCTTTCTATTGAACAACTCAACGCTTTAGGAATTGACCCAGAAATGTTGGATTAAGAAACATTTTTTCGTTATGAACTTATGAAATCATGTACTTAGTAATGTATAATTAAGCCCAAGAGTTCAGGGTGCTTGTCAAGTATTAAACTACTTGCTGGTACTGCCAAAGCATGTTATATGTCTAAATCTGCAATCACCGTCACCGTCAAATTGTTTGCTGCTTATCAAGAAGCCTTTAGGGTTTCGGAACTGGTGCTGGAATTTCCTAATAATATGCCAGTCAAAACAGTATGCGATCGCCTCATAGCTGAACACCCCGAACTCTCCCAATGGCGTGAGGTCACCCGCTTTGGAGTTAATCTAATATTTGTTGAACCAGATACCCTACTACAAGACGGGGATGAAGTCGTGCTGATTCCACCAGTCAGTGGCGGCTAGCAAAAAAGTTAAGAGTTAGGAGTTAAAAATTCAAAACTTCTAACTTATAACTAATGACTCTCGCGTTGCAGTTTGATTTATTTTTACATTAGCATACATATTAATCCCTACTTTTACGGTGTTGCTGAATCATGGGATGATTTCGCTGAATTTGAAACGAGTTTTCAATGGTTTCAACCGCCTATTCATCCCGCATTTATGCAACGCCACTTTTACTTAATACTGCAAACTCTTGTTTTAGGAGGGAAGAGTGAAAAACTACCGTCTAAGTAATAGCACTTATAATGCAGAATACAATGCTAGTAATTGCAAATCTTTTTGAATGTATGTTTAAAGCTACGACTCCCAGCAGCACAGAAGAATACCAAGAGCAATACCAAGGAGCAGCAAACATAAATAATAGTAAAGTAACCCATCCTATATTTATACTAAGATTAGTTTTGGAATAAATTTTTTTCCAATATGGTTTTACCAGAATAATCAAATAAGAAACTACAAATATAGAAAAGATTATAGGTTTAATTATTGAGTATAGAGTATGTTGCAAACTTAGAGAAAAGTTTAAAATTTTCAAACTTAGTAAACTCTTAACTAAAGCATATAATGAACCGCCTACTTTTTCTCCAACCCCAGGATTTAAAAGGCTTTTCCAAGCATCGACTGTAGGTAAAGCTATAACAGAAGTGGCAACAACTATACCTAAAGAAATACAAACAGCACTAAAGATAATTTTCCAACGTTGTTGCTTAATCAAATAAATAAAGATTATAGGTAACCAAATAATTGGTAATGTTTTAATTAAAAAACCAATCCAAGCTGTAACAATCGCAGCTATATAATTATGGTTTTTAAGGCATATTATTAAAATGATTAAAGCTGTAGAAATTAATACATCAATATGTGCATTTGTAACCTGTTCATATAGCAAAAATGGATTAACTAAATATGCAATTGTTATATTAGTTTTATAAGGAGATGTTTTTAAATGCTGCCATATTAAGGAACTATTTAATATATGGAATAAAAGACATATTAATTTAAATACATAAATTCCCAAAATTGGAGTAATTGTAACGAAAATAGCGGAAAACATAAAAAATAGTTGAGATATAGGCCCATAAGTTGAAGTCTGTTTCCAAACCAGGAATGGAGACAATTTTGATGTAAATGTGCTTGCAGCATTAATAAAAGGATTAATTCCATTTAAATCCATCAAACCATAATGTATGTATAGATTAATATCAGTAGTTACTGGATAACTTATGAAGGCAATTAACAAAAAGAATGAACTATTTTTTAGTATTTTTATAAAACTTATATCTCTTTTTTTGTTTTTGTTTATTATTAGCCATACAATATATATAATAATTAAACAACGGTATTCTATACCTACTCTTATTTTGTCAATAGTTTTAGAAAAATCAGGTATATATTGACCTGTGGAATTAGCTAAAGCGTCAAGATTAAAAGAATAAGCTCTAATTGCTAATTCCACACACAATATTAATGACAATATTATCGCAATACCTAACAATATTTGGTTTTTTTTCTGATTGCTATAATTATTAAGATTTAGCATAATCATCCAAAAATTATTCAATAAAGTTTTTACTTTTCTTGTCAAAATAGAGGTTTATTTGTCATTTAATTCTATACAATTAAACGCGTCTAAACCCCGTCTACTTTATTTGAAATCTAGATTTTTTAGTCATGGTTTGTTTGAGTTTTGAGCTTTTTCCTAATTCCAATAAACTATGGTTTTTAAGGTAGATGCGGTTTAAGTCAATAGTACTATAAAGTTATACAGTAAAACTGAACATCTTCAATTACTTTAGCAGGGATTGGTATTGGCATTAAGCTAAGATCCTTGCAAAAATGGAAATGAAGTTTGAAAACCCTTGTTAGTTCTGAATTTCAACTATCTTGAGTAAGAGGTAAATTATAGTTGTAAATACTTGGCATATATTTTGCTTTTTCCCCACATAATCGCTATGCCGATTGAAATATCTGGTATATAAAAATTTAAAACTGTTATTAAGCGCCAACTAACAGTCAGAAAACCAAAAACTTTTTCTTTAATGAGCAGCAATTTTTTTCAATCAATATACTATATATCTCTATTTTTGGCGAAGATATTGCTTTATGGATCACTTTTAAAATAATGGGGAGTGGTGTAATTCAATTAATTGAAAAACACAGTCAATAATTTTTGCACTTGTTACCGTTGGCAAGATAATTTTCCTACTGTCCTCACTGGTCTGGAATCAAACTGGTTAGAAGTTGTCCGTGCCAATTCTACTCAATAGCTTTAGGACTTAGTAGCTAGCTTCACTAAGTTATCTAACTCTTGCTGCATTTGACTAACAACTAATTCATAACATTCATTGACATAGTAGCGATCGCTGGCTGCTTCAGAGCCGTAGCGTTGAAATACAATTGGCGGACAAACCCGCGTGTACATGGACACAGGCAATGGAATGTTAGGTAACGGGCCAATTGCTAATCCCCAAGGCAGTCCAAGATAGATCGGAAAAACTTGCGGATCAATCCCAAACAGCCAAGGCATTCCCCATTCATGGAGTTGCTGCACAATTTTGTAGCAGTCAGCCAGTACAATCAGCGTATCGTGAGCGCCCCAGGAAATCACAGGGACAATCGGCACATTTTCCCGCAACGCTAACTTGATAAATCCTTGCCGCCCCGCAAAGTGGATTTTGTTACGTAAATTATGCAGTCGGAAGATATCTTCGGCTCCACCAGGATAAACTAGCACACTAGCTCCAGAGTGCAAGGCAGCGTAAGCCATTTTTGGATGAGCAATTATTGCTCCAGCCTTGGCGACCAATTGCGCTAGTGGCGGGCTAACCTGCCAAGCGCTGGGATGCATTAAACCATAAACGGGTTGCTCTACACCAAATCGTCGGAACCAGTCGTACATCATCATTGTCATATCGGGAGCCGCGAGTCCTCCATTATGCGAACCGACCAATAGGACTTTTTCTTTGGGTTGAATATTATCCCAGCCACTAGTTTGAACTCGGAAATAGTAGTGATACAAAAAGCCAAACAGGGGCATCAGATATTCTATGAACTTTGGATCTCGCTCATCCAAAGACCAACCGGGTTTTTTGTTTAATAAATGTTGCTTTTTTGACATCGATGCTTTAACAGGATTGGTAAAGGTGAACATAATTCATCATTGATAATTAATCATTCATAATTACAATTAACATGAATTAACAATGCAAGCCGACACATTAACAAGGCGAGCGACGCATTAACAATGCAAGCGGACGCATTAACAATGCAAGCCGATGCATTGACAAGGCGACCGACGCGTTGGCATTGTTGGGTATTGCAAAGTTTAATTCGCTACAAATTAATGAAATGCTGTACTTAGCTTTTATCGCTGTTTTGCTTCTGCTTGACTAGCCAAATAGAGAGCAGAGCGATCGCTACACCAACCACAATAAAACAATAAATGTAGCCGAAATTATCCACAATCCTACCAAATACTGCCGCGCCGATTCCCTGTCCGACAAACAGATTGAAAGCGAACAGTGAAACAGCAGTGCCTCGTGCTTCCGGTGTTAACTCAGTGGCTTGGGTCTGGAGGGTGCTAGTCCGGGCGATGGGTTGAGTCAATAGTTGGTAATAAGGTCGAAATGTTATCCTACCTCTTTGATCTTGGGGACGTTGAGCATTACCCAGATGGCGCGTCCCCCGCCATAAAAGTCCAGCAATACCAAGGGAGACGATGCCAAATAGGAGAAAGATGTCACGCCATCTGATATATTCCCCAAAAATGCCGCCCAAACTACCACCCAGAATTTGACCTAGCATTAGGGCACTTAGATACTTGCTGATCGCAGCTTGGCGTTTTTCATAAGGAAAGTTGTCACCAATATAAGCTAGGGTGACGGGAATGATCCCAGCAGCAGCCATCCCTGTGAGAAACCGCAGCAAGGTAAGTAAGACGATATTGGACACAAAGGCACAAACACCAGTACCCACAGCAAATGCCGCCAGTGCTATTGTAATTACCTTAAGTTTGCCGATGCGATCGCCTAATGGGCCATATACTAACTGAAATAGCCCGTAGGGAATCGTGTATGCGGAGATAATCACCGCAGCACTACCAACACCGACTTTAAACTCGTCGGCAATAATGTGCAGTAGGGGATCAATTACTCGTGCATCAGCAATCACCATGAAAGCAGCAGCGCCCAACAGTCCTAATGAGACAGGTGTTTTGCCTGCGATGTCCGTTGCTAACCTACCCACTGCTATATTCTCCTGTAGTTTGAGTTTTCGTACTTCTAGAATAGACTTTTTGCAGAAGGGGAAGGGCTGGAGAAGTAAGAGAGTTACTGTTGAGTAAATCTTCTTTCCCGTTCTTAGGTAATTTATATATAGAAAAAAAGCGTGCGAATTGTCATGCAAATAGAGCAGCCTTTTAGAATTAATGCCGCCCAACCAGACAAGCTAAAACAATTCCTTCCCCAACCTTTAATTATCTCTAGCCCAGTCGCCGGTTGGAATGGTTTTTATTTTGCTTATCATCGCCAGTCAAACTATCAACTCCCTGAAACATCGCCTTTCCAGCACATTATTACCACTTATACTAGAGAGTTTCAGGCAAAATTAAAAATTAACGGACACTGGCAAAGTAAATCATATACAGCAACTGATGTCGGTATTTTTCCTGCTCATCAAATTTCTCCAGCAGTACAATTTGAACAGGAATTAGGTTTTATCCACATCGGTCTTGAACCAGCGATAATTACTCGTGTTGCCTACGAGTCAGTAAATGCTGATGCAGTTGAAATTGTACAACAACTGCAAACCCACGATCCACTAATTCAACAAATTGGACTGACACTCAAGCAGGAAATAGAAAGTAGTGGATTTGATAGTTCCTTGTATATAGAGTCAGCAGTAAATCTGCTGGCGGTGCATTTATTAAAACGTTACTCAACGCAAAAATTCATTATTCGAGAATACACAGGTGGATTACCAAAACATAAATTAAAAGAAGCGATCGCCTATATCAACGATAACTTAGACCAAAATTTATCTTTAGCAGAAATTGCTGCGATCGCACAGATAAGCCCGCATTATTTTGCTAGCTTATTTAAGCAATCAATGGGAATAGCACCTCACCAATATATTACTAAATGTCGAGTTGAAAGAGCAAAATATTTACTTGCAAAGCGAGAATTATCAGTTATACAAGTCTCCCAACTAGTAGGATTTCAAAGTCAAAGTCATTTTACCAAGGTTTTTCGTAAATATATCGGCATCACTCCTCAAGCATTTAAGAAGCTACACTGAATTTTTCGGAAGATAACGCTACTTTTCGGAAGATAACGTGAGACGGCATGATCTTGTAAAAGCTAGACTCAATAGTTATCACCACACTTTGAGTCCTATAGTCTAAAAAAATGACACAACTAAAACCAGCCGAGGAAATGCCCGGTAGCTTTGGGCTACCTATTTTAGGTGAAACTCTCCGATTATTTGCTACTCAAGGATGGGGGCTGACGAAGAACTACCAACGCTACGGGCCCATTTTTAAAACCAGCATTTTAGGAAAGAAATATGCAGTTTTGGTAGGCACGGAAGCAAATCGACTAATTTTGCAAGAACAAGCCGATCATGTATCTTCCTACTTAGGATGGAAAGTGGCTATGGAACATATTTTCGGGCGGCCAATGATGCTTCAAGATGGTGAAGAACATCGCCGTACTCGTCGCTTAATGGCTCCAGCGTTTCATGGAAAAGCCATTGCTAACTATTTTGACATCATGCAAACTGAAGTTAACAACTGCCTAGAAAACTGGATGGAAGGCAGCCCAATTTCTATCAAGAATGAATTTAATCAGTTAGCATTGCGAATTGGGATTCGGCTATTATTAGGTGTTCAACTACAAAGCGAAGTTGAGCAAGTCGAAGAGTTGTATAACACTTTGACGCAGGGATCATTAGCATTATTGCGGTTAGATATACCGTTCACAAAATATGGCCGTTCCCAAAATGCTCGTCGTCAGCTTAAAGCTTTCTTACAAAAAATTATCAGTGAGCGCAAACTTCAAGGCAACTTACAAGAATCTTGTGAGGTATTAGGATTGTTTTTGGCAGCAGTAGATGAAGAGGGAAATGCTTTAGCCGACTCGCAGATTATAGACGAACTGATACACTTATTAAATGCAGCGCATTTCACTACTGCTACATCCCTAACGTGGGCAATCGTTGAACTGGCAGCGCGTCCGGAATGGCGTGAAAAACTCCGCCAAGAACTGGCAGAAGTTGTAGGAGATGAACCTTTGAACTTGGGACATCTTAAGCAACTTAATCAAATGACTTATTTTTTGAAAGAAATAGAACGACTTTACAACCCCGCAGGTGTAGTACTGTTTCGGGGAGTTGTAAAAGAAATTGAATACGCAGGATACCGCATTCCTCCTGGTTGGGTGGTGATTGTTGCTCAAGGATTAACGCATCGCATGAGCGAGATTTATACTAACCCAGAAAGTTTTGAGCCAGAACGCTTTGCCCCTGCCCGCGAAGAAGATAAAAAAGACTCCTTCGCTTTAATTGGTTTTGGTGGTGGCGAACATATATGCATTGGAATGGAGTTTGCCAAGATGGAAATAAAGATTTTTTTAGCAACGTTGCTGCAACGATATGATTGGAAAGTGACACCAGAATATCAATTTAACAACTATAATCAACCACCGTTTCAAGTAGAAGGAAAATTACAGGCGCAAATCAGCAACCCCGATCTAAAAAACTAAGCTCAACATCAGCCTGTATCCGTTGCTAACCTACTTACTCAGTTTTTTTATTTGTTAAGCACAAATTGCTCTAGATCGTGAAACCGCCCTTTGAAGAAGCCATACTGTTTCAGTACACCCTGACTACTAAAACCTAACTTCTCTAGCAACTTTTTAGAAGCTATGTTGTCCAGCATGACTTGGGCAACTACGAAACGCAAACCCATTTTTTCAAACCCAAATTGCAAGATGGTACGCACTGCCTCTGTCATAATGCCTTGTCTCCAAAAAGTACTGGCAAGCTCATAACCGACCTCAGCTGAATCTTCTTGTGGGTTCCAAGTAAACCCACAAGAACCAATCAAAACGTTGTCTTGCTTATGAACAATTCCCCAGCGAATTCCATCTCCTCGCTCAAACCGCTTGGCTCTACGTTCAACAACAGCGATCGCTTCTTTAATAGAAGTGAAGGTATCAAGATTGTGAAACTGAGTCACGCTTGGATCGGAGAGGACAGTAAAAATAGCTTCAGCATCCTGCAACGTTGTCTCACGAAGAACGAGCCTTTCTGTTTCTAATTGAGGAAAGGAAGATAGTGAGAAATCTTTGCTCATAGTTGCGATTGATGATCTGGCTTTAGAGCTAACTTAGCATTGCCACAGTAACAAAACAATTCAAAAAGCTCAAGGTTGAATAGTCTTCGCCGACTGGTTAAATAACAAATCTCGTGACTTATCAGGATCAATCGCTTGAGTTTTCAGTGCTTCTGCTTTCTCGTAAGCGCGAATTGTTGCTGGACGGGCTTTAATTGCCTCAAACCACCGCTTGACGTGAGGAAAATCTTCTAGATTCTGACTTTGGCGTTCATAGGGCACAATCCAGGGATAGGCAGCAATATCGGCGATAGAATAATCACCAGCCACAAATTCTCTATCTGCCAGTTGCTTATTCAGCACTCCATATAAGCGTCCCGTCTCATTTACATAGCGGTTAATCGCATAGTCTATTTTTTCGGGAGCGTAGGCGCTAAAGTGATGATTTTGTCCCGCCATTGGCCCCAGTCCTGCCATTTGCCAGAACAACCATTCTAAAACTTGAGTGCGATTACGTAAATCTTGGGGGATTAATTTCCCGGTTTTTTCTGCTAAATATAGCAAGATTGCACCAGACTCAAATACCGAAATCGGCGCACCTCCATCTGCTGGTTCGTAGTCAACGATCGCGGGGATGCGATTATTAGGAGAAATCTTTAAAAATTCAGGTTTAAATTGATCCCCAGCCCCAATATTCACAGGAATTATGGTATATTGCAAACCGACTTCTTCTAAGAAAATCGTAATTTTATGACCGTTTGGGGTTGTCCAATAATAAAGATCAATCATGGTTATTTTTCCTAAAATTGTGCGATTGTTTTTTAAGTGAATGGTGCGGACACCTCTTTCGCATTTCTCACAAAATCTGAAAAAAAATGAGGGTAAGAACTGCAAAAAATTATATATCGTAAGCATTTTAGCACTTTATATCCAAAAGTATTGCCCTAGAGGTAAGATGGAAAATCGCTGTCAGGAATGCAGCTAAAGCCCCATACTGGACTATTGTGCTGGGCTATTACTGATTTTGCATTACAAAAAAGGACGAGATGCTTAAAAAAAATTAACTTTTTAGTTTCTGGATTTGATATTTTCAGGTTTTGCCTAGAAATCGTTGTTTGAAGGTGAATCTCAAATCGATAACTTTAGGCTAGTACCGCAAGGCAGAAGTCAAAAATCAAAAGTCAAAAGTTACGCATAATTGTATTCAAAGCTTTTGCGCCATTTTAAATGGTATGTTTATTTACGCCTTACGCTATTTACTAGATAGTTAATATCCATTTTATTTCCTATTAAGGATTTACAGCCGCTTTAATTTTATTTCATGATTTGGCTTTTCCCGATGTAAGCCAAGGTTTGGACTACTTAAAAGAGAAAGGATGGAACACAATGGTCTATTAAACAATGCAAATTATGGGAGTTGGATGGCGGGGAAATGTCGAGCCTGTAATACATCAGCCAGATCCTAAAATTAACTGGCCCCTACCTCCACATTTACAAGGTTATTTTGTAAGTGGTTCTGTTGAAACTACGGCGGAAGATAAATTTGCAGAAATTATTAGAGCAGTTCGACCATATACTTTATTGAGTGAAAGAAAGTTATTCTCGCTTTATAGTCAAGCAAAACAACTATATTGTTATCTTTTTTGGTTGCTGAAAATGTTACTACTCGCGATCGCTAGAATCAAACCTATCAAACACGACTAGCTTTAACAATTGTAATATTCGTCTCTCTACTGCAAATAAGCTATCACTAGCGGCTGACTGTGTGGTTAATTTTATTGCTTGGTAGTCCAAAAGTGCATGACTCATTTTTGAAGTGTAGTAAGTAAAAAGCTCTGCCTTTAGTTGTTTCAAAAAGGCAGAGCTTAAGTAAGTGCATTTCTCGGCTAGAGTTGATAAATGAGGTAGATAAGTTGTTTAACTTTTGTTAGTCTAATTTCCGTCTATTTGGTTTTTTCCCACAATTCCAGTTGCTTCTAAAGCTAGCTCACCTGCTGTGTAAAGTCCAAGTGCTGTCATGCCTCCGGCCTGAGTCACTGCGCTACCTGCATTATTCAAAGTTTTGATTGTGGCATGCTCAACTGTTTTTGTAACTTTCTTCCACCAACTTTTACCTCCTGTTATTTGTTCGCAGCATTCATCTGATAAGACTTCAAATAATTCTTCTTGGTTTTCAACTATCAGGTTTTTGTTTTTGTTTATAGACATGATGAATTATTCTCCCGAATAAAGAAATACGAAAATTTACTTTTTAGGTTTTGAGCAAGAAAATAATATTATTTATTGCTCTAACTATTAATTAGATTAATCAAAAAGAATGTATATGCACAGACTTGACAATCCATATTTGGAAAGATAGCAAGCCCTATGACAATTTTTTTTGCTCTTTTTCCAGTATTTATTATGAGCATTTTTCTTGTCTAAGCTTAGTAATACCAAGTTGCGATAGATAGTATTATTTAGTGGAAGTAAAATCAGTGTGCAGTG
>NZ_CAXTNE010000225.1:0-13664 GCF_964245445.1 uncultured Nostoc sp.
GTGGAGGGAGCAGAGGAAGCAGGAGAATAACTATTAATTATTGACCAATGCCCAATTCCCAATTCCCAATGCCCAATTATTTCAATTTCTTCAAGGTGTCAACTAGATTCACTACGGCTGAGAGTGCCGCCTGAAGTTTTTCCGTGCGATCAACAGAAGCTTGCTCAACTGTGTTGATAAACTTTTCTAAGGCTTGGGTTAAGTTTGCCTGGGCTTGCCCAATTGCTGATGTATCAGATGCTTGGGATGTTGCAGGGGCGGCGGGTAAATTCACTGATGAGATAACAGAGCGATCGCTTGTCTGATTGTCACCCACAACTAATTTAACTGCGGGGTCACCAATAATGGCATAACTACGAGCATCATTGTTAGCCGTCCACATACCAGATAAATTCATTGGATCGCTGATCGCACCATATTTAATTTCTTCTAATTCTGTACTCAAATCAGACGAAAGTTCAGCATAGCGCTCGTTGAAATACTCAACAGCTGACCCCACAGGATGACCATCTAGCAATCGCTTTAAGGTACTTTGAAAAACTGCCAATTGCTTACCGGTTTTTTCCCATACGAAAGAGCAACCCCAAGCTCGTTCCACATGACCGATGACAGCCAAAGCACCGCCGTTGGGGTGACTCAGGAGCCTGCGGGGTAGAGGTGCAATAAAGGCGTTAGGAGCGATCGCTGGCCTTTCATTAGAGCCTTTTCTATGGGTAAACTCATCAAATTTAGGTGTCCCAGCACCATAACAAGCAAAATGAAAGGCAATTAGCCCTAGTAACTTAGCATCATCGCCAACATCGTCCGCAGAGAAGTAAAATTCTTCAGGAATTGGTTTACTCCACTTATCTTTGCCGGGCCAGTCCTGACAGAGTAAAGCACCCTGATGGCGTAGTTGCCGCTCATTTCCATTCGGAAAGCCCATACCATGACTAGCGGTGAACAGCAAAGCGGGTGTTTCTTCACCTCCTAACAGTTTTTTTAACTGTGCCTTGGTGGCTTCTTCTGCGAGTAAGGTTTGTACTGTCCAACTATTGTCTTTGTGCTCATCAAGCATCCAATCAGCTAGGGGTCGAATCAAGTTATCAGCACTAAGTTCAGTGGCTGCATCACCCTTGGTACGTACCCCAAAAAAGCTAGCGCGACGAGGTTGGTTTAAATTAGTAGTTTCAGCCTGTACAACACTGCGAGCATACTGAGCATATTCTTGGGGCGTATCAAAGTAAATCCGCCCCACCGCATATTGCACATCAAGTTGGTACTGAAAACGATAGGGAATGGTTTCTGGATCGCCAACAATCAACAGATAATAAGGCATTTTATCTGGGTCAGCAGGGCCAGGGCCAACTCCATGACGTGACAAAAATTGATTTTTTGACTCCCCTGGACGATAACCTTTAGGGCCAGTGTATTCCTTATAATAGTTCTCGTGATTTTTCGAGGCTTGTTTTTGCCGATGTTCTAACAGTTCCTTCAGCGCTTCTTTGATTGCTGGGTCGGCATTAAAAGCGAAGATAACTCCCCAACCTGTCTGTGCAAGGTCTTTAGGATCTACTCCCTCTATCGGCGCAAAGTCGGGTTCTAGACCTTTAACATGCAGATCCTTTTTTTTGAGTTCGCTGATTTCTATGGGATCAAAGTCTTCGCCCTGAGCAATCTTAGAAAGCTGCTCAGGTGTCAATGGAGACAACAAATACTCTCCTGATGCACCGTCAATTCCATTGAAATATAGCTCTTTTGTCAGCTGTTCTATGCTCATTTTACCTAATCCTTGTATTTAAAATTCACCGAACAAAGCAAAAGTAAAAAGTAAAAGAAAGAAATGGTTGTGAATCGCCTAAATTATTGATGGATAAAAAAGGCGTAGGCGTAGCCCGTCGTAGACATCGCTTAAAATTCCCTAATTTTAATTACAGAGATTCTCTTTTTAATTTTTACCTTTTAAAGACACTGTTTCATTAACTAGCAAGCGCTGCCGACCATAGAGCATGAGCTACTTCAGGTTTGTCAATAGCGTTGTGAGCGCCCATAAAAAGGTCTAATAGGCTAGGAGGAACAACAATATATTTACTACTTTCTAAATTGTAAATTTTGCCTGATTCAAAGTTGTAGGATTCTTGCAGGGGTAGCATACCTTCTTTATAATTAATAATTTCCAAACCATCACCCTGAATTCCATGACAACCAATGCCACCTACGCCGGGATATGTCTTTTCAGTATTAACGTCAAAGTCTATATCTTGCCCCCCAAATATTCCTAGTGTTCCCGCCATAGGATAAGCATTTTTGACAGCTTTATCATACTGAGATTGGGTAGTAACAATCGGCCCTGTAACTTTGCGATCGCTAATAATAGAGCGGAAGTAACCAGGAATATTTTTTCTATGAGGGACATTTGAGCAGAAAGACCAGAGTGATAAAGCGCCTTGTATTAAGACAAGAGAATTAACTGGACGGGTTAATTTGTTATGTTGGGTACCTGCTACGGTAGCTGAAACAAAAATACATCCAAAACTGTGCCCCATCAAATGAAATCGCACAGTATTATCTGTCACCTGTTGAAGTCTGTTTAATAAATTGAAGCCACTAGTTTGACCGATATTCCGAGCGCGGTCTTTCATCTTCCAGAAAGATAACAATCTTGGAATGTTCAAAAATGCATCTCCGGCTGATTTCAGACTATCCCCAATTCCGAAGCTGACATCTTCGTTTTCTTCTGTCAGAGTAGCTTCATATACACTTTCAGGATCTAAATTTAATGATTCGTTTTCGCTCCACGCATCTGCATCTTCTGCTTCACTACTCAAAGATGCTTCCTTAATCAAAACCTCATAAGCTTCACGCACCTCTGATGGTAATGTATCAGGCGCAACGTCATATTCTCCGGCCGCAGCGAAAATTGTTCTGAGTGCTTCTCTAGTAGTTTCAGTATCAGCTATCCGATGAGCATACTGTTCAATTAACTCTTCTTGAGAATCATCTGTCGTGTCAAAAGACACAATTGTTTTGTCTGGCGACACTGCACTTAGGTCTTCATCTCCCCAAGGCTTACTAGGCCAATGTAGACCAATCAACAGGGGGTTAAATCCTGGTCGCACCTGTTGCATTTTTTCAATATCAGCCTGGTTTTTAGCCATAGCTGCAATCCATCTGTCATACTGGTCTTTTGCCGCCGGAATGTCACCTTGCCATCCGTGGCTCATCAAAAAGACATCTGTGATTGGTTTGTCAGACTTTTTGGCGCTGGATAAGATTTCTAATACCTTTTGGCTAATTAGCTCTCCATTGTTTTCGCGTTCTTTGCCATTAGCATCAAAAGCAATTAGATAGTAGTTCAAAGAAGTTCCGATTTTGGTTTCAATTAGCATCCGTAAATCCTTGTGACTCAGGGTTTGATTTCTATGTATGATGCTAAGTTCGGAGAAAAACAGTGTATTGATTCCACAAGAATGCTGGCTGTTCGATAACAGCACGCCAACTTTTTCGCCTAAAAGTACACTTAGGCAAATACTTTACCAACAAATTCTTTTGAATACACTGTGATACAGCGAACTTCTAGCGCGTTTCCCACTCTCTTTATTTTTGTGTAGGTTACACCTGTATTTTGGGATTCGCAGATGATTAGTGATTCATGTCATTGCTTTAAGAGAGTTTGGGGTATCTTTACACAAAACTGGTGTATGATAATTAACGCCTAAAGCAGCTAAAATTTGTTTCTGCCTTAGCTCAGTCAACAGGTTAAGTTAGCGGATAAGCCTGCCAATAACTGGCCGGTTCATCATTAAGAACTTGTGGATGCTCATTTAGCTTCCTGGCTTGCGATCGCTTAACACGTAGTCAATTCGATATCATTGGGTACACGATAACTTTATAAGGTTTCAATATCCTGAGTAATAATACTGAGTACGCTCGGAATTTTACTTAAGAATGATTAAAAAAAAATAATTTTATCTGCATACTGAGGGTTACAGGGAAATTTAAGCGTAAGTAAGGTATAAAAAATCCCATGCCTTGAAGCGTGGGAGTGTTAATATAATTCGTAGTTGTAATCAGTGCTTGCTCTACCCCTCTTAATTACGAATTAGTAATTATTGAGCAAAGCTTTGCCCACCCTACTCAAATTAATGATGGTGATGATGATGATGTCCAGCTACTTGGGGATTAACTGCCAAAGTTTGCTCTGACAACAACTCTGCAATATGAGCATCAGCCCATTGGGCCGCCATTGCCATAAATTCTGGATGATCGTTAACGCAAGCCATTTGCACGTAGTTCGTACCAGGATGCTGTTTTTCTAAAGCATGGATGATATGGTGTACATCCAATAAAGTTTCGTGGTTTTCTGTGGCAAAGCCAATTGGCATAAAAATTACCACTTTTGCACCCAGTTGAATCAGGTTATTTGCCGCTTGCTCCGCATTTGGCTGTGTCCAATCAATTAGGGGCGTGTCATGGTTAAGCCAACCCACCGAGATTAAAGGATAACGATTAATCAACTTATCCCTAACCAAATCGTACATTGCTTCACTTTCGGCAATCCCAGAAGTAAAGCCTTTTGCTTTATGGGGACAACCGTGGTTCATTAACACAATACCGATTTGAGAAGGTAGATAAGCTGCGCCTAACTCAGCAATTTTCTCCTCAACCAGATGAGCCATCAAATCGATGTAAGCTGGTTCGTTGAAGAAAGAAGGAATGTAGCGCTGTGCTTTAACCCAGTGTTCTTCACCATCAGCCAACTCAACAAGAGCATTGTTAACTTGCTCGATCGCAATCCCACTGGTAAAGATAGAATCAACAACCAGCAGTGGGTAGATTAGTAGCTTCTCAAAGCCTTGGTTTTTGATTTCTGCTAAAACTTGATTGGGTAGAAAAGGGGCGCAGAAGTTAAAAGCTTTGAAAACTTGAACTTTATCGCCCCATTTTTCTTGTAAATTCTTCTCAATCCCAGCCCGTTGCTGTTCAAAAATAGCATTGTGTGGGGAGATAAAATCGTGGTGTGTGTGTCCCCACTCATGGCGGTCAAATAGCGCCAAAAGCTTTGCCAAAGGGGGATAAATCCAGGTTGGTACTGGTGCAAATTTTGCTGTCAGTAGATTTAAAGCCTGTTCGTTATAGTTGGCGAAATCTTCGTAGCTTTCGACTTCGCCGTAGCCCATAAGCAGTACGGCTACACGTTCTTTACCTGATAGATGCTCGTGGGTGTGTTGTACTTTTTCCGGCGTGGCAACCACAATGAGTTCCTCAATATAACCAAAGTGCAGAGAAATTTGGAGTAAGAGAATAGTTTACACATTTTCTCTAGTAGTAACTTATTATCCCATCCAGGGGGATAGGAAAGCTAGGAAAATTAAAATAATACATCAAAAGACATACAAAACTTACGTGGGGCATTGGGTATGCAAAATTGAACCAATGCCCCATCTGCTATGTTGCGGGAATAGCGAAAGCGGTCAGCCCCAGCCCCTTTGGGGAAGTCAAAAGTCAAAAGTCAAACAGGAGTCAGAAGTCAGAATTTATAAAAGGTTTGATATCAAAAGTACATTCATCCCTTCTAGTTATCTCCTGAGCTTTCCACTATTCTGACTCCTGAATTCTGATATTTTGCTAAATGCGTCTATCCAGATTTAAGTCTTCAACAATTCCCAACATCAAGTTGAGAATTTCAAAATATTCTCTTAAAGGCGCAAAGTTTAACACACTTTTATATAGATTAGGGTCAAATATATTATTTTCTACGGCTTCTTCAATAGCTATATATATCATGTCCTCAACAAAAGAAATATAAATATTTCTATTGGTTTTCTTACGAAAGCTAACTATTTTATCCATTAAACTAGTAGATAAGACATAACGTGCTTCTATTTGGTCATCACCATAAACAGTGAAAAATTTAGCAAATTCTGGATCTTCTAATTTAATTACCTGTTTTTTAGCATGATTAATAGCATGAATGTTCACGTTGATAACTTTTGGTTGAACGATTGTAACAGTCCGCAGATTTTTGTTAAACTTAGCTTTAAAAAACAATCCTTTAAAGATTAAACTGGTTCTGGTAACTTGATTTTTTAAAATTTCCGATTTAAATATTTTATAATCAATTTTTTCCACACAAAATATCAATAAATATGTATGGAATCAATTTTATAACTCTGTAACTTAAAGCACTAAATGTAAATGGTAAAAGAAAAATTAACAAATATATAACACGTAAAATTGAAAATATAAGCAGATAAAATATATTATATTGAATTATTTTTTCATATCTCCTACTTATAAAAAAGATAAAGATAATATCTAAAAAATTAGTCCAATCATGTTTTAATTCTAATTCTGCGCGAATATTCGAGAAACAGATATCAAGTCCATTGATTTTACCATAAATATAAACATCATGTTCAACCTTGTTTGGGTTGATAAGTCCTTTAAATAGTTGGCTATGTTGAAAAGAATTAATACTATCTTCTTGTGAACAAGAACTAAGATATTTTAAGTTCTTATTTTCATTGACAAAATTAAATATTTTCTCAGATATTTTGTATCTAAAACCTGCGGAAAAGCCTTCAAAACTTCTCGAATACAAAAATATCCAAATCCAAAAAGTCAAGAAAAATCCCAATAAATAATTGAAAGATGAAAAAAGAAAAATTATAAATATACATATAAATACTACGGCTATTGGTGTAGAGTGACTTTCAAACAATGAAGGTTCTTCAATATAAATATAATCTTTGATATCAAAAGATATCAGGGAGAGAAGCTTGAACGTTATAATTAAAAAAGATAAAAAAACTAGATGAAGAGGAACAATAGATAATAAAGCTTGTTTCCTACGAGATTCAAATACTTTTAATTCACTCAATAGATTTTTTTGACAAAATACTTTGAATTCCTTTAATGTTTTTGGTGTAAATTTGTCAATAGTTAGTTCGGGTTCTTCTGGTAAGGTTTCGCTTGGTGTTTGTAACTTAACTTCTAATTCAGTGGGGTTTGGTGGAGTCGCAGGCACATCAATATTATCTGTAAATAGTTCTGTAAATAAAAGTTGCCTTGCCCATCTTCTCGTTGCTTCATCTTCATTAATCAGGAGTTGCTGACAAAGAGCGATCGCTTGATTAGTTTGCCCATTCTCTTGATATGCTTTTATCAGCCATTTGTGTGCTAGCAAATATTTTTTTGTAGCCGGAGAAGCAGCTTGACAAAAAATCTTTAATGCTTGGATTGCTTTTTTATAGCGTTTTTTAGTAATAGCTTCATACCCAGTGTTTATAAGTTCAGTTTCTTGTGCAGGGGTGAGTGAACTTTTAGTTGAATTTAGTGATGATTTTTGTGCTGTAGGTTTAGTTTCTGTAAATATTTCGGCAAGATAGTATTGTGCTAATATCTGAGTCGTTTGATGTTTACTGTTGCTCAATTTTTGGCATAAGTTAATTGCTTGATCAAAGCGTCCATTGTAGAAGTATGCGTCCAAAAGCAATACTCGTGCATACAAATATTCTTTTGTATTAGATTCTGTATTCTTTTGGAAAAAACTTTCCAACCCCTGAAGTGCTAAATTGTAGTTTTTGTATTCTAAGAGTTTAACTATTCCATTTAATAATTCTTGGTTTTGTGCAGAACTAAATTTTGGCATATTTTTTAAAGTTATTTATGGTTTATTTCAAAATTTACATTATTTCTTGCTTGTGGATTAGCTTGAAACTGCAATTTTAATTGATATTTAATCCACGAAGCTATAATATTTGTCGGAAACATTTCTACGGCGTTATTATATTCAGTTACGGCAGAGTTATAAAATCTTCTAGCGGCAGAAAGTTGTTCTTCTACTTCACTTAATGAATATTGTAATTGGATAAAATGGTCGTTTGTTTTTAATTCGGGATATGCTTCAACTATTACTATAATTTTGCTTAACATTCTCGAAATTTGGTCTTCTACAACAACTCGGCTATTGTCGCTTAAGTTTTTTGAAGTTGCTCTACTTCTGAGCCTGCTAATTTCTATCAATGTTTTTTGCTCAAATTGCATATATATTTGAGCTAATGTAACAAGTCTAGGTATCAAATCGCTTCTTTTTTGCAGAATCACATCAATAGTAGAAAATGCATTATTAACTTGATTCTTTTTATGAATCAAACTATTGTATAAAAATCCAAAACTCATTAATAATATAAATGTAAAGATAATTATAAAAATGAACATTTTATTTTACGAGATTAATCTAATATTATTTATAAGCCAAATTAATATTTATTTAAAATAGTATTCTTTCGGAAAAGTATATGAAGAGGCTATAATTTACTCAGTAAAAACAAGGTAATATATATAAGAAATATTTGATTTTTGAAAAAGCTCCTTACATTGGAAGAGTCAAAAAATCAAAGGAAGTGTTAAAGATGAGTATAATTATTTGCCCTGGAATTCATGAGCCAGAGTTAACTGAAAGCTTTAGAGTAGAATTGTTAGATGTAGTTGGTAATAGCGCGATCGCATACAATCCCGCAAATATACTGGTTTATCCGGGTAAAGATTTTTTGGTTTTATCAGCACTTCATATTTTGCAGTTTTTGCGTGATTGCTTGGGCAATCAGCTAAAATTACCAATTATATTCATTAGCTTTAGTGCTGGCGTAGTCGGGGCAATAGGGGCGGCGCATTTGTGGCAACTCTTAGGTGGTCGTGTCAAAGCGTTTATTGCTATAGATGGATGGGGAGTACCATTACAAGGTAATTTTCCTATTCATCGCATGAGCCATGATTATTTCACTCATTGCAGTTCCTGTTTGCTAGGTTGTGGGCAAGATAACTTTTATGCAGAGCCGGCAGTTGAGCATTTGTCAATTTGGAAATCGCCCCAAACTGTACAAGGGTGGTGGGTAGATTCATCCATTGGAATTTCTCCACCTAAAGGTTATCTGACAGCAGCTGAGTTTTTGCTTATGCTGTTAAAGCGCTATGAAGCAAATTAGTCCGGACAACAGAATTATAAGTTAGGAGTTAGAGAGTTAGGAGTTAGGTGTTAACAGTTATAAAAATCTCCTCTGCCCCTCTATTCCCTACCCCATCTACCCTAGTCACTATCTTAAAGTATCTAAATGTTTCCAACTGAACCAGCTGCTGTTAATAAGGGGTTTGGCGCACTGCTAAAAAACCGTGGTTTTATGCTCCTGTGGATTGGACAACTGATGTCCCAGTTAGCAGATAAGGTCTTCTTCGTTTTGCTGATTGCTCTGCTGGAGAACTACCCTCCGCTTCCTGGGTTGGCACAAAATTCGATGTACTCAACCTTGATGCTGTCGTTTACAATACCAGCAATTTTATTCGGCTCTGCCGGTGGTATCTTTGTTGACCGCTTGCCAAAAAAGCTGATTATGGTTGGCTCAGACATTGTGCGGGGAATATTGACCCTGTGTCTTCCCTTGTTACCCCGACACTTCTTAATTTTGTTAATCCTGACTTTTGCCATTTCCACAGTGACGCAGTTTTTTGCACCAGCCGAGCAAGCAGCCATTCCCTTATTGGTGAAGCGAGAAAATTTGTTGGCAGCCAATGCGCTGTTTAGCAGCACAATGATGGGAGCTTTAATTGTTGGCTTTGCTATAGGAGAGCCAATTTTGAGTTTGGCGAAAAGCTTGATGGGAGAAGAATACGGTCAAGAGATTGTAGTTGGTGGATTATACATATTATCGGCTGCGATCATGCAGCCAATTAAGTTTAAAGAACCCAAACTCTCAAAGGAACACCAGGCATCAAATCACCCTTGGACTGAATTCACCGAAAGCCTGCGCTATCTCAAGAAAAACCCTTTGATCTTGAACGCCATGCTGCAACTGACAACTTTATATTGTGTGTTTGCAGCCTTAACGGTGCTGACGATTCGATTAGCCGCGGAGTTTGGTTTAAAAGAAAAACAGTTTGGCTTTTTCTTGGCAGCAGCAGGCGTGGGTATGGTATTTGGTGCAGCGATTTTAGGTCATTGGGGTGATAAATTGGATCGCAAGCCCCTACCTTTAATTGGATTTTTGATCATGGCACTAGTTTTAGGGGTGTTCACTTTTACGCACAACTTATTACTGGCGCTAGGACTCTGTGCATTTTTAGGTATAGGTGCTTCTCTAATTGGCGTACCTATGCAAACTTTAATTCAACAGCAAACACCACCGACCATGCACGGTAAAGTATTTGGCTTTCAAAATCATGCGGTCAACATTGCTCTGGCGTTACCCCTGGCGATTACTGGGCCATTAACTGATGCTCTGGGCTTGCGAATTGTACTTGTAGCAATGAGTATTGTTGTCGTAGTTGTCGGTGTTTGGGCTTGGCAAAATACCCGCAAAGTCTTGCAAAAGGTAATTTAATTAATGTAGGCTAATAATCTAGCTTTATATTTAATATAAAAATTAATAAGATTTTGATTGAAGTTTTCAATTAAAATGAAATCTTAAATACAGAATTCAGTATTAACTTTAGCTATAGTCTGAGGTTTGACCGTGCGTTCACAAAGTGTCTCCGCAGGAGAATTGCTTTCCCCAATCAGTCTCCCACAAACCGAGAATCACAAACAGTCTCGTGCTTCTAGCCCGCCAGCCGTCCCCAAACATGCATCTGGTGGTTTTGCTCTCCTTGACAGCCTTCATCGCCACGGCGTTGAATATATTTTTGGTTATCCTGGTGGGGCAATTCTACCAATTTACGACGACCTGTATAAGGTGGAAGCAACTGGTGCTATTAAGCACATTCTTGTGAGACACGAACAAGGCGCAGCTCACGCCGCCGATGGTTACGCCCGTGCAACTGGCAAGGTAGGAGTATGCTTTGGTACTTCTGGGCCAGGAGCAACTAACTTGGTAACAGGGATCGCTACCGCCTACATGGATTCAATCCCGATGATTGTAGTCACAGGACAGGTAGCACGGCCGTCGATTGGTACAGATGCGTTTCAAGAAACCGATATTTACGGGATTACGCTACCGATCGTCAAGCACTCTTATGTAGTGCGCGATCCTAAAGATATGGCGCGAATTGTCGCCGAAGCCTTCCACATCGCTAGCAGTGGGCGTCCGGGGCCAGTTTTGATTGATGTCCCCAAAGATGTAGCTTTAGAAGAATTTGACTATGTGCCTGTAAAACCAGGTTCAGTAAAGTTACGGGGTTATCGTCCCACAGTGAAGGGAAATCCCCGGCAAATTAATGCTGCGATCCAGTTGATTACTGAAAGTCGCCGTCCTCTACTATATGTCGGTGGTGGTGCGATCGCAGCTAGTGCCCATGAAGAAATCAAACAACTAGCTGAATTATTCGATATCCCTGTCACTACAACCTTAATGGGGATCGGTGCATTTGACGAACATCATCCCCTCGCTTTGGGAATGTTGGGGATGCACGGCACTGCTTACGCTAACTTTGCTGTTAGTGATTGTGACTTGCTGATTTGCGTTGGCGCTAGATTTGATGATCGCGTTACAGGCAAGTTAGACGAATTCGCCTCTCGCGCTAAAGTAATTCACATCGACATCGATCCAGCAGAAGTCGGCAAAAACCGCATTCCCGAAGTGCCCATTGTTGGCGATGTGCGGAACGTGTTGATTGACTTGTTGCGTCGATGCAAAGAAACAGGCGTCAAAGCTACACCTAATCAAAATCAAGAGTGGTTAAATCTAGTTAACCGTTGGCGCGAAGAGTATCCTCTAATAGTGCCCCACCATCCCGACAGCATTTCACCCCAAGAAGTAATCGTAGAAGTCAGTCACCAAGCACCCCACGCTTTCTACACCACAGATGTGGGACAGCATCAAATGTGGGCAGCACAATTCCTGAAGAATGGCCCAAGGCGCTGGATTTCTAGCGCTGGTTTGGGAACGATGGGTTTTGGCTTACCTGCGGCAATGGGCGCTAAAGTGGCGTTTCCTGATGAAGAAGTCATCTGTATTAGCGGTGATGCTAGTTTCCAAATGTGTTTGCAGGAACTAGGAACACTTGCACAGTATGGAATAAATGTCAAGACAATAATTATCAACAACGGCTGGCAAGGGATGGTGCGCCAGTGGCAGCAAGCCTTCTATGGTGAGCGTTACTCATGCTCAAACATGGAAGTAGGGATGCCAGACGTAGAGTTATTGGCAAAAGCTTATGGCATTAAAGGCATGATAATCAGCGATCGCAGTCAATTAAAAGATGCGATCGCCGAAATGCTAGCACACAAAGGCCCAGTAATCTTAAATGTCCACGTCACCAGAGACGAAAACTGCTATCCAATGGTAGCCCCTGGTAAGAGCAACGCTCAAATGGTCGGTTTGCAGAAGCAAGCGCCGAAAGCGGCAGCCGAGCCAGTGTATTGTAGCCATTGCAATGCCAAAAATGCTCCTACCCACAACTTCTGTGCTGAGTGTGGGACGAAGCTGTAACGCTTTTTGATAATTCAGACTAGAAAGATAGGGGAGCAGGGAGAAGGGGAGAAAGATGTTGGAATTTCCCCTAATTCCTGCCCCCTTTCCTCTTGCGTAGGCATCGCTTAATCTTCCTGATTAGGTTGAGGTAAAAAGATATTTCCTAAGTAATTCACTAAATCGCTTTGACTGTTGAAATCTAACAGCGCCTCAGCTAACTCTTCTAGTTGAGTAATCGATAATGTGCGAATCTGCTGTTCTATCTCTGGTTCAATTGCAGCCAAGCGTCGTGTTAACTAACGCAAAATCAGTTGTAGCGCCTCCTGTTTCTTTCCTGGTTCTTCTCCCTTTTGCAGAATGTCTTGGTAAATCACAGATTCTTGCATAATTTCCTCTCTGAAAAGCTGTGTAATCAAATTTTTGTCATAAAATCTGACGGCTTAAAATACTCATTAGGCTTGACACGGCACTAGATTTATGCAGAAAGTGGATTATTGCAGCAAAGGAGTTGTGCTGTTACCGTTAGTTGACCCATTCGCAATTGCAGCTTGAGCAGGTTGACTAGCAAGAACCGCTACAACTGGAGCAACTTTTGAACTAGATTGTTTATTTCTTTTTCCATTAGAGCCGCCAGCTTTGGAATACTCTATACTGTTTCTGCCGTAGACAGTTGCAACTCCACTTAGCATTCGTTCAGACATTTCGGAGAGGGCTTTATCCATCTGGATTATTGTTTTACGCGATTCTTCAAGATTGGACACAAGCGTGTTATGAGCTTCTAACGTCGCACGGGTAGTGTTGATGAGGTGGTTGTAGGCTTCAATGGTTAATCCATGTCCTAAATCCAGATTTTCGTCAACGGATTTAAGCAAGGCGAGACGAAGTTGGGCTTTGTCAACAGCAGCAGAACCACGAGTTCTTAAAGACATGAGATATCCTTTTTGTTTATAATTCCTTTTTCAACATAGTGGAGTATCCTTTTGCCTGAGATGGGTAGTTTTGTGGATTTATTTCATTAAAGCTTCAACGAAATAATTACGAGTTTGTCTGTATTTTTACTCATTTTTTATATCGATTTGTTGTTTGAGAATAAGTGTAATCAACAAATGCAAACGCCAAATCAACAAATGCAAACGCCAAATCAACAAATGCGAACGCCGAATCAACAAATGCGATCGCCGAATCAACAAATGCGATCGCTAAATCAACAAATGCGAACGCCGAATCAACAAATGCGATCGCCAAATCAACAAATGCGATCGCCAAATCAACAAATGC
>NZ_CAXTNE010000226.1:0-13395 GCF_964245445.1 uncultured Nostoc sp.
AATCCTCTACCCATTTCAGGGTTAGTTTCTACCCAACGAATCGCACTCCTGGTCGAAAACCGTATGAATTCGGTTCAAATCGCGCTTCCCATTCTGGCTCAAGAGCAGATTTGGCAAGCCCTTGCAATGCTCGGTCGTACATAGTTGGTATGCCAAGTGGACGTTTCTCCGCTTTCCCTGGTTTGTCTATCCAGACTCTCCGGGTCGGTTTGGCTTGGCGATATACCTTTAACTGTTCGACTAGGGAGAAGCGTTGGCTTGGGGTCAGCATTTTGATGCCGTCTACTCCCGCCGTTTTCTTCCCTTTGTTATCTTGAGTTACCCTACGTACTGCGAGCATTCTTGCAGACCAGGATTTCATCAGGGTCTTTTGGAGTCTACGAACCGCTTTATACTCACCACGTTGTTCGGCTCGATGAATTCGTGTTTGCAGCTTAAATACACGTTTCTCTAGCTTACGCCAGTTGACCTGATTCCATTCCATCATCGAGGAAAATCCTCGTGCTTTAGACTTATTCACTGTTATTTACGACCTCATCTTTTCTTACACCGTGAGTCTGTCTGCATATCCTTCGGCTTTCCCGAGGGCGTTCGCTTCTGACTCAATCCTGCCTTTATATTGCTTGCGGCTAACTACCTACTCTGGCTATCGACCTTGCTAGAGAGCAAATATAAAGGTTACTTCGTTCCTAATAACCATTGTTACGGACTTTTAGGGTGGTACTCTTCACCGGAGATGTCGGTAGAATCAATTTGGAATTTACAACCCAAATTACCAATCTCGGTACCTTTTGGTTATGGTGTATCAGCCTGTTTCACCATTTGAGCAGTGACGATGATTCAAACGTACCTTCCTTTCGTACCCATGAGTCCTTGCCTACTATTACACCGATTTTTAGGCTATCAGTGCTTTCGCTTTCGACCCCGCTTTACCTATAGAGATTGTTAGTTTCTATACGTAGGGGTAGGGCTTTTACTCGGATTCCACGAGAACTGGGCTTTCACCAGTATGGTTATTAAGTTGTCAAGGTTTTCACCTTGCGGCTAATCCCCCTATCCTTTTGGGATTGGTTTCTAGCCAACGAATCGCACGTAAACGTCCACCCCGGCTGTAAAGTATTGAGTGTTCAATCCGGGGTCAAGTGCTGTAGATAATGTTGCCAAGATTGCTGCTAAGGTTCCCTTGCCACCTCGTTGAGTACCAGCGATCGCAATTACTTGGGAACTCATCATATCTTCTACTTTAAAACCACTTTTCGTTAAAGCAGCGATGAGTGCGTTTGCCTCATTAATTAGAGGGAGATTAATTATCGCGTCTGGTACAAGCCCATCACCTGATGACTGTCAGTAGACCGAAAACTTTTGCGATCGCTCTGTTAAGAATACCTATTTCAGTGGATTTTTGCGAAAAGCTAGTGCTTTTGAATACCATATAGCTTTGACTTAGTGCAAAGATAGTTTACAAAAATTGCTCAGGCGGTTGCCATAATATTGGTTTAACGAAGAGACAGAGGGACAGGCTGCACAAGAATGCATTCGGGACAACTTTTCTCCCTGAAGGGTTGCCTGTTCCTCAATCTCTAAGATTCGGATCGTGGATAATTGCAACCGCCTCAATGGTCAACCATCTGGGAATATAAATTGCCTGCTTTAATTAACTACAGAAATCATCAACGCGGATATCCCGCCAGATATTAGAAATCTGCCAGCCGGAATTGCCCACCGATTGTACTGGAGGGTTGTCAAGGAATGGAATATAGTCAGGAACTCTAGGCTCTAAAATCGCTACTGGTTTCTCCTCAACCACAGGGGCTGAAGAATTGATGGTACAGAAGAGAAGATTTTGGTCTTCGCCCTTTTCGATTTCCATCATTTCCTTCAAAGTCAGCTTCTCAGATTTTTTGATGATTTTCTTTGTACGTATCTCATTAGAAGTTTTCATTGGCTGTTCCCTCAAAGGCATTGGCTCAAAATTTGGATGAGTAAAGTTGGGAGAAGATGGGTATTAATAATTGCACGGAATTAACAAGGTACACCAAATCTATGGAAAATACGAGTCCCTTGCTGAAGAATTTATCAATATCTTACGTAAAAGCAGCACGAAAGATGTTTTAAGTAAATCAGCAAAGTGATTGAGCTAAGTTTCGTCAGTTTGATGGATGTCTCAGAGCGTTTGATATTGTGAGATTGTAAAGAAAGATTTTAATCCAAAACTCGCAAAGTATTTATGATCCAAATACCAATGATTCGCCAAATCCTATTAGATACCAAGACTGGATTGCTACCATATCTGAGTCAACAACTTCAAACACAGAGCTTTTCCCATTTTAAGGCTCAGTTTGGTTTTCATGTAAACGAGTATTGTACGGAAGTTGCCTCTAATGACAATTCTTCACAAATACAAACGAAACTTTTGTTCACTCTCAAGTTATCGATTGTTGTAGATAGTCAAACTCCCTCAGATGAGGCGATGTTACACGCTCTTGAGTTTCAAGAATTGCTAGATGCACAAATTATTAGATGGAGTCAGGACAACGAAAAATTGCTTAAACCAATCTCAGAAGTTAAAGGGGCGCTCAGTCAGATGTCAGAAATACCGTTCCACGGTGGCTATCTTCCAGGTTTTGAGATTACGAGGCAGTTTTCTCTAATTTATAGTGCTAGTACTACACAGTTAAGCCAGTCTACGGAGCAAACATTGGAGCCTCAATTTTCTTTGCATAGGCCAGGCGAACGCACTCCCCAAAGCGGACAGTACGAACTAATAAATTCTGATGGAGAAGGCACAGGACTAGAGGTAACATCAATTAGTGGGCATCCATTTCCTCCGACGAGTGAACCTGACCAATCATATAGGTTAGTTGATCCCACTCTTCACAAAAAGCCTAATAGGTAGCAATTAGCGTTGCTGCGTGCTAACGCATAGACATGGAACCTGACTGTGCATTTATTATTGGTTTACGTGTGCAGGCATTTTGGTAAAAATCGCTACCTACTATAAGTTTGCTGATGATACGTTGAATACCAGAATAATATGACTAAGCTCATCTTAATTACAGGCATAAGTAAAGGTCTAGGTTATGCGATGACTGAAGGTTTTATTCAACAGGGGCATACTGTTATTGGTTGCGCCCGTTCATCAGATGTGATCGAGAAAATACGCCAAAAGTTTAGTGCGCCCAATGATTTCACGTCTGTAGACGTAGCAAATGAACAGCTTGTAAAAAAATGGGCCCAAGACGTACTTCAAAAATATGCACCGCCAGATATAGTGATAAATAATGCGGCAATTATTAATTACTCAGCACCTTTGTGGGAAATACCATCCGAAGAATTTTCAGATCTTATAGATATCAATATAAAAGGAGTAGTGAATATAATTCGTCATTTTGTACCAGCAATGGTGAAAAATAAACGAGGCATTATTGTTAACTTTAGTTCTGGCTGGGGACGTTCGACTTGGGCCCAAGTTGCACCATATTGTGCATCTAAGTGGGCAATAGAAGGATTAACTCGTTCTTTGGCACAAGAATTGCCAACTGGTATGGCAGCTATACCCCTCAATCCGGGGATTATTCATACTGATATGCTTTCTATTAGCTTTGGAGAAGAAGCTGCTAATTATACATCCGTGTCCGATTGGGTATTGAAAGCTGTTCCATTTATTCTCAATTTAAAACCCAAAGATAACGGTATTCCCTTAACAATTTCATGAAATTGATCATGGTTGAATTGTTTTGACTGTATATTAACCAATACAACAGCGATGTCTACGACGGGCTGCGCCTACGCAATTGGCTCAATGTGTGACATGAATAATTGAGTTGCAAAACTGGGAGGTACGGAATAGCCGATAATTGATCCCGCCATAGCAGTTTCGTCGGAAAACTCGTACCAACCGGAAAACCTTTGCAAGATTGCAGCCCCCTGAATAGACAAGGATTTGACTGTACCATCAGGCAACCAGATATCAGCGAACTTACTACGGTTACAGCCCTTGTGATCGGTGAAATGCGATCGCCTCCGGCGGGCGCTCGCGCCATCGCAGAATGGTGTTACAAGCTAAATGTCCAGGTTTATATTTGGACTGTGAACGTCCCCCAACTCTTTCTATTAGCAGTGGTGTTGGCGCATTCCCGGCTAAAAATTTCTCCAATTGTTTGCAAAAATATGACATAATCTGCGCAGATTGGATCTATTGAAAGTTCAGTTTTAAGTACTGTAACTTCTGTATCTTTATCTGGTAACAACCATTTTGCAAACTCGGCTGGATACAATTCAGCTAAATACTTGGCAGTATTATCGTAACTCAATTTCTTTTACCCTTATTTCAATGAAGATTTAGTTCTTAGCAAGCTCAATGATTTTTTTACTTTGTCAATGGTCAGAAAATTCATCTTCATCATAATCTTCTCCTCCTTTTGGATTTAGACTAAAGCAACAGTACTTTTATAATTGTTATATCTTTTGGCTGATTCCATCGCTGGAGTGCTACTTGCATGAACACTTACAATGCTCAGGTTAACTCCTGTTATATTTAATATTGAGACTTAGCTAAGTTTTTAAACTGTCCAAATCGTTCATCAAATAATCTTATTAACAGTCGTCTCACTACTAAACCGACTTTTCAAAACTGAAACTTCAAAAATGCCTTTTTGGGTAATCTGTTTGTCGTAGTAATCTTCTCGATACAAACCCAACATGACAGCAGCTTCTTGTTCAAATCCTCCCGATTCTCGAAAATCAGCTTTTGTTGGACGCTTTTCGTAACGTGAATCAACTTCTCTTTTTAACTGCGCTAAACCCAAGACAGCACAATTGAATTGTTTAGCGATCGCCCTGAGTTGTTTCAAGATAGAGTCGATTTCTTGTACGCGGTTTTCGCCACCCCGCTTTTCTCTTAGTTCAATCAATTGCACATAGTCCACAATTACCAAACTGACTGACCCGCAACGAGCTTGTATATCTTGCAAATCACCCTTGATTTGTGAGGTGGTGATTGCAGGGTTGTCATTCAACCAAAATGGTAGCGCCATCGCGTCAGCATAAGCTTGAGCCGAATGGCACTAAGAAAAGCCGAAACGCTTGCGGTTTAAGCAGTTTGCAATTGTTTGTGTAATTCATGCCGTGGTTTAGTTTTTCCAAAATGTCTTTAACTGAAGAAATTTTTTCCCAATTACCGGGCAATGTTTTAGGAGGATTGCGCCAAGGTGATCGCATCCTCACATTTCCCAACAATTGACTAAGCGGCTTGGAGAACTGTCTGAGGAAATGCGCTTCTCAATTTCTGGTTTACCTTTCCCTGTTCTCGAAGAATTGAGCGATGCATTGCTTGATTTTACTACCTTGGCTGATTTGCAATTTTGGTTAGAAAGGCGAATCAATTAAACTACTTCTTGCTGCTTTTGACTTAGATACATCGCAATTCCTTTCTCGTAGTAAGCTGCTTCATTAATAAAAATAGGATAAACAGTAGACGCTCCCTCATATAAAATATCTTTTCCTGCAAAACTCAGAAACATTGGATCACCTGGATTCAGAGGTTCATAATCCCGAAACTGAAGCTGGGGATGAATCATGGCTTGAATCTCACCGCGTAGGCGCAGCCCGCCGTAGGCATCGCTTCTAGGATAATCGATAGTTCCAATGTATTGATAGAGTGTAAGCGTGCTGTTTCTCTGCGGAATATTACCTTGGTTGCAGCCTTCAAAATAGTCTAAAATTGCATAAATAAGCTGTTCTGTTTTCTGAAATAATTCGGCGTTTAAAATATTTTGAGCCACAGCACCAACTTCGATAACAAAACCCAACTCGCACAAAGAACGCAGAAAACCACCTTCTTTAGATTGTTGATTCACAAAAACTTTTACCATCGGATTTATCGAGCTTAAATAAGCGCCTAACCGAAGTAAGAAAGGATGCATATCACAAAAAATAAGACTTAACCCCATATTGGCAGTTGTGCTGTGCAAATCAACAATTACATCCACAAAGGGCTGATTTTGCGGTTGCAGTATCTGTTGGATTGCTTTTGCCCGCGTATCTTCATAACTTGAGAGTTGGGGATTTTTTAAGTCTTGATTCGTGAAGCAACGATTTAAATCTTTCTCAATGTATCGTTTGCCTTCTTCAATAGCCTTGAGATTGCCAAGTAATGCCAGAGTTTCAAAACTTGTTCTGTTGATTAAATTTGGATACTGCTGAAACTTTTTGACTAGATGTACTCCTGTTAACTCATTACCGTGGTTTCCTCCAACGATCGCAACTCGTTCAATCTGACTCATAACAACCTCATCTCTAAAAAACTACCCTACGGTTATTGAGAATGGTGCAAGATACAAGATAGAAGTACACCTGCTGCTGACTAAATCTTGTAAAAGGCTGACGCGATGTCTACGACGGGCTACGCCTACGCTCCATGTTAGAGCCAAAATATGATAACTGTTAAGCTGTTGGTTTTAGCACAAAAGGAGAGGAAATTTATGGAGTATAATTTTCAAGCGATGCCTGCGGCGGGCTACGCCTACGCTGAACTTTACAAAAACGCTCTCCTCAACGACGTACTCCCCTTTTGGGAAAAATATTCTCTCGATTGGCAGCAAGGCGGCTATTTCACCTGCCTCGATCGCAAAGGTAAAATTTATGATACAGACAAATTCATTTGGCTGCAAAACCGCCAGGTGTGGACTTTTTCCATGCTTTACAACCAGCTAGAAAAGCGCGAAAACTGGTTGAAAATTGCTAGCAATGGCGCTAATTTTCTCGCCCAACATGGCAGAGATAGTGATGGTAACTGGTACTTTGCCCTCACCCGTGAAGGGAAACCACTGGTTGAGCCTTACAACATCTTTTCTGACTGCTTTGCAGCGATGGCATTTAGTCAATATGCACTCGCTGGCGGCGAAGAATGGGCGAAGGATGTAGCAATGCAGGCTTATAACAACGTATTACGCCGCAAGGACAACCCCAAGGGCAAATATAATAAAACCTATCCCGGCACACGCCCCATGAAATCGTTGGCTGTACCAATGATTTTAGCCAACCTGACTCTAGAAATGGAATGGTTGCTACCAAAAGAAACACTAGAGAATGTCTTAGCTGAGACAGTCCGCGAAGTGATGAGCGATTTTCTCGACCAAGAACGGGGGTTAATGTACGAAAACGTTACCCCTGAAGCTTCTCACATAGATTCTTTTGAGGGAAGGCTAATTAACCCAGGCCACGGTATCGAAGCTATGTGGTTCATCATGGATATCGCGCGTCGCCAAAACGACACCCAAACTATTAACCAAGCCGTTGATGTGGTGCTAAATATCCTGAATTTTGCTTGGGATAGCGAGTACGGCGGATTGTATTACTTTATGGATGCAGATGGTCATCCCCCACAACAGTTGGAATGGGATCAAAAGCTGTGGTGGGTTCACCTAGAGTCTTTGGTTGCATTAGCGATGGGCTATCGCTTGAGTAGGCGTGAGGTGTGTTGGGAATGGTATCAAAAGATGCACGATTACGCCTGGTCACATTTTGCTGATTCAGAATACGGTGAATGGTTTGGCTATCTCAATCGACGTGGGGAAGTATTATTGAACCTTAAAGGTGGCAAATGGAAAGGATGTTTTCACGTACCGCGTGCATTGTACCTTTGTTGGCAACAATTTGAGGCGTTAAGTTCATAATAGGCAAATTGCGGTGCGATCGCTACTCCTTTGCAATAGACTTCTTACAAAAATTCATGTTCATAACCACAACTTAAGCTGTGGTAACAACGGCTTCAGTTGTAGTAACAACAGCTTTAAGGTTACTTATGAATGCTTCAGTTGTAGTAACAACAGCTTAAGTTATTGCGATGCCTGCGGCGGTAAACAACGCAGTCAGTTTAATCTCTGTTAGTGTACAAGTAAAAGTAGAATCAGTACCATTAGAAGGATGTCTCATGAATGCTGTGACACCTAAGCGATTTACGATCGCTGAATACCATCAATTGATTGAACTCGGATTTCTGACAGAGGGCAATCATATTGAATTGATTCGAGGAGAACTGATTCAAATGACAGCAAAGGGAACATCTCATACAGTTTGTAGTTCTATCCTGTGCCGTCAACTGGATCGGCTTTTAGGCGAGCGAGCAGTCATCCGTGGACAAGATCCTATCACGCTTCCTAATCAGAGTGAACCTGAGCCAGATGTTGTCATTGCACGAGGAAGAGATGAAGATTATCTCGCTCATCATCCCTATCCCGAAGATATTTTGTTAGTGATTGAAATTTCAGATAAAACTCTAGATTACGATCAAACAATCAAGCTGTCATTGTATGCAGAAGCCGGAATTTATCATTACTGGATTGTGAATTTGCCAGATAGTCAACTTGAGCGTCATAGCCAACCGTATCAAAATGCTCAAAATAAGTTTAGCTATCTTAGCAAGCAGATTTATTTATCTAACCAGTCAGTAGCGATTCCTGGATTTGAAGATGCATCATTAGACTTGAGTCGGTTGTTTCTAAAAGGTACTAGTGAATGATTTTGTTGGTACGATCAGGTAAATAAATGTTGTATTCTCCCAAATATTTTAAACGAATACGTTGATTAAAGATGCGTTTAAATACTGATGATTCAGGTTTTTTTTAGTTGATATTATATTAATATACCTGAGAAATCTGCTGTTACTATGCACCACATCCAACTAATTATATTGATTTTGGATTTGTTTCCAAATTACATGGGTTCGGACAAGCTATTAAGAATGCTAAAAATGCTTGATAATCATTTTAATGTAATTGACAGCCAGATAAGTGAAATAAAATCTCTCCTGTCTATGCCGTAAGCAAGCATTCCTTTGCGATCGCTCAGATAAGTATTATTAAGCCTGAAAATATTCTCCCTAATGCTTATTGCTAACTTAAGTAATCTTACAGTGGGACAGTAACAAACAGCAAAGCTATAAAAGCAACAAAGCTTTGGAGTCACGAGCAAATGACAAGTCAAGAATTGCCAGATTCTAACCAAGAAATCCTGTTAGCAAGGTATCAAGTGCAACAGGAACTAGGCAAAAAAGCCGGACGGCGGACGCTGCTAGCTCGTGACTTACAAACTCAAGAATTAGTAGTAGTCAAAATACTGTCCTTTGGTAATGAGTTTGAATGGAACGACCTCAAACTGTTTGAGCGGGAAGCTGAAACACTCAAAGCACTCTCCCACCCAGCTATTCCCCGCTACCTTGACTACTTCGAGCTAGATTCACCCAGCAACAGAGGATTTGCACTCGTACAAAATTATATCCCAGCCCAATCTCTAGAAACACAACTCAAAGCTGGGCGTAGTTTCAGTGAAGAAGAAGTTAAGGAATTAGCAAAAGCTATTCTAGAAATTCTCAAATATCTGCATAGCCGTCAACCGCCCGTGATTCATCGTGACATCAAGCCAAGCAATATTCTGTTGACAAATCGCTCTGGTAATAGTGTGGGTGAAGTCTACTTAGTAGATTTTGGTTCAGTGCAAACCATCGCCAGAAGAAGCAGCACAATTATCGTGATGGGAACTTACGGCTATGTACCACCAGAACAATTTAACGGTAGAGCTATTCCTGGTTCTGACCTTTACAGTTTAGGAGCAACTTTAATTTACTTGGTGACAGGTCAGCATCCAGCCGATTTACCACAAACCGACTTGCGGCTTGAATTTGAACCAGTAGCCAATATTAATCCTACTTTCAGCAGTTGGTTGAGAAGAATGACAGAACCGATTGCGAGTAAACGTTTGATTTCTACTGAAGACGCTTTGCAAGCCTTAAACAAACTAGGAAATACAGTTCAACTTCAGGATATACAAAGTAATTTACTCCCTAGAAAACCTTATGGCAGTAAAGTTTTATTAAATAAAAATACTAACTATTTAGAAATTATCATTCCCCCGGATGGCTTATTTAAAAGAAAAACTCTAATAAATTTAATATTATCTATACCAATTATGTTATTTATCCCTAATTTATCATTTTTTTTTGGAAATGCAAATATTTTTTCATTAGGAATTATTCTCATACTTTTATCATTTATAACTATGTTATTTATTTCTCTATTCATAGGTGTATTAGGTAAAAAGACGCTTTATATTAATAGTGAAAAGCTTTTCCTAATTTATGAATTGTTTGGAATTAAACGTCTTTATCCATCTCCGAGTCCCAGACAAAATATTGTACGTCTAGAACGGAGTAAGGATACATATAATCAACTTTCCTTGACAATCTGGGCAGGAACCAAAAAGTATGACATTTTAACTGGTGAATTTTATTTTTTTCCTGTCACTCCTCCAGAACTTGACTGGCTAGCTTATGAACTTAGCGATTGGCTAGGTTTACCAATTACTAAAGAGTAAATCACAAACTAAATTCTGCTGCACCATCCTCATCCACATCTGCATCCTTACCCGCGATCGCTAGTTCAATTTTCATCAAATCAAAGGCAGGAATCATCTCAAGCTATTGATACAAAACGATCGCTTGTTTGTTCTTTAATAGCTGTGAAGTTTGAATTTGCGATCGCCTCTGGAGTGAGAAAAGTCTATTTAACAGAGGGAAGCTTTAGTTCGATACCTACTTTATTACCTATATCTATAACATTGTTTGCAAAATCTGTTATACCTGCGATCGGGGCAGCGACTACAGTAGCAGCAGTTAGTAAAGCTACTAGACGCTTTTTGAGTTTGGGTAAATTGCGTTCTTTTTCTGGCTTTTGAATTTCTACTTCTACATCATCAATATCAATGATCATGTCGTCGCGGGTTTCTGGTGGGAATTGGGCGGCAGTTTGGCGCATGGTGCTGATGATTTGCATTAGTTCTGCTACGCTTGCGCCGCTTGTTTGATTAAGGTTGGTTACTGTGGCTTGGGCTTGGTTTTGAGCGACAATTCCAATAGTTGCATTTTTGAAGTCATTTTGGTTTTTATCACCTTGAATTTTATCACCTTGGATTTTATCACCCGCAACGTTATCGCCTTTGCCGAATTGATTAATGTTGTTAGACATAGTTCTTAGGGGTTTGTAATGGAGTTTTAGGAGTTGATGGGCTGGCAAGGCTTGTATGGCATAGGTTTGACCGTCATCATCGCTAAATTCTACTTCGTATATTTCGGGGGCGAGGATTTCGACGATGGTTCCTACTTGACCTGCAAGCAGGTTATATTCGGATAAGGGAGTTTTAAGAGCAACAATATCTAATAAATTAAGTTTGTTTGGGGTCGCAAGCATGGGCATCACCTCAAAATATAGCAACTAATGAGACGGGGAAAATCTTCGGTGGGGCGGACAATCCAAGTTGTGCGGATGTTAGCAGTGTTTTGGTTGCGGGTGATAGGGAAATCAACGATGTAGCGTTGACCATATTCATCTAACAGGCTGGGAATCGCTTCATAATTCTGAATCGCATCTTGGATTAGCAGTTGCAGAATTTCTGCATCATCGCTACCTAAATCTAGGATAGCGGCAAACAGTCTGGCCTTATGCTTTCCGCGATCGTGTTGGGAGTTGAGGCTATAGTTCCGCAGTTTGTTGGGATCGATAAACGCTAATTCAAAGTTGGGTAACTTCATCCAATTTTATCGCCTTCGACCCGATCGCCACCAAAATTATCGCCTTCTCCATGTTGGTTAAAGGTTTTAGAACGGCGATGATCATTAATGTTAACGGAAATATTGTAAGGACTATCTTCTGAGACTTCTACATCTAAGCCGATCTGTTTTCTTTGACGTATTCCAATGTCTTCGTAACCATCTAAAAGTTGACGCAGATCGAGTTTTAATTTTAGTTTGCCGATGGTGATTGTGCTTTCACCCATTGATTCAAGTCCAAGGAGTTCTTGGTAGTCGAGGGGCGGATGGTTGGGATAGTTGGGGACGGGAACCCATTCGGTGATTTCGAGGTTGGGGAGGGTGTTGTGGATTTTTTTGAAGACATCGCGGAGGATGCCGAGAAATAAGCGACGGGTTTCTTTGCGTCTGCTAATAGTGATGAAGATTTTTTTGTCTTCGGGATCGGCTTTGATCCGAGCGATGTTGTAGATTTCGTTGTTTTCTTGATATTGCAGCATTACGCCACTGCGCCAATAGATTTGGTTATGGATTTTTTCGTGGGTAATGACGATGAAGCGGGAGATGATGCTTTCGGGGAGAACTTTGTAATGGTATTGAAATTCCAGGGTTTCGCCGTGGAGTTCTGTTTCGTCTGGTTCGTCTTTAGGCAGAAGTCCCGCAATTAGAAATTGTGGTGGGTGACATTCTAGTGCAAAACAAAGCTCAAATTCTTTCATTAGCCCGATCAGATAGTCGTGACGCTTGGCGGGGTAGCGCTCTGGAGTGAGGATGCGGGTGAGATCGGCGAGGGTAAAAATGCCTTTGTGTTTAGTTTTGAGGGTTTCATCGCTCAGGAGCGCGTAAATGCCTTCTGTCACCCAGTTGGGTTTGAGGACGTTGGTATCTTTGAGGATGGGATGTTCGCGGAAGTTGAGAACTAAGCCAAGCCGATGGAGGAGATCGATGAGTTGATCTTGGTTTTGTTCTTCGGGAATATTGTTTTCGTGGCAGATGCCGATGTAGCGATTGTAGCTGATGAAGTCTTGGGGCATGGATTCGAGTTGTTGTTTAACTTCAAACCATGTCAGGGGTAGAAGATCGTAGACTTCTTTGAGGTTGCCGACTTGCTGGAAAATGGCGGTGCGAAGTTCATCAATGCCGATATTGTCTTGGCAGGAGGTTTCGATAATCGCTTGGATGTTAGAATATTTTTCGCGTAATGCCTTGCGGTTGATGTCGAGGGGTTGTTCGTCTTTTTTGTTGCCAACGATAATCACGGGGGACTCTCCGCCGAAGCTTTCGATTAGTTTGAGCCAATATTCGATGCGGTTTTCTTCTTCGCTGGTGCGACAATTACAGACTAAGAGATAGAGGCTGCGCTTAGTCAGAAAAAACTGATGAGTGGCATGATAAATTTCCTGTCCGCCAAAGTCCCAAACATTGAGGCGGATGTCTTTACTATTGACCTGCACGTTCCAAGTTTCCACATTGAGTCCGTCGGTTTGGGGTTGTTTTTCATCATATTCATTGCGGATTAGTCGCTTGATGAGGGATGTTTTGCCGACGCTGCCTTGTCCGATGAGCAACAGTTTGGCTTCGTGTAATGGTCGAGTTTCACTTGTGCTAATTTGCCTCAAGTAATTCAAAATCTCTTTTACATCTTTTGAATTAAGAATTTCTAATGGAATATTGGTAATTGAATTGTTATAAAGGTAAAGCACCACCAGATTGGTTAATTTAGCTAGCGCCTCTGGGATCTCGGTTATTTGGTTGTCACTGAGGTCAAGCTGGGTCAGATTGGTTAATTTACCAATTTCCACAGGTAACTTAGT
>NZ_CAXTNE010000227.1:0-13365 GCF_964245445.1 uncultured Nostoc sp.
TTGAACGATATTGTGCAATGACAGGTAGACCTGCAACTGATGTGATTCGGGAGTTAATTCGCTCTCTCTCCATAACCGAGTTGTCAGCGTCTGAACAGACTACACCTACGCTAAAATATGATGTTCCCATTCTAAAATAGTGGCAATTGAATTACTTGGGTTTGTTTGGCGTTATCCAGATTGGACAAGGAAATGCCCAGTAACCTAATACTGCGGTTTTCCAGATCAATCGACTCAAACAGTGCTTTGGCTATCTCAAAAATCTTAGAGAGTCCACTGATGGGAGCAAGCATGGTTTTACTGCGCGTTATCTGATGATAATCAGATAACTTGACTTTCAGAGTTAATGTGCGGCCCCGCGTTTCGTGCTGCTCTAACCGTTGCTCGACGATTTGGGCAATCTGTTCGAGTTCTTGTAACATTTCACTATAATCACTTAAGTAAGAGTGCAAACGAGGTTTCTGCACCAATTGACTTACGAACCCGATTCGCCTCAACTGGGCGGTCATCTTCTGCTCTGGCAATTTTGTAGTAGTATTGTCCTGCTTTACCAAAGTGGTGTGTTAGTTCCAAGAGCGATCGCCCCTTCAAATCTGCGCCAGTGTGAATGCCGAGCGAGTGCATTTTAGCCGCCGTCACCTCTCCAATGCCGTGAAACTTTTCAATTGGCAGTTGCTCTACAAAGGCGTAGACGCTTGCGGCTTGTCGTAGACATCGCTTGCTCCGGTAAAATCACGGTTAGTCCGTTGGGCTTGTTCTGCCCTGATGCCATTTTTGCAAGAAACTTATTAATTGACACACCCGCAGTTGCCGTCAATTTCGTTTCCTGGAAAATTGCAGTTTTGATGTGTCTTGCAATCGTAGAAGCGTAGGGGATGTTTTGCCTATTCTCAGTAAGTCCAAATATGCTTCATCTAATGCAACTCCTTCCACTAAATCACTGTAGCGTTTAAAGATAGCGTGGATTGCAGTAGAAATCTCTCGATAGACATCGAATCTTGGCCTAACAAATATCAGTCCGGGGCATTTAGCGATTGCAGTTACTGACGGCATCGCGGAGTGAATACCAAACTTACGAGCTTCATAACTGGCGGCTGCAACCACGCCTCGTTGATTCGGACTGCCACCGACGACTAACGGTTTTCCTCGGTAGCTAGGGTTGTCCCTCTGTTCCACCGATGCGTAGAAGGCATCCATATCTACGTGAACTATCTTCCTCGTCTGCATTGTTGTTGAAGTATTACCATTTCTACCAAGTGGCGGGAACGACTATTCTCTGGTAAATTTATGATTCAATCTGAATATTTGAGAAATTTCTCATCACAATAGTACATTAGCACTAGCGCTTTTGGGCTTTCATCTGCTTTTTCATTGAGAAAGTTTTTGTAACAATAGCGTTACACTTGATTGAGTAGCATTTTGTCATCACGTTGCCAACGCACGGTATGAGAGGGAGCAAGGGCATGACTATGGGTGTTTGGGTTCTCGGAGATCAACTTTGGGCACAGCAGTCAGCGCTAGAGAGTTGCCTACAACAACACCAACAGACTCCTGTGATTTTTATCGAATCTCTTGCCCATGCAGGGCAACTTCCTTATCACTTGCAAAAACTGGTATTGGTCTGGTCAGCCATGCGTCACTTTGCTGCCGAATTGCGATCGCTTGGCTGGGCAGTCACATACACTCAAAGCCAAGATTTCAAAACACCTTTAGTTGAATGGATAAATTCATACCAAATTAGCGAACTGCGGGTGATGACTCCAACGGATCGCCCTTTTGTTGCGTTGATTCAAAAGCTAGAACTGACAATTCAAGTCACTTTTACACCCAATAATCGCTTCATCTGGAGTGACCAAGAGTTCCAACAATGGGCCAGTGGTCGCAAACGTTTAATCATGGAAGACTTTTATCGTCAAGGACGACAGCGGTTCAACATTCTCATGGAGGGCAACCAACCTGTTGGTGGTCGATGGAACTTTGACAAGCAAAATCGCAAACCACCAAAAGGCAAACTGACCTTACCCGAAACTTTATGGTTTGAACCAGACTCAATTACACAAGATGTTATTATCGACCGATTGCAGTCACTTAAACAAAAACTAACGAATGACGCAGACTTGTCCGATATCTGGCTATTTTATTTGGCAAAGGTATTGACTTACGCACTTTTTAGGAATTCTTGGCGTTCTTGGCGTCTTGGTAGTTCGACAAATAACGACGTTCGGCGGGACGTGCTAGTAAAGTATAGGCGGCGTAAGAGGCGATCGCAAATGCTGCCATGACACCAGACATAGCGAACGCACTGTGCCCATCATAAAGGAAAGCCACTAACCCACTTGCTAGTGAGCCACCGAGCATTTGCAGAAATCCGACTACGGCGGCTGCAACTCCAGTACTTTCTGGTACTGGTTGGATGGCACCATGCATAGCATTCGGTGAAATGATGCCACGACAAAAGGTATTTAGCACCAGCAATGGCATGAGTGTTGCGACTTGGGCTGCACTACTCACTGACACAACCATAAGTGCCACTGTGGAAACGACAGCGACAGTTAAGCTAATACTGAGTAATCGTGAAGGTGGCACACCTTGGATACTCCAGCGCCCATTCAGGAATGAACCTACCATGATCCCAAAGGCGGTTGATGCAAATAGCCAACCGTAGATTGTGGTTGAGACACCAAAAACGTTGAGCATCACTAATGGTGAGCCGGCAACGTAGGCAAACATACATCCAAAGTTAAGTGCATTGACAAGGGCATAGCCAAGGCAAATGGGATTGGTGAGAATTTTTCTATAATTATTGATTAGCCGATGTGGTTTGATTGCATTTAGATCACGCTGAACAAGAGACTCACTTAGTCCAAAAGCAACAGCCAGTACCAGCACTAATCCTCCCACACCTAGCACACCATAGATTCCCCGCCAACCTATGAGTGCCAAAACCCATCCACCGATTGTAGGTGCAATCATCGGTGCTACACTCATCACTAGGTTAACGTAAGAAAGTTGCGCCCGTGCTTCTGGGCCATCAAATAAATCTCGGACGATTGCCAGCGTCACCACCATGCCGGCACCAGCACCCGCACCTTGAACTAAGCGCCAAGCAATCAGAGTACCGATCGATGGTGCCGCAGCACAGACTACACCAGCCAGCGCAAATATTCCACAGCCTGCGAGTAAAACTGGCCTACGTCCATAACGATCTGAAAGTGGGCCAAAACCGAGCTGGGCGATCGCAAAACCAAGCATAAACAAACTAAGTGTTAGTCCCACCGCGCCTGATGACGTTCTCAGCGCCGCACTGATTGTCGGGAATGCTGGTAGCCCCATATCGATTGACAAGGGCGGTAGTGCAGAAAGCGCCCCCAACAAGATCGTAAAGCCTAGAGATTTGGGTCGAATTCGCATTTTTTGAGTTCGTTAAAGGGGATTGGGATAGGGCGATTGTATCTAAAACCTTTGTTAATAAGTAGGGAATAATGAGATTATTTTTAACTGTGGACGACCGCCGAGTTTTTCTAATGGAAACTCTCCTGCGATCAATTCCCACTGTTCACATAGAAAATTGCAGGGCGTATGCTTTAGTCATTCGCTCACTCACAAGGTGCTGTTATCTAAAAATCTCAGCATACGCTTTGTCAGCTTTCTTACAATAGCCCCCTACTTTTAAAACATCCTCTTAGAGAGCTTGAGCTTTTGGTAGAAAATCTTTACTAACGGCTTGATGAACATTGGGCATCAGTCATCCCTGAATTACTTAGCAGTATTAAGAGTTACGATCAGCTTCCGCCTGGGCGTGTGAATGTGGAAGTGATTGCTAATGTGGTGATTGGAACAGCTTACAAGTTTACAACCTCGTCTCCCGGCAGTGGCAACCTGGGGTAGTAAAGGAAAAAATTGCTTCGCCGACCTTTTTATACAGTACCAAATTCAAATAAAACGTTTCGCTCCCCGCCCGCAAATGATTAAAATCGCAATGCTTTAGAACACAATCATAAAAATACTGACTATGAAAACAGGACTTTTCTGTAATTACGAAAATCATGATCAAAATGCTTATCGTGTGATTTTTGAGCAAGTGACGTTAGTAAAATACGTAGAAAGCTTGGATTTTGAAGAAGCTTGGATAACAGAGCATCATTTTAACGATTTCAGCGTTAGCTCATCGACTTTAGTGTTAATGGCACACTTAGCAGGCATAACTCACAAAATTCGATTAGGTTCAGCAGCATTATTGCTGGCATTTCATAACCCAATTATTATTGCACAAAGCATTGCCACGCTGGATAATTTGTGCAACGGACGACTTTCTATTGGAATTGCTAAGGGTGGTCCGTTCCCCGAACAAAACAAGCATTTTGCTACTTCTATGAGTGAATCTCGCGCTAAAACTTTAGAAGCAATCACATTGATTCATAAGTTGCTCTATTACACTGACGTGTCATTTACTGGTGAATATTATCAGTGCCTTGGTGTGACTATTTATCCAAAACCTTTGCAGAAATCGATTTCAGTATATGTAGCAACTAGCGATGATGACACGCTTAAGTTTAGTGCTGTCAAATCTCTTGGCTTAATGGGAGGAACACAGTTTTCTTTAAATACTCTCAAAAGCAATGTTACGAAATATCGTGCTATTAATTCCAGTGGTTCCGATCGATTGATGTTAGCACGGTTCTTTTTTGTTGCTCGCACAAATGAAGAAGCAGTGAGTGAAGCGTTGCCTTTTCTTCGGATTTTTAGCCAGAGAATGAAAGCTGTTAAAAATCAAGTTCAAAGTGACGATAATCACAGCCAACATCTGATGCCAATCAGTGGGCAAAAAGCGTCTTTTAATGAAAATGATTTACTAGAAAACTCAATTATTGGTGATGTAACTACCTGTCGTGACAAAATAAAACGATTTCAAGATGAACTGAATTTAGGCACTTTAGCACTCAATCCCTCCTCATTAGACCTGCAAAAAAAACTTGAAAGTTTGGCACTTTATAACCAAGAGGTGCGGAATTATGTCTAAAGAAGCTGCGTTTGCTACTGCTCAATATTTCCTTCATCCAAAGCAGGTCATTTTCTTGGTAATCAAGCTAAGTTCAAGCATGGTGGACTGGTAGGTGGTGCTGCTGCGGCTGCTTTTGTTTTGTCTAGCCCTGGTGGAGAAGTTGCCCCGAAAAAAGGTACAAATATTAAACTTCAATTGAAATCTGCTATTGGTACTACTCAATAGACTATTAGCTATAGTGGAATGGCACTAAGGTTCGCTATTTGTTGAGATGAGTAATTTCTTGAGTGGAGCGATCGCTGTTTCAGGCAGTGCATTAAGTCAATCACTCCCAAGTGATATCTGCATCTTGAAATAATGGCAATTGAATAGCTTGAGATTGTTTGGCGTTATCAAGGTTAGACAACGAAATGCCCAGTAACCTAATACTGCGATTCTCCAGGTCAATTGATAAAAACAATGTTTTGGCTATTTCAAAAATCGTAGAGAGTTCACCGATGGGAGCAAGCATTGTTTTACTGCGCGTTATCTGATGATAGTCAGAAAACTTGACTTTCAGAGTTAATGTGCGGACTCGCGTTTCATGTTGCTCTAACCGACAAACATTTTTCAAATTGGTATAAGTCTTATAAACTACTAAATCTAACCAACTATCACCCAATACATTCCATCCGGTGCAACTAACCCAAAACAGAGTTCACCAAATTCATTAGAGATAATTGTTGTAACGCTAGTAGCAGTGCTGCTCCTAACGCGCTGATGAAAAGCGGCAATATCCTCAACTCGATAAGTGAAAAGACTCAATCCGATTGAACCAGGTTGAGAGTATTCCCGTTTATCTGGCGTCGGGTAAAGTGGACTATAGACTTGCAAAAGTCCCACATTAGTTTTAGGTGAAGCGAAAGCCGAAAGATAAAACTCTTGCCCCTGACAAAGCATTAATATCTGGCGAGTAGAGGGTTTTTGATAGCCCGATCGCTTACCATTAGTCTCTAATGGTATAAGTCCAAAAAAATCTGCATAAAACGATGCTAGGGCGTGGTCAGAGGTGATGAAGCTAGAGTGAGTTCCTTCGCTTACCGATAGTGGAGAACTCGGTTCAACTGTGCCGTAGCCAGGACGATTGTAATTATATCGCTGGAAAAATGCCTGTCGGGTTTCACAACCAATCACAAACATTTCCCTCACACCAACAAAGCGATTATATAAGCCAGTTCCTTGATTACCTGTAGCTTCAATAGCCCGAACTGGTTCTGTATAAATCCAGTCGCCCCCATTGGCTTTGTCGTCGGTAAATGCATCGGCTACCGCATAAATATCTTTCGTCAGAGATGCAAACCATCGGCTACCGACAACAACAGGCAAAGTGTCACCTAAACCTTCATTGCGAGGTTGTTTCCACCACATCACCCGCACTAATCCATGATCTGCCGAGTTGCCGTTTTGTAGTCGTATAGATGTCAAATCAGACTTATGTCCGTAGAGTAACCCTGCTTGTTCTGCCCAAAGTTCTCCCCTGTTAACTTCTCGATAACCGAACTCCGCCCAATATTTCAGAGTAGCTTCAATATCCTTTGAGCCAACACAATTTTCAAAAATTCCACTAATCATTACTAGATATATGAATGTCTAACATCTTAATTTTGTCACCAATTTGCTTTTCTACTAAGAGCATCTCTGTTAATCGCTACGCCGATTCGACAGATACCAGTCGTTTCGTTTATTGCTATGACTACCAGAGCAGACCAAAGTTATTAACTTACTCAATTAACCCCAAATGCCGATGGAATGCTTCAATAGCATTTGCCACCCCATCCTCACCCCTGATTTTCTCTCCCAACTCTTGGGCTTTTGAGCGCATCTTCTCATCGCCTAGTACTACTTTAATCGCCTCTGCTAAGGTTTCTTCTGATACTTTCTTGTATGGTATTGGTGCAGGGCTTATTCCCAGTCAGGTTAGCTTTTCACCCCAAACAGGCTGATCTGCAAAAAAGCAAGGTACGCCTAATTTCTCTGCAATATGATATCCAAAGGTAGCTAGCGGCGTGTAGATAATCACCTCACTTCCAATACACGCTACCCAAGCCGACTGCAACTGTTGAAGCAAAAGCTTATCTGCTTCTTCTTTTTTCAACTTTTCTCCCGCAATCAATCGCTGCCCTTGTTTCGATTGCAAAAACTCTTGAATATTTGCAGCGATCGCTGCAAACTTTAAATCGAATTTCCTCACAAATGGTTCAAAGTTCTCATCAGGGCCAGCGTTACTTCATGCCCCGCACGTTTCAATCCAATAGCCAAAGCGCAGTATGGTTGCAAGTCTCCTCTTGAACCTACTGTTAGGATTGTAATCTTCAGTTTTCGGCTTGGTGCTATCGGTAGACTTTGGCTCAAATCTTTTTCCTGCTGAAAACATAAGTATTCAAAAATTGTACTAATTTCTTGTGCCTCTGGGCGATAAGCTAATCCAGTTGAGATCAGCCTGTTTTTTCTCTCCCCGTTCCCTTACTTCCACAGAGGAATTTTCTTAACTCAACTACATTGAGCCAATTGCGTAGGCGCAGCCCGTCGTAGACATCGCTGTTGTATTGGTTAATATACAGTCAAAACAATTCAACCATGATCAATTTCATGAAATTGTTAAGGGAATACCGTTATCTTTGGGTTTTAAATTGAGAATAAATGGAACAGCTTTCAATACCCAATCGGACACGGATGTATAATTAGCAGCTTCTTCTCCAAAGCTAATAGAAAGCATATCAGTATGAATAATCCCCGGATTGAGGGGTATAGCTGCCATACCAGTTGGCAATTCTTGTGCCAAAGAACGAGTTAATCCTTCTATTGCCCACTTAGATGCACAATATGGTGCAACTTGGGCCCAAGTCGAACGTCCCCAGCCAGAACTAAAGTTAACAATAATACCAGGGTAAGCTCATCTAATTTGGTATAATAGCAACTTGACAAAAGAACAAAGACAAGCATCCGAAACCAAATAAAAAATGCACTTGACATCAGAGCAAAAGAAATGAGATGAAAAATGCGCTCAAGAAAGAAAACTCCTGGAATAAAACTGTATGTCGGCAGGATTTGAAACTAAATCTGGTAAAGCTAAAAAAAGCAATCGTCATCAGCCCAAGCCAGGACAGGTGGCATCAATTGAAGCTATTCAAAAAAGTTTAGTGGAGAATTTTGGAGACATCACAGACCCAAGAGTAGAGCCAACAAAGAAACATCAACTCACAGATATCGTGGTAATTGCGATTCTGGCAGTCATAGGTGGAGCGCAAGGATGGGAAGACATGGAGAACTACGGCATCAGTAAGCAAAAGTGGTTAGAAGAATTTTTAGCATTACCAAATGGAATCCCTTCCGATCACACCTTTCGACGGGTATTTGAGTTCATCAATCCAGAAGAATTAAACCGTTGTTTCTTGAGATGGATAGAAACCCTAGTGACGAAGATGGGAGGAGAGATAATTCCCATAGACGGAAAGACCATTAGGGGTTCTTATGACCGAAATCAAGGTAAATCCGCATTGCACGTAATTAGTGCCTGGGCAAGTGAACAAAATTTGGTCTTGGCACAGATGAAAGTGGAAGATAAATCTAATCAGATTACAGCAATTCCGGCATTATTAGAGTTACTGGATATCACAGGCTCTATCATCACTATTGATGCAATGGGAACTCAAACCGAGATTGCCAACAAGATTATCCACAAAAAAGCAGATTATGTTCTGGCACTCAAGGCAAATCATCCGACTCTCTACCATCAAGTAGAACAATAGCTAAAACTGTATGCCCTCTGTTGATAATACCGTCGCTACCCCCCTCCGAGGCTTCTAAAACTTCTAGCTCCAGTTCAGTTTTGTTCTTGACAGGTTTAGCAATATTAGCTGACAAAACGATTCCACTGTGACGAGAGAAGAATTTTGCAGGTTCGGTCGTTAGGGAGTCGAAGATTTGTCTGTAGGTCGCGCTTTTGCGGTTGGGTTCCCGGATGTTCGGTTCTAGCGGTAGGTCTATCGGGAAGCTGTCTACATGGGCAGTGGCGATGATGCAATTGGGGTTGGCTTGAAAATAGTTATCTATCTTTAGGTTCCAGGTCTTGGGCATAGTAAATCTGGCAATGAAATTAATCGGTTAACGTTACTGTATCTGTTATCGTTGTTTCATTGTGGCATTGTTGCTCTGGTTAACCAAATGGCTGCCCCCAACGCCACCAGTTCTCGGTAATTGAAAGGTGTGAGCCATTTCAAAATCAAGTTCAACTCTAACTTTTGCCGTAGGCGCTGCTCAATCGGTACATCCAACCAAAATGCTGCATTCACTAGACATCTTGCAAAAGTTCCTTTTGTAAGATGTTGGGGAAAGGTTAAAAGGTAAATTCCATCCCTTTGCCCCCCGCCCCTTACCCCTTCAGGGGTCCCACCTTCCGCTTTCCCCCACAATGCTAAGAAGTCTACTGCTTTCTTCAACCCATAATGGCAAAACTCATTCTAATTCGTCACGGTCAAAGTACTTGGAATGCAGCCAACCGATTTAGCGGCTGGGTTGATGTCCCCCTAAGTCATCTAGGTCGCCTTGAGGCGATTGCGGCGGCAAAAAAAATTAGAAATTATCGAATTGACGTGTGTTTCACTAGCCTACTGGTTCGTGCCATTGAGACAAGTGCTATTTGTCTAACTGAATGCTTAGAAACTTGCGCTGGTAAAAGCCCTGTATTCAAACATAACGCCTCAGATCACGATTGGCATGGTTGGGATAACTATGAAGGAGATAAAAGTCAGGAAATTCCTATTTTCATGTGTGCAAAACTTGATGAACGCTATTACGGTGATTTACAGGGATTAAACAAAGCTCAAACCACAGAAAAGTTCGGTGAAGACATGGTGCATGAATGGCGGCGTTCATTTGTTAAACGACCACCAGGAGGAGAAAGTCTTGAAGACACTGCCAAAAGGACGATTCCATTTTTTCAAAATCGAATCTTTCCCCATATAAAAGATGGAGATAACGTCCTGGTTTCTGCCCACGGCAATTCTCTACGGTCAATTATCATGTATATAGATAACCTTAGTATTGAAGAAATACCCAACCTTGAACTTGCGACTAGTGTTCCGATTGTCTATGACATTAATGAGCAAGGAAAAGTAACAAGTTCTGTAATTATCTAGCTGATCAAAAATTGAGATTTCAGTACTATGTCTCTGAAAGTTTAATATTTTGTGGGTTTCATCAGGAAAATTGTTGATCAAATAGAAAAAATAAGATTTATTAAGTTATGGAATTTTTCAATTATGAAGCCTAATTTAGAAAATATCTTTAAGAGTCCTAAACGTCGTCAAATCCTCAAAACTGGTTTGAGTTTTGTGACTGGCTTAACCACGACATCAGTGTTATCTTTTTTAATTCCTAAATCCACAAAAAAAAGCATGAGCAATTGTTGTGCAACGACTAAATGAGTTTGAACTTGAGGACAAAGGTACTCACATCTTGATATTTAATTTTAAATGGAGTTCCATAGCTTGATTACAGAACTCAAAATTCTTCTGCCCATTTTAGTGGCGATGACATTGGGATATTAACTACTGTTTAACACCAGCCGTCTCTGACAAACTGGTTACAGCAATCATCTACGCTGTATAAGAAGGCACAAACTATCCAGGCAAAAATTTTGGCTTGATCCCAGACGATAGTGGAGTAAGTGTACTACTTAATTAGCTGTCGCAAATAATCTTCCACGACTCGGAATGCTTCAGGACTTTTACCATCACCCGGATTACTTCTTAAAAACACTTTTTTCTCTTGATTGTTTAAACATACTGAAATAGAATAAGAATAGTACCTTTGATTAATCGCTGCACCATACTCTGCTGCTAAATTCATAAAGCCACTTGATTGAATCAGTTTTTTAAGTTGATCCAACTGATAGTTAGTAAGTTTTTTGTTTTTTATATGAGTTGTGACTTGACTGGACGTTGCAGATATGGGATTTTTGTATGATTCGATTCTTTCACTCCAAATTAGTGACAAGTTTTTAACTGTAATTGAAACAGTAGGTGCAGAATATTTGACGACAAAATCTTCGGCTTGGTTCTCGCACTTAGTCTGAGGTAAATTTTTGCCAATCATTAAAACAGTGGGAATAGAATCAAAACTTTGCACAGCTAATGTCTGTGCTATAAGTAGAACGAGGTAAAAAACCAAACTATGTAAAGATAAATAAATACGTACAATGCGTCTACAAAGGTAAGAGACCATTTATAAAGTAAATCTTTAGACAACAAGACGACGCAACATTACACGAGTCATAACAGCATATATGGCAGCTTCACTCATTTCAGGAAGAGGCTCATAATCCGAACTTCGACGATGATATTGGTTAAACCATCCAAATGTTCTTTCTACAACAAGCGCCTTTAGGTAAAACCTCAAATTCTTTTCCTGTACGGTGCATTACCTCAACATGAGCTTGAATCATCAGCCACACTGCTAGGGCAAACTTATCACCGTTATAGCCGGAATCAACCCACATTACCTCGACTTTTTCCAAGACTTCGGGATGTTCTTCTAGCAGTTCCATCAAAGCATAGCCTGCAAGCACTCAATAGGGGGGCGTTTCCTTCACTGACAACAACTTTGAGCAATAGCCCAAGGCTATCAACTATCGTTTGGCGTTTTCTCCCCTTAACTAATTTGCCACCATCAAAGCCGTACACATCCCACGCCAGTTGCTTCAAGTCGGCAGAGCCGCCCAACGCACTGGCTCCCTTTTTTCCGTCGTTTTGACCGACTGGCTATCTGCTGCGATGCCTACGGCGAGCTTTGCTAAGGCACTTGGTTGAGTTGACTTCCCCATTTTTTGACGAACTTGATCACGCAAAGTATGATTCATTTGCTCCCAGATACCTCGTTTCTGCCATTTGCGATAGTAGCTGTAAACAGTTGCACTGGCAGGAAAGTCTCGCTCGTTGCATATCCCACTGGCAACCTGTCTTTAGATGGTAGTAGATAGCATTGCATACTTTTGGCATATCTGTTGTTCGCGGATGCCCACCGTGTTTAGCTGGTGGAATCAAAGGCGCTAAAATTGCCCATTCTGAGTCACTAAGGTCTGTAGAATAAACCTTTGGCTTCATTACTTCCTATGTAGATATACTGCTTATGCAGTATCCTATCGTTGCCTTTCTACCTGACAACTCTTCTTTAGATTTACTTTATAAATAGCCTCTAACAGCGATATGGGTAGCCGTTTAAGGGTATTTCTGACTAAAGAGCAAGATAAAACTCTTTTGAACCTGAGAGCGGCAGATGTACCCCAGAAGGTGAAAGACAGAGCTGAAGTGATTAGATTGAGCGCACATGGTTGGTATGTAGAGAAGATAGCAGCACATTTTAACTGGACTGCCCAAACAGTGAGAGAAGTGTTGCATAGATGGGAGTATCTTGGCTTAGAGGGGCTTTGGGAGAAACCAGGGCGGGGAGAAAAATCAAGGTGGGTGGAAGCTGACATGGTTTTGTTAGAAGAATGTTTGGAGAAAGAACTACGTACATATAACAGTGTTCAGTTAGCTCAAAAATTAGAAAAAGAACGCTCAGTAAAGTTAAGTCCTGACTAGTTGAGGCAGGTACTTAAAAAAAGGGGGTCATTTGGAAACGAACCAGAAAAAGCCATCTGACTTTTCCCGTTAAGTCTCGAAAAGCTTGGTGAACAAGGATTTGAGAAACAGCACAGCAGATACGGTACAGTAATGAAAATTGGGTGCTAAAGGTGACGAGCAATGCTGGACTGGTGGGAGAAGAATTTTGCAACCTTAGAACTGGGTGATCGCCGATTGAATGAGCGTGCAATGTCAATCGGGTATGCTCTAAACCTGGGATTGGGTAAAGCACTGTCAGAAATATTTACCAACTCAAACGAGCCAGCGTCCTGCCCGTCAAACTAAGTTGGCTGTACGATTTTGTCTGATTAACCTCCGTACTCCCTATCGTTTTGATAACCGTGAGCCTCTACCCGTTTATGCTGTTTATGCCACTGAGATTGATTGCCCAGATGGTGAAACACCTGTGGAGTGGATGTTGTTGACTACGGAAGTTATTGCAGATATGCAGATGGCTTCTACAATTTTACGCTGGTATACTTATCGTTGGCGTGTTAAAGAATACCATAAAATTTTTAAGTCTGGATGTCAGGTAGAAAAATATAGGCTTGCTGCTGATGGGATGAAGACCCTAATTGGTTTTTTAAGCGTGATAGCTGTTGAGCTTTTACGGTTAACTTATCTCCACCGCACTCAGCCCTTAGGCGAATGGCACTAAGAAAAGCGCAAATCCTTAATCTGGCTGGCTTTTGGGTGTAA
>NZ_CAXTNE010000228.1:0-13216 GCF_964245445.1 uncultured Nostoc sp.
ACTCTCTACTCCCCACTCCCTACTCTTTACTCCCTACTGGCTGATTTTGCCAACTTTTCAGAAAATATTACCTTTTGATAGTAATCTTGTAGCTGTTTGGTGGCAGATGGCCAACCCCAACTTTCTGCCTCCTGGCGAGCATTTTGACGGATGATGTCTCGTTGTTGTTTTTGTTCTAAGAGGCGAACAGTAGCAGCGATCGCTCCTTGAACATCTGCTGTTGGCTCAAAAAGATATCCATTTACTCCATCTGTGACAATATCAGGAATCCCCCCAGAACGGGCTGCTACTACCGGACAGCCAGCTGCCATTGCTTCTAATAATACTAAACCTAGTGTTTCTGTACGAGAAGGAAAGATAAAGGCATCAGCACTCGCAAAGGCAGAACCTAATTCTTGCCCCATGAGATAGCCAACAAAATAGGTGTTTGTGCCAGCAAAGTGTTTTTGCAATGCTTCACGATGGGGGCCATCTCCAACCAATGCTAACCGCGCTTCGGGAATTGCTTCTAAAATTGGTTTGATGCGCTCAATTTCTTTTTCAGCAGAAAGCCGCCCTACATAAAGTAGCAATGGACTTTCTGGATGATTTTTTGATAGGCGCGATCGCATCTCTACACTAGCTAAATCGGGGTGAAATAATTCCGTATCTACCCCACGCTGCCATAAATCTACACGTTCAATACCATGTGCTGTCAGTTCCTCCACCATTGCTGTGGAAGTACACAGATTTAAAGCTGCTTGATTATGAGCGCCTTTCAGCAGTTCCCAAAGAAAACCCTCCAGCATCCCCAAGCCGTAATGTTGGAGATATTGGGGTAAATGCGTATGGTAAGAGGCCACTAGGGGTATTTTGAGGATTTTGCTATAAAATATGCCAGACAAACCTAAAACTGCTGGATTTACGACATGAATGATATCTGGCTTAAACTCTTCTAATGCGTACCCAATGGCTGGGCGGGGAAGTGCCATTTTCAATTCTGGATACAATGGCAGAGGAAAGCCAGTAACGCCGTAAACTTTAGCGCCTTTGTGTTCTGTGATGCCTCCATCAGGGGCAATTACCAGCACTTGATTACCACTGCGCTGTAAATGGTCAACAGTATGGCGCAGGCGCGTTACAATGCCGTCAACCTTGGGTAAAAAGGTTTCGGTGAATAGGGCAATTCTCATATAAAACTATTCAGTCCAGGCAGATAATCTCAGCTTTGCTTGCGTTTCGGTATCAAACACAGAATAGACCCTCTCCTGTGGTGTAATCAACTCTGCACAGTCAGATTTAATGTTTTGCCTCTGTTTTTGTACAAAGTCCGAGATATCCTCAATGTTGACAATCCAAGCTTTGGCGTAAGCAGCTAGTACTTCACCACGTAACCCTAACTGAATAGCGCGTCTTTCTAATTTTGTCCCAGATGGGTGATGGTCTGGGTCCCATTGTAGGCGAACTTGTGATTGCTTCAATGCTCTTTGCCATGCACTTTTATCAGGATAAAGTTCTGGAACATAGCTGGAATGAACAGCCGCCGCTAAGATTTCTTCAATTGCCGAACGCTTCATCCAAATAGCTAACACTACCTCTTGCCCATTTTGTGTATCCCATCCAGAACGATACATCATCCAAAGGAAGTTAGGTTTTATCCAACTCATACGCTTAAAACTGAACTCACCACCAAAATAACCGTAGGTGGCGGCGAAGTTACCAATGGATGGACGATACGCAGGGTAAACAACAATTAAATGGTCGTCATATTGTGCTAAAATATGACGACCATTTTCAGGCCAATTACTGACTTGAGTTAAATAAGGTTCTGTTATCAGCGGCACGCAGAGTTTATCCTAATTTCTGTGCCAAGAGACTTTGGGCAGAATTTGCTTGTGATCAACTCGTTTCTGATACTTGATGGCAAAATTTAACAGAGAATCGAGTAAAGAATCAGAAAGCAAGTGAGGCTGTAAACCTAAATCGAGCAATTTAGTGTTTTTAGCGTTGAAGTAATGTTCTTCTTTCTCGACTCTGGGATTATCTAGGTGATTGATTTCTACATTCAATCCCATAGCATTACCAGCTTTTTTCACCATCAATGCCAAGTCGCCGACGCTGAATTGTTCAGTAAATTGGTTAAATACGCGGAATTCACCAGCCTCGGCAGGGTTAGCGATCGCTAATTCTACACATCTGACTGTATCCCGAATATCCAAAAATCCGCGAGTTTGTCCACCTTTACCGTAGACAGTTAAAGGGTGTCCGATCGCTGCTTGAATACAAAAGCGGTTCAGTGCAGTACCAAACACACCATCGTAATCCAGCCGATTAATCAATAGTTCGTCCATCCCCGTTTCTTCGGTTAAGACGCCATAAACTACACCCTGATTTAAATCAGTTGCCCGCAATCCCCAAATCCGGCAAGCAAAGTGGATGTTATGACTATCATGGACTTTGCTCAAGTGGTACATTGAACCGGGTTGCTTGGGATAAGGTAGGGTATCCTTGCGTCCATTGTGTTCAATGGTGATATACCCTTCTTCGATGTCGATGTTGGGTGTACCGTATTCACCCATCGTCCCCAGCTTCACCAAATGACAGTCGGGAAAATCTTCCCGCATGGCGTACAGTAAATTCAACGTACCAACTACATTATTGACCTGGGTAACAACTGCATGTTCTCGGTCAATCATGGAAAATGGGGCCGAACGCTGTTCACCAAAATGTACCAGAGCATTTGGCTGAAATTGCTGTAATGTTTTATGGAGAAATTCGTAATTAGTAATATCGCCGATGAACAAATCGATAGATTTACCTGTCAAATCTTGCCAGCGCTGGAGACGTTGTTGAATTAGTGCGATCGGAGTGAGAGTTTCGACACCAAGTTCATTATCCCAATGCCGCCGCACCAAACTATCTAAAATTCCAACTTCATAACCTCGATTGGAAAGGTAAAGAGCAGTTGCCCAACCGCAATATCCATCACCACCAATAACCAGGACTTTCATCTTCACCAGTTTTTACTCGCTGATAGCTAAATCTATCAGGTTTATGTACTCTCTTAATCATCATTCTAGGAGAGATGTGGATTTAGGGAGCAGAGAGCAGGGGGAAATGGTGGAAAATAAAGGGAGTTATCCTCACTCCTAATACCATTTTTTTGTGAGGCTGTGCCAAACCCTTTTAACTTCTTTTTTCCTTCCTTCTTTCTTTGTGTCCTATCCTGCGGGAAGCCACTACCCTGCGGGAACGCTCCGCGAACCTGTCTATGCGTCCTTTGCGGTAGCCTGCGGCAAGTCGCTAGCCTGCGGCAACGCCAAAGGCGAACGCGTCTACGTTTTTCTTTCTTGTACTTTAAATATGCCTTAGCGCATCTTCATACAGAATTGGTATAACTCCTCATTCCTAACTCCTAACTCCTAACTCTTAACTCCTTACTCACGACTTCGGAATGCGATACTGCTGGGCAATGTAATAAAACAAACGATAGTAATCTTGAAAATCTTGGCTCTTGCTTCGTCCTTGCCAGTAGTATTTAACTTGACTCTGAGTTAGTGTCAGTGTCATCGAACCTCCTCGTTGATCAACTTCTACAACCAGCACCCCAGAGACTCCTTGGGCGGTTTGAAAGTTCGGTTTAATTTTCTTCACTAACTCTTGGTTTGTAACAATCGAATTCGGTAGCTGCTGACTTGCCCACCCTCGAATTTCCACGGTGTTATCCTGTGGTGAAATAAACGCAATTCCATCATCATTTTCTGGAGCTGCTAAAAAAGTCCAGTTACTCGGATATGGAAATTCAAAGCCATAACGGGAGTTGCTATAAGTTTTCCAGGCGATCGCTCCAGCGTTAAAATTATTTGCAGTACAACCCCACAAGATTATTAACACGGCAATAACTCCGCTAGCGCTGGCGGCAAATCGATAAATTTTTCGCCCCAAACTACAGATTTTATTAGCAGTAGCCATTTACATTACACATTTTGCCAAAGTCACTGATTTTACAGAAGTACCAGAAACTCAGATCAATACCTTCGCCAATTTACTAGCTATTCCCGAATCCGTAAACTGCTGAAGAAACTGCACCAAAAGAGCGCCCATTAAAAATTCAATAATATTCAGGATATTTACCATTCTCTTTTTAGTTCTCAGTAGAGAAACTTATAAAAAGTGCTATATCACACAAATTATGCACAGTGTATCTCAGACAGCCGAGCTAACTTTGGAGCTTTTTCACTTCCAAACCAACACATCTTTGCAATTTCCAGCAAATCTTTCTGTAATTTGCATCGGTAAGCCAAACGAGCAAAAATCACCAGATATTGATATTTCTGGCTTACCAGATTCGGATGTGGCATCTCGCATCCACGCGCAAATTTGGATAAATGGGGATGAATACCATATCACCGATTTGGGCAGTTCTAATGGTACATACATTAATGGTACGAAACTTCAACCTCAAGTTTTTTTCCCACTGCATCCAGGAGATAGAATTTCCCTTGGGCAGGGAGAAAAAATAACTTTCATGTTTAGGGTGCAGCAGCAGTCTGCATCTGCCACAAAAAATCCTACGCCAAACTCAGCTCCCACAAAGATTACAGCGCCTACCATTGGTAAAGAAGAGGAACAAGTAATCTTTGCTAGTAAGCTTATTGGCTTAGGACTAATCCTAGCAGGCGTTACATTTTTAAGTACAAGTATTTATGTGAGCGTCTACTTACGCAGCACACCTGGAATTTTGCTGTGTATCGGAGGCATAGTAGCTCTGAATTGGGGTGGACGCGATAATCAAAAGCTAGGATGGGTGTTGATTGGTATAGGAATTGCTTTATTCATCGCCAGTGGTGTTGTAATTGGCTCTGTGTCTCTTTTTTCTATGCTGGTATCATTTGCTGGCATCTCTTGTGGATATCAGTTGTTTGCAACTGGAAAGGTGTTCAACTTTAATCCGCTTACGCTCCAAATAGTTAAAAAATCAGCCAACTCAGGCAATCATTAAATTAGCGATCACTAATTTCTATTGAGGTTTCAGGTTTTGAGTGCGTAAATCCTCATTAATTCTCAGAGGTTTGTAGTCAGCTACTTATCACTCAATAAACAGCATTTCAGCCTCGAACGTAAATAAATGTAACAAAATTGGCGTCAAAACGTTTTACCGTCTTGACAACCAATAGAAGAACCGATAACTTGATATACATACCCGGGTAAGACCGTTAAAGAGTTATATGCAAACGCAAACTAAGCAAAAGGTCACTTTGTATTTATCGCCAGAGTTGCACAAAAAATTGAAGATTCGTTCAGCAGTCGATTCAGAACCAATGTCAGAACTTGCAGAACGCGCCCTCGTTTTTTACTTATCTAATTCAGAATTGGTTGACGAGGTAGAAGATTCTTCTTATGGGCGGACTCATAGAGTTTATTCATGCCCAACTTGTGATAGCTCACTAGTATTACGTGATGGGGAACTGGTTGCTTTAGGCAATCAACCAGGAGTAGTTGGTCAACAACATCTTTCCATTGATGAAATGAATGAGGATGAAACCAATCCCAAGGGTGAGGAAGAGCTAGTTCCTTGCTAGATAAATTAGGAATTCATGAATAAATAATTCATAATTCGGTTGTCTTTACCAGAAGCAATGTCTCTACTGTCTCTATAAGGTCTCAAGTAGGTCGATGTATGAAAGAAGAGCTCAATATCCTAATTCAAGCTCAATACCCTTTAATCTACCTTGTGACCTCCGAGGAAGAGCGGGCTGAGCAAGCAGTTTCCACAATCGCCCAGTCGTTAAAGCCCCAACGTCGAGTATTTGTTTGGACAGTAACACACGGCATTGTGGAGTATGGTCAGCCCCGGAATGTTACCCAACACAATACCGTGTCTCCAGAGGCGGCGATTGAGTGGATAATTCGGCAGAAAGAACCTAGTATATTTATTCTTAAAGATTTACATCCTTTTATTGATGCGCCTGCAACAAACAGATCGTTACGTGATGCGATCGCTAGCTTTAAAGGTACGCAAAAGAACATCATTTTGATGTCGCCGATGCAGCAAGTACCTATAGAGTTAGAAAAAGAAGTTGTTGTTATTGATTTTACACTGCCAGATATGGCAGAGTTGAATAAAGTACTAACTCAGCACGTAGACCAAAATCGTGGTCGGCGGTTGACAACAGAAGCTAGAGAAAAGCTTCTTAGAGCAGCTTTAGGTCTAACTAAAGATGAAGCTGAGAAAGTCTATCGAAAGGCACAGGTAACAACAGGGCGTTTGACGGAAGATGAAGTAGATATTGTTTTATCTGAGAAAAAGCAACTAATTCGGCGCAATGGAATCTTAGAATACATTGAAGAAGATGAAACCATTGATGCTGTAGGTGGCTTAGAAGAGTTAAAAAGATGGCTCAAGCAACGCTCTAACGCTTTCACAGAAAGAGCAAGAGAGTATGGTTTGCCTCAACCAAAAGGGATGTTAATTCTCGGAGTTCCCGGTTGCGGTAAGTCATTAATTGCCAAAACTACTTCCCGACTGTGGGGTTTACCACTGTTGCGATTGGATATGGGGCGAGTTTACGACGGCTCAATGGTGGGACGAAGTGAAGCAAACTTGCGAAACGCCCTGAAAACAGCAGAATCTATTTCCCCAGCGATTTTGTTTATCGATGAATTGGATAAATCCTTTGCTGGTAGTGGAGGTTCTTCCGATTCCGATGGGGGGACTTCAAGTAGAATTTTCGGCTCCTTCCTCACATGGATGCAAGATAAGAAATCACCAGTGTTTGTGATGGCAACTGCCAACAGAGTAGAACGCTTACCTGGCGAGTTTCTTAGGAAAGGACGCTTTGATGAAATTTTCTTTGTGGATCTGCCAACACCAGAAGAACGGCGAGATATTTTCAATATCCACCTGACTAAACGTCGTGAAGATATCTCTCGATTTGACCTTGAGCAATTAGCCAAGATGTCTGATGGCTTTTCTGGAGCAGAAACTGAGCAAGCGATAGTTGCGGCAATGTATGAAGCTTTTGCCCAAGATCGGGAGTTCACCCAACTAGATATTATTGCTGCACTGAAGGCAACATTGCCGCTGTCTCGAACGATGCAAGAACAAGTAACGGCTCTGAGAGATTGGGCCAGACAGCGTGCACGCCCTGCAGCATCCTCCGTAGCTGAATATCAGCGAATGGAGTTCTAAAAGCTTTCCTCTGCCATCCCAGGGGGAAAGGCTAGCTCTTAATGCTAGCAGTTATAAGAAAAGCCGCATCCTGCTAACGCGGCTTCGCCCAAAACAAACCGTTGTCGTTTTTCTCAATCTTCTCATTGGAGGAAACCCAAATGTCTCACTTTAGCACCCTGCGTACCAAAATCACCGATGCCGAAATCCTCAAGGCTTCCTTGCGCGACCTCGGTATCAGCGTAAAGACTGAAGCTGATGTCCGTGGTTATAACGGTCAGCGTGTCCGTTCTGACATCGTTGCTATGTTGGACGGCGAATATGACCTCGGCTGGTCTCGCAACAGCGATGGTTCTTTTGACCTAATCGCTGACCTGTGGGGTGTTGCTAAGAAGCACAACCAAACCGAGTTGATCAACTCCATCAACCAAAAGTATGCCGTTAACAAAACTTTGGCTGAAGTAAAACAACGCGGTCTGCAAAACGCCAATGTGAAGTTGGTATTGCAATAACAATTTCTCTGCGCGTTCCCAAAGCTGCACGGGTTAACCATATAAATAGCGGTTAGCCCGCTTTTTTATCGGGACTGAGATGTATTTCTCAGTCCCGATTTTTGATGAGTCTAGTCAATACTAATTTAAAATAAGTAAGATTCTTGAGCCTGTTTGCTATCAATCATCATCCCTTATGCTTCCATCTGGCATAATGGTACTGTCAAATATAGCGTTATAAAGATAAGCATTGTTTAAATTTGCACCTTCCAAGTCAGCACCTGTCAAATTTGCACCTTCTAAATCCGCACCTTCTAAATTTGCTTGAAAAAGAGAGCTATTGCTCAGATTCGTACCTTTCAAATTTGCATAGCTTAAATCAGCCTCGCTCAAATCCAAATCACTAAGGTCGGTATTTTCTAAGTTAGCAGAATTTAAATTTTCTCCAGAACCAATAAAAATAGCTCGTTCAAAAATATCGAAAAGACCTATTCCAGGTATAGAAAGATATCTTGTTTTTTCGTCAATTATTGTCTCAATATCATAGATACAGTCTGTAAAAAGTTCACCTATACCCATACCTGTAAGGTTAGCACCAATCAAATTTGCTTTTCGTAGTCTTGTATTATCACTAAAGAAAGCATTGCTTAGATTTGCGCCTCGCAGGTTAACTTTGTCTAACGTACTTTGGTATGTTGTGATATTGCTTAAGTTGGCATAACTAATATTTGCTTCTTCTATCCAGCCATGATCCATATAAATGTTACTCAAATCTGCATAGCTAAAGTCCACTCCTTGAAAACGACCAGACAAGTTGGCGTGACTCAGATTAGCTGCTTTGAAGTTAGCGTACTCTGCTTCAGCTCCGTCAAGACGAGCATTACTTAAATTAGCACCTTCAAAATTTGCTCCAAGCAGCGTAACCCTTTGTAGACTGGCATTACTCAAATTTGCGTAACTCAGATTCACATCATTAAGATGAGTACCAGTCAACTCAGCACCATTTAAGTTTACCCCACACAGATCAACTTCTTCCAAGTGTAGACGACTAAAATTGACATCAGAAAAATTTCTTTCACCTATGGCGTAGCATCTGAGTAATTCTTCTGCATCCATAACTCTAAGCTCTAAACCTGTTTATTAAGATCAACTTTAAGATTTTGAATTCATTTTTTACCAAACTTGACTTAAATCTAAAACAAACCCAGGTAGTAACGCTTCGCTGCAAAGGGTTTTAGGATTATCTAATTCCTCAACCATAATATTAGGACGATAAATAAAAACTCGGCGTTGTTTTCTATCAATTAACCAACCAAGTTGCGTGCCATTATCAATATACTCTTGCATCTTATCTTGCAAAATTTGCAAGCGATCGCTTTCAGAACGCAATTCAATCACAAACTCAGGACAAATCGGTGCAAATTTTTTTCGCAGTTCTGGTGGTATGGCTTCCCAGCGATCGCGTTTTATCCACGCCGCATCGGGAGAACGCACTGCACCATTAGGCAAAGTAAACCCACCACTGGAACCAAACCCTACACCTGTACCATCTTGCTTTGTCCATACCCACAACTGCCCAACTAAGTTAAAGTTGCGTTCATCAGTTTCGGAACCAGTAGGGGGCATAATCACTAATTCTCCAGCAGCATTACGTTCAATGCGAAAATCACCGTTTAGTTGACAAAATTTGTAAAACTGGTCGTCAGTTAGTGCGATCGCAGGTTGCAATTGCAAAACCATTGGTATAATTTCTGTGGCTATAGGTAAGTTAATAGTCATAATTCATATTTTGGGGCTTCACCTGTCTTTAGAATATATCTTGGCAAAATTTTAGGGGTGGTAACTAAACCACCCCTTCATTCCCTCATATTTAGAATTTACTTGCAGTCCCCTTAATGGGAAGTTAATTTATTCAGAAATATTAATCAAACTTTCAACTTGAGAATTAGCCAATGTTGGTGCAGAGAAAATCCGCGAGTACAGACTTGACGGTTGCTGATGAGCAACGACTGGTAGAACTTCACGAGCATGGGCGGCTAATTCTACTGCTTTCACATCATAGGTCTGCGTTGCCAATTTGGGATAGAAACCAATTCCGATGATTGGCAGCAGCAAACAAGCGGTAATAAATATTTCGCGGGGTTTGACATCAGATATTACAGCATCCAAGTGCAACTCTTGACTTTGCTCACCGTAGAACACTTGACGCAGCATCGACAGTAAATAAATTGGTGTCAAAATCACGCCAACGGCTGACAGCAGCACGACTACAACTTTAAAACTGGAACTGTAAACATCACTGGTGGCAATACCGAGAAATACCATCAACTCACCCACAAAACCACTCATTCCTGGTAAGGCGAGAGAAGCCATTGAACCAATGGTAAACAGAGCAAAGGTTTTGGGCATTACCTTCGCCATACCGCCCATTTTATCCATCATCAAGGTGTGGGTGCGATCATAAGTCACGCCAGATAGGAAGAACAAGCTAGCAGCAATCAAGCCGTGGGAAACCATCTGTAGCACTGCACCACTGATACCTAGTTCTGTGTAAGAGGCAATCCCAATCAGCACAAACCCCATGTGGGCTATTGAAGAGTAAGCCAAGCGGCGTTTGAGATTGGTTTGAGCAAAGGCACAGCAAGCACCGTAGACAATGTTCACTACACCCAAAATTGCTAACACTGGCGCAAAAGTCACATGGGCATTGGGCAACATTTCCACATTGAAGCGGATGAGAGCATAACCACCCATTTTTAACAACACACCAGCCAAAATCATTGAACCGGGTGCTGATGCTTCACCGTGGGCATCAGGTAGCCAAGTATGTAAAGGGAAAATCGGTAACTTTACACCGAAGGCAATCAAGAAACCTGCATAAACCAACAATTCCAAGGTTTTGGGGTATTCTTTCATTCCCAGAGTCGCCATGTCGAAGGTGACGGTATCTCCAGAGAAGACAAGTGCAAAACCGGCAATCAAGATAAATATTGATGCAGCGGCGGTGTAAAGAATGAACTTGGTAGCCGCATAACGGCGGTTTTGTCCTCCCCAAATCGAAATCAGCAGGTAAACCGGCACTAACTCAATTTCCCACATCAGGAAGAACAGCAGCAAATCTTGAGCAACAAATACGCCAATCTGGGCGCTGTACATTGCTAACATCAAACCATAAAATAATCGCGGCTTGGTGGTAACTTTCCAAGCCGCGAATATTGCGAGGGTATTTATTAAGCCTGTTAGAAGCAGCAAGGGCATCGATAAACCATCAACCCCCACAGCCCAATGCAAACCTAACTGCGGTATCCAAGGATAGTTTTCTACAAATTGGAGTCTTGAACTTTGGAAGTCGTACTTATACCAAAAGGCATAAATCATCAGTGCAAAGTCAGCGATCGCAACTCCCAGACCATACCACCGCACAGTTCTACCTTCTTTGTCTGGGATTAGGGGAATGGCTAAGGCAGCCACCAAGGGTAAGAGGATTATGGCTGTTAGCCAGGGAAATTCAATAGCATTCATCACTTCTGACAATTAATTTGCCTTTTCACTTTTAATTTGATTATATTAAGAAATCTATACTTTTGTAAATATTCTTTAACTATAGAATATTAAATTTTTGGCATAGACAGGAATATATACTCATCGAATTTCAAATTATCAGGATAAATAAGAATAAATACTTATCTGATTTTGCCGATTCCATTCTAAATGTAAAGTTTTGCAACGTCAACAAAAAACGGCAGCTAAAGCCACCGCTATAATATCGTTACATTTTATTGTTAAGCCCAATTGTCAGGGCTATTTGCAATCATAGGCAGGCAAGATCCCTAACCCACAAGAGTTTGATCAAATTTGCATAATCAAATTTGATGTGTTTTAGCTGAGTAATTGGGGCTAAAGCATTAAACAATCCGGTTGACAATTGTCCACACTTCTCCATCAGATCGGACATAGGGAACGGAGATTGTCTTGAACCCAGTAATGAAAGGCTTGTAATAAATCTGCCAATACATTGGACTGAGTTGATTGGCACAAGCTTTAAGAAAACGAACTTCTGCGGCCAGTTCACCTGCTAGTTGATTAATGCGTTGAGCATGAACCTGTGCTACTTCTTTGGCTTCTTCTAGCTGCTGCTGTTGGATAAGTTCTTTTGATTCACCTTGCCAACGCACTAATTTAGTTTGCTTTTGTTTTATCTGGCCTTCCAAGGCTGCGATCGCTGCATCTATACCTTGGAGTTCAACTGATAATTGGGCATTTTCTCTGGCTTGACGGCGGTAGGCTTCAACCATTGCCTGGGGTGAATCATTCTCGCCAGAGATTACATTATTAATAGTGAGTGCAGCGCGTTCTTTTAGGAGAACCTGAATTTGAGAGTTAAGCGCCGCCATTTCAGCCTGAATTTGCTCCATAAATCGAGTTTTTAAGTGCTGAGTAAAATATTAAAAGCTTATTGCGCCTTGGGTATCGAGAGAAAGCGATCGCACCTCGGCTGTAATTCCTTTTTCTTGCCAAGCAGCTAACATCGCCGCCTCCACAGCCTCTGAGTGTAATTTATCCGCCAAAGCTAACAGTGTCGGCCCCGCACCACTAATTACCATACCATAAGCACCAGCACTAACAGCTGCAATGTTGAGAGCATCATAACCAGGAATCAAAGCTTTGCGATAGGGCTGATGCAACTTATCTTGCAAAGCTGTTTTTAACCATTGTCCGTTACCTGTTTCCAAGCCGCGCAACAATAACCCAAGATGTGCCGTATTGAAAATCGCATCAGTGCGACTGACTTCAGTTGGGAGAACGCCCCGCGCTTTTGAAGTGGAAAGTTCAAAATCAGGAATAGCTACAACTGGTACAACATCTTTATGCCAGGGAACATCACAAATTTCCCAAGCTGCGCCACTGCTAGCAGCAAGACGACATCCTCCCAACAAAGCTGGAACTACATTATCAGGATGTCCTTCCATTGCGATCGCTAACTCCATCACCTGGGACTGGCTCATAGTAGTACCCTCAAGTTGATTAGCAGCAACCAACCCACCAACAATTGCTGTCGCCGAACTACCCAAACCCCTTGCCAACGGAACACCTAACTTAATCTCTATTTTCACAGTTGGCGGTGTCTGCTTTATATATTGATAGAACTTGATAAACGCTTGGTAGAGGAGATTGCTTTCATCAGTTTGGACTCGTTCAGCTTCAGTACCAGTGACATGAATACTTAACCTACCTTCTTGGCGAGTGAACTTGAACTCGTTGTACAGCTTTAATGCTGCACCGATGCAATCAAAACCAGGCCCCAAATTCGCAGTTGTGGCAGGAACAGTAACAGTGATAGCAGAAACAACAGACATTGGCAAAACTCACTAATCATCAACCAGCATCCCATGTAAGGGGTTGATTTGTTTATTAGTCATCTAATTATCTGTTGTGGTAGTTTGCATACCCATCTGGGTGTTTACATTTTTTTAATATATTTTTATACCTAATGATTGAAAAATAATGTATATATTGACTATTTACAGCGTATTTGAGGTTTATGAGGTACAGTAACAACAATTAGTAAACCAAT
>NZ_CAXTNE010000229.1:0-13214 GCF_964245445.1 uncultured Nostoc sp.
GGATTGGGGACTGGGGACTGGGGACTCGGCAGACAAGGAGGAATTATTGAAAAAGTTGCTCCCTTGTCTCTTCCCAATCCCCAATCCCCAATCCCTAATCCCGGAGCAAAGCGACCCTTGGCAATTGTGGCTACTCAAGGGGCGCTGCAACCACACTTACCACCACCAGAAGCTTTTGGGCAATTCTGTCTTACCTTGAAGCGGGAGATGGAATTAGACTTGAATGCCTTCAGTGAGAAAATAACTATTCTGGGATACGAACGAGTACCTCTGGTGGAAACAGAAGGACAGTGGAGCCGACGGGGCGATATTGTTGATGTGTACCCAGTTTCATCTGAGTTTCCAGTCCGGCTGGAATGGTTTGGTGATGAAATCGAGCAAATGCGGGAATTTGACCCAGCAACCCAACGTTCCGCCCTCGATAAAGTTGACCAGTTAATTCTTACCCCCACTAGCTTTGCTCCCATTGTCATGGCGGCACTGAAGAATAATTCTGAGTTAGGAGTTAAGAGTTATCAGTTAAATTCTGACTTAGAACTTAGCACTGAGAACTCATCACTCTTGGAGGGTAGTCGTCGCTTTTTGGGGTTGGCTTTCGAGCAACCAGCGTCCCTGCTAAACTACTTATCAGAAAATACCCTGATTGCCATTGATGAGCCAGAACAGTGTCATGCTCATAGCGATCGCTGGGTAGAAAATGCCCAGGAACAATGGAAAATAGGGAATAGGGAGTGGGGAGTGGGGAATGGGGAAGAATCTACCTCTACTCCCCTAACATTGCCGAAGATTCACCGTTCTTTTGATGAGTGTTTGGCTGATGTTGCCAGGTTTAAAACCTTATATTTTTCGGAACTGTCAGAGGAAAATGATGGGATTAATCTTGCCAGCCGTCCTGTTCCAGTCACGCCACACCAGTTTGCTAAACTTGCTGAAACCATCCGCCAAGAACGCGATCGCAATTTCTCTATCTGGCTGCTTTCTGCTCAACCTTCGCGTTCTGTCTCTCTATTGCAAGAACATGATTGTCCGGCTCAGTTTATTCCAAATCCCCGCGACTACCAAGCAATAGATAAGCTCCAAATCAACCATACTCCCATAGCCCTAAAATATTCTGGTCTTGCGGAACTAGAAGGTTTTATCCTGCCTACATACCGATTGGTAATCGTTACAGATCGGGAATTTTTTGGGCAGCATTCCTTAGCGACTCCCGGCTATATCCGCAAGCGTCACAAAGCTACTTCTAAGCAAGTTGATCCCAATAAGCTGCGTCCAGGCGATTATGTAGTTCACAGAAATCATGGTGTTGGTAAATTTGTCAAGCTGGAAAGTTTGACGATTAATAACGAAACCCGTGATTATTTGGTGGTGCAGTATGCTGACGGCTTACTCAGAGTCGCAGCCGATCAAGTAGGTGCTTTATCCCGGTTCCGCGCCGCAGGTGATAAAGCACCGGAACTCAACAGGATGACTGGTAAAGCTTGGGAAAATACCAAGAATAAAGTCCGCAAAGCGATTAAAAAATTGGCGGTGGACTTGTTGAAACTGTATGCAGCGCGATCGCAACAACAAGGTTTTAGCTTTCCAAGTGATATGCCTTGGCAAGAGGAATTGGAAGATTCCTTCCCCTACCAACCCACAACGGATCAACTCAAAGCTGTCCAAGATGTAAAACGCGACATGGAAAGCGATCGCCCAATGGATCGCTTAGTTTGTGGCGATGTCGGTTTCGGGAAGACGGAAGTGGCGATTCGTGCTGTTTTTAAAGCAGTCACCGCCGGTAAACAAGTGGCACTCCTTGCGCCAACGACAATTTTAACACAACAGCATTACCATACACTCAAAGAGCGTTTTGCTCCCTACCCGGTAAATGTCGGTTTGCTCAACCGTTTTCGGTCTGCTGAAGAACGCCGCGATATTCAAAAGCGATTGGCAACGGGTGAATTAGATGTAGTAATTGGTACGCACCAACTTTTAGGTAAAGGTGTGACATTCCGGGATTTAGGGCTGTTGGTGGTGGATGAAGAACAGAGGTTTGGGGTGAACCAGAAAGAGAAAATTAAAAGCTTGAAAACTCAGGTTGATGTGCTTACCCTCTCCGCCACTCCCATTCCCCGGACTTTGTATATGTCTTTGTCGGGAATTCGGGAAATGAGTTTGATTACTACACCACCCCCAACCAGACGGCCGATTAAAACCCATCTTTCACCAATAAATTCTGAAAGTATCCGCACTGCAATTCGTCAAGAATTAGACAGAGGGGGGCAGGTTTTTTATGTAGTTCCACGAGTAGACGGAATTGAAGAGACAACAGCCAATTTACGAGAAGTTATACCGGGTGCTAGGTTTGCGATCGCTCACGGTCAAATGGATGAAAGCGAGTTAGAATCAACCATGCTCACCTTCAGTAATGGCGATGCAGATATCCTCGTTTGTACGACAATTATTGAATCTGGCTTAGATATTCCGCGAGTCAACACGATTTTGATTGAAGATGCTCACCGCTTTGGATTGGCACAGCTGTATCAATTACGCGGTCGTGTGGGACGTGCAGGTATCCAAGCTCATGCTTGGTTATTTTATCCGAAGCAACGGGCATTATCTGATGCAGCACGGCAACGATTACGAGCGATTCAGGAATTTACTCAGCTAGGTTCTGGATATCAACTAGCGATGCGCGACATGGAAATCAGAGGCGTGGGTAACTTGCTAGGTGCAGAACAATCCGGTCAAATGGATGCCATCGGTTTTGATTTATATATGGAAATGCTAGAAGAAGCTATTCGGGAAATCCGAGGACAAGAAATTCCGAAAGTGGAGGATACTCAGATTGACCTCAACCTGACGGCGTTCATCCCAGCAGATTACATTACCGATTTGGATCAAAAGATGAGTGCATACCGGGCGGTGGCGACAGCCAAATCTAAATCAGAATTAAAGCAGATTGCAGCTGAGTGGAGCGATCGCTATGGTAGTTTACCAGTGTCTGCAAATCAACTTTTGCGAGTCATGGAACTCAAACAGCTAGCGAAAAAACTCGGATTTAGCCGGATTAAACCAGAAAACAAGCAGCACGTCGTTTTAGAAACACCGATGGAGGAACCCGCTTGGAATTTATTGGCGGCGAATTTACCAGACAATCTTAAAACGCGCTTTGTGTATTCTCCTGGGAAAGTGACGGTGCGCGGGTTAGGAGTTGTTAAGGCTGATCAACAATTGCAGAATTTAATTGATGCTTTCGGGAGAATGCAAGGTGCGATTCCAGAGGCGGTTGGTGTTTAATTGGGAGAAAAAGATTAGTCATCAAATGAAAACCTATGTCATTTTGAGCAGGCTGGAATTCCAGATCCAGCCCTTTGAGTCTAGTTAGTAGAATTAAAGGAAATACTAACCCAACTTTAACTCATGATAAAAACTATCGAAGGCATTTATCAGGATGGGCAAATTCACCTCACCCAGCTACCGCAAGATATTAGCGATCGCTCCCAAGTTCTCGTCACCTTTCTAGACCCTGCCAAAATCAACCCCGCCAAATTACGCCAACTGATTGATCAATTGGAGACAATTGCAGGTATTGGACAAGGTTTCGAGGAACTTAACGCTGGTAAAACTCGCCCAATTGGAGATTTCGTCCAAGAAATGCAGCAAAAGTATGGCATTTCAGGTTGAGATTACCCCAATCGCAGAAACTCAAATTAAGCAAGCTTATCGCTGGTATCGAGAGCGGAATCCTGAATTTGCTGATCGTTGGTTTCGAGGATTGATGAATGCTATTGCTACCCTACAAGAGAAGCCCCAACGTTGTGCTTTAGCAGTCGAACATGAAATTTTTCCAGAAGAAGTACGTCAACTTCTTTATGGGAAGAGCAAAAAGGTTGGGTTTTGCAAAGAATTATTGGCAGTCACCATATTTATGAAAACCCTGAAGTACAAAAAATCCTGTCAATTCCTGTTCACCGCAATCAAGATTTGAAAGCTGCAACCTTGAATGTCTTGATGAAAATAGCCCAGCTATCTGAAGAAGATTTACTTTAATTTCAAATTACTGCTCTGATTCATCTAGTAACTTGCTTGGTTCACCGGGGTAGAAGTCATAGTCCACAATCTCTGGCAAACTGTAGGGACACTCTACCGGAAAAGTACGCTTGGGCAAATCTGTTTCTCCAACAGCTAATTCGACACCTTTAAGGTAGGCTTTGCAAAGTGCTTCTTCAAGGTAGGGTTTTAAGCTAGGATTGTCTTCGAGCAGTTCAGCAATATCTAAGCGTTGAATACGAAGTGTTGCTAACCAGCTACGGCTACGACGCCCTGACTGGTACTGCCATTTTAGTAAATGTCCAATCAACACACTAAGACGGTTTCGCAGTTCTTGACGTTGCTGTTTACCCAAAGATTGAATCTCCTCAATCAGATTTTGCAGATCAATCTGACTCCACTGCTCATTGCGAAGTAAAGTTACTTGTTCCTGTGTCCAAGCGTAAAAATCAGTTTCGTAGAGGCTTGATGAAAGCATTGGTATCTTTGGGTTTGTTTCAGGTACCCCCATTAGGTTAGTTCAACCTCAACGTCTTTGTTTTTATTGTAGAACGGTCATGCTCCCGCAATAACTTGCTTTGCCAGTTATCTCAGAAAAAAAGTCCGAACACCTTAGAGGGTTGGACAGATTAAAGTTTAAGACCAATCTATCAATCTAACCCATAAACTTATGAGGTCAGGATACCCCGTTGAGCCAACTCCATAACTATGACGCTATAGCAACCACGATAGGCTGCTTCTTTACGACCCACTTCAGCAGGTTTACCCTTATTGTCTTCATTTTCCTTAAGCACTATTCCAGCCATCTCGTCGATCGTAGCTTTTAATAATTCTTCAGGGTTGACTAGCCACTCTAGCTCCCCTTGTTCCCAAGCCGCACGAGAAATATTGGCTCTGAACGCTGCTAGCATTGGGTAGAGCCACCCAAGGTGCAAATGCCCATTAATTATCCCACCAGCAAAGTGAGCTTTTCGCTCTTTATTTTTGGGCGAACGAACGCGATTATTTTTCTTTGTGTTACTGACTTTGAGCTTGCCAGGAAACTTTGGAGCTGCTAATTGCTGTATCCGATCAATTAGAATCAGGATATCATGTAGATGAGGAACAAGTCGCTTAAACACACGACTATGCTTTTCCTTAACATCCTTGATAAAGGTGTCAAGAACAGCTTTGGGCTTGCCGAAAATTGTATGAGGATGGTTCTTTCTGTCAGGAAACAGCTCTAAATTAAGGAGATTCATATAAGTGAGGACTTGCTCAACATCAAACTCTCCGGAATCGCCCATCTTGTAGGCTATTTGCTCAGATCCTTGTTTTCCTTCTAGAGAACGCTTAATTTCATCAAAAGAGCCTTGCAGATTCTCGATAGAGGTATTGTCTACCTGTAATGAGCGGTTCAATCCTTCAGCAATATCAGCAATCAGGTATGAGTCAACATCCTCCATTGCTAGAATGTGAAGGCGAACATACGCATCCCAAGGACTGGGATACTCGCCGTCTTCAGTTACTTCACGAATCGCAAAGAAAGTGTGACCCCCATTGATCAAGCCGTGCTGAGAGGGGTCTGTAAGTTGCAAGGTTACTATACCTTGCCCACCTTTCTCCTTTACGAACTCTGTGTCCTTTACAATCAGATAAATACCTTGATTTTTGAAAGCAAATTTTTCAGGATGCTCCCTTAAGGTTTCAACGATTTGATGAGCGACAACTCCTGCTAGCGCACCTTTAGTGTTGCGGCGGGGGGTACGCGGGTTAATGGACATCCAATATTCCAGATCTTGAGGAACATCTTCTACACGTACAAAGCAAGTTGCTAGTTTTGCTTTACTTATAGCTCCGTTAGAAGGAACTGGCATAGTACGATATTCATCCGCTGGAATGCGGAATTCAATTGGTTTTATCATCATTAATTTTTCCTCAAAAATACAGTGGGCTATACCCGCTGTAATTGACTAGAGCGCTGGATCAGAAGCTTGGTTAAGACTTCAGATTTTGTTCAGTGCTAGCCATTATTGTTACTATAATCTTGCTCTAATTGTCAAGTGAGCGCTCGTATTAGAGACAGAGTGATTCCACATTGGCCTGGTGTTAATAGTCCGGTATTCTCTTAGGTTAAGTCCAGGCATAAACGTTGACTGTAAGTGGCGATCGCACCCTGAAAACCCCAACAGAGTGCAAGCAGAGATAATTTATAGTATGACTTTCGTAACGATTAACAGCTATGACTGAGCTACTTGAACAAGCGATCGCCAAACTCAAAAATTTACCTGCCAATGAACAAGATGTGATCGCGGCGATAATTTTGGAAGAATTAGAAGATGAACGCTCTTGGGATGAAGCTTTCACCCGTTCCCCTGACGTACTCGCTTTCCTTGCAACTGAGGCAATGGCTGAATACCGTGCAGGAAAAACTCAAGAGTTAGATCCAGATATATAGATGCCTATTCCACAAGATATTGATAAAATTTTGATATGCAAATTAGATGTGTTTTAGCTTAGTAATAATAGCTATAGGTTAAACTACTAGTACGGATACCGAAATCTTTACATCGACGTTTAGCTGAGACTTCTGAACGGGAGGGCGTTAGTTTTAACTAGTATATTGTGTCTTTGCTGAGTGCGGTAACATAATTAACAGCAAAGTAATCTTAGTAAACTTCCATATTCTTTATAAATATTCAAAAAATACTTCAGGTACTAATTTGAATTCCCCAGATTTCAAGCGAGAGATATCTATCCATAATGCTCTATGTTTATGAGTTTGTGATTCTGAAAAAACTAAATTTTCCAGTTGATAAAATTTGGAATCAACAAAGTCACATTGATAAAGCTGAATAATTTCATGACCTTGCCTACCATTAAATGTAAACAGATTTTCTATACAACCTAGATATTTAATATTCGTTAAGTCTGCCTGAATTTCCTCTTGAAACTCCCGTTCTAAGGCGGCATGACTGGTTTCGCCAAATTCAACACCACCGCCCAAAGCGCGATAAAATGTTTCTTGCTTTACGGGATCGTAGCCTTCAGAAAGAAATATGCGATCGCCATCCCGAATTAGCCCCAAGGCTATTACCCGAATTTCGCCTGCTTTATTCATTTTTGTAACTAATTATCGTAAATAGACTGAGGACGACTTTCGCTACCCTCAATAGGCCAATCTGGATTTTCGCCACCGATGTACAATTCTTCAATGGTGACATATTCCTGACTTAGCTGGGTGAGAGCGTTGATTAAAATATCCAGAGCGATCGCATCACTAGTTCCTAAGTCAAACCAACAACGCCCCCATTGACCCTCATATTCAAACTCACCAATGTTGTGCATCAATGCAAGCAGGCTTTTTTCATACCCTTGCTCATCATAATTCATGTAGCTGATATCGAGTCCTGTGTCCTGCACCTGAAGATTCTCTGCATTAAATGCACCCAATTTACCCAGATAAAACCAGGAATTGAAAACTTCTTCTACATACTGCTTTTCACGCGCAGAAGGATTTGTGCTGAATTTTAGCCAAATCCACATATCAAAAGGATTAATTTCGCGGAACTGAATCTCCATTTTGGTCTAGGATCTCAATTACTGTTCTGCAAATAAGCATATCAAAGTAGGGAGTGGGGAGTGGGGAATAGGGACTAAGGATTCTTCAAGCTAACAGCACTGCTGCGTTCACGTTCAATTTGTTTGACTAAATCGCTTGGGAGTTGGGATTTTTTAGTCAAGGCTTTGTCAAAATTAGCGATCGCTTCCTGGATCATCTGCTGGCTTTTTTCTCTTTGCCCCAGTTGTTTCAGTATTTGGGCTTTAAGATAATAAATTTCTGGATTATCGGATGTCGTTTTGATCGCCCGGTTGACATACTCTAGCGCCTGTGGATACCGTTTTAAATCCCTGTAAGCAAGAGCAATGCCCCGATCTACTAGATAGCCAGGAGCTGCATTTTGTTCTAAGCGTCCAATTGCCTGATCTGGGCTAGCAAATGGCAAATTAACTGCCAACAATAAATCCATATAACCCTTGATTAAATTCAGTTCTGGATCGTTGGCAGAAATTGCTTCGGCTTTGTCTAAATATTCATAAACTTGCCGCAACCGACTAAAGGCTTGCGGCACACCGTTGACTGTACCCTCACGGGTGATAATTACTGCTCCCTCTAAAAAATGACCAACAGCAGTGTATAAATTACCACGCAATGGATCGTTAGAAATCAGTTTTTGTCCAGTTTCTAGAGTTTTTTGGCTGTAGGTATCTAGTTTAGCCCAATCCTTATTTCCGTATGCTAAAGATGCTCTCATGGCATAAGCTAGAGGTTCATTTGGCTCTTTGGATAGTGCTTGTTCCAGATAACGCTGTGCTGCTGGATAATTGCCCTGTTGGAAAATCGCTTTAAAAGCTGCTTCTGTTTGGTCGCCAATTTGATGAGGTTCACGATTGCGAAACGGATCGCCAGCCAGGGAGGGATTTACCCATAAATTAAGTGCGATTGCCCAAGGGGCAACGCCAAAGGCGAACGCAGCGCCAAAAGCGGTCTGAGCAAGGTTAGTGAGTCTAGCAGACACTACTAATCGAGGCGAAGAAAACCTTTTAGTCATTTTAACCCTCAGAATATTTGCGGTTGAAATAGTTGTATGTGTTACTTAGAATGCAAAAAATGGTTAATTTTAACTTGCCTCTGCTTCAACCAAAATTTTCTTATATAAAGGTTGACTTTGGTAATTTTTTCATGTTCCCAAGCTGGTTAGAGCCAAAGTTTTAAGGGTGACTCTGCCACAATAAAGAAAAAGTGGATGATTCTTGCTGCTAGATTAAGGTGTTAATCCTTTCTTTGAATTTTCCAGATGCTTTCAGTGTAGCTAATCAGTAATTTGCTGACTTTTTGGTAATCTTAACAAATGCTCTATCTCCGAAATCTAAATTATCACCCGACAGCGTGCCCAACAGCGATCCTCAAATCGATCAACTTGGAATTAGCACCCCAGCAGCTAGGTCTGATTATTGGCGCGAGTGGTTCGGGTAAAAGTACCTTACTAGAAATTTTGTCGGGACTAGCCGAACCCACTAGCGGTGCACTCTTTTGGCGGGAACAAGAACTTATAGCCGAACAGCTGCAACAGTTAGCTGGGTTGGTATTTCAATTTCCAGAGCGTCACTTTTGCGGTGGTTCAATTTTAGAAGAATTGCGTTTAGGACATCCTGAGTTAGGGTCAGAACGAGTCAGACAGGCCCTAACCGAAGTGGGATTAGAGCATTTATCGCTCTCTGCCGCTCCCTATGCTTTGAGTGGTGGTCAGCAACGACGTTTAGCTTTGGCAGTGCAATTGATTCGCCAGCCAAATTTACTGTTATTGGATGAACCCACAGCTGGGTTAGATTGGTCAATGCGTCGGCAACTGGTAAATTTATTAGGGAAACTGAAACAAGATTGGACGCTGTTGGTAGTGACACACGATGCTGGGGATCTGTTAGCGATCGCAGATCGTTGCTGGACACTCAACCACGGTGAACTACAATCAGTAGATCCAAAGACACTAGAAGCCAAAGTTAAAGAACCTTTACCAACCGTGTGAGAGGAGAGCAGGGGAACAAAGGGGCAAGGGGACAAGGGTACAACGAGAATAACCATGCCTTATGACAAATGACAAATGACAAACCTATTGCCTGAGATGGCAGAAATCTGGCAGCAAACTCTCAATTGGCAACCAACCCTCCAACAGCAAGCGCAATTCCAAAGGCTTTATGAGTTAATCCTAGAAGGTAATCGCCAACTCAATTTAACTCGAATCACTGACCCCCAAGGATTTTGGGAAAAACATCTCTGGGATTCTCTACGAGGAATTGCACCTCTTTTATCAGCAAATTTCTCCCCTGCTTCCCCTGCTCTGATCGATATTGGTACAGGTGCGGGTTTTCCAGGTATTCCAGTGACAATTACTGTACCTAATTGCACAATTAATCTTCTCGATTCCACTCGGAAAAAAATTTCTTTTATCGACAATGTATTAACTGAACTTGCCCTTGCCAATGCTAAAACTCTTGTTGGTAGGGCTGAAGAAATCGGCCATCACCCGCAGCATCGACTAGCTTACGACATTGCATTAATCCGTGCTGTAGGGCCAGCTTCTGTCTGTGCAGAATATACCTTACCACTGCTCAAACAGGGAGGTTTAGCCATAATTTATCGCGGTAATTGGACAGAGGATGAAACAACTGCTTTGCAGAATGCTGTAAAGCACCTGGGTGGCGCGATTGAATCAATCGAGCAATTTACAACACCCCTAAGTCACAGCATCCGGCACTGTGTGTATTTACGTAAGCTAGCTACCACACCAGCTAATTTTCCTCGTGCTGTTGGTATACCTACTCAAAAGCCTCTTTGAGAGGAAAGATGGAAATAGTGGGGAAAAATAATTTCTTTTTCCTCGTATCTGTCATTTAAATAGTAGCAATTAAGACACTGGAATCTTAATAATAAATTCTGTGCCCTCACCCAGAATGGAGTTGCAGATTAACTTACCATTGTGCGTTTCTTCGACAATTTGACGAGCGATCGCTAATCCCAATCCTGTTCCCTTGCCAACGTCTTTAGTGGTAAACAAGTGGTCAAAGATATGTCCTTTAATATCCTCTGGGATTCCCGACCCGTTATCTTTGATTTTAATTACTACCGTATTTTGGTCGCTGGATACTTCAGTGCGAATTATAATTTGTTGAGAATTAGCTTGTAATTGGGCAAATGTTCGCCCAACGCTTTCTGTATCTAATACATCAATTGCATTGGCAAGGATGTTCATAAATACTTGATTTAATTGTCCTAAAAAGCACTTAACAGGCGGTAATTTACCATAATCTGTAATTACCTCAATCGCTGGACGTTTTTGGGACGGTTTGAGGCGATACTTCAAAATTAACAGTGTACTCTCAATTCCTTCATGCAGGTCGCAAGCAACTTTTTCAGATGTATCGGCTCTGGAAAAGGTGCGGAGACTAGTGCTAATGTTTATAATACGTTCTGTTGCTACATGCATCGAACCTAGCAGCTTTGGTAAGTCCTCACTAAGAAATTCTAAGTCAATTTTCTCGGCAAGGTTGGTGACGGTCGGTGTTAGTTGTGGATAATGTTGCTGCACACATTGCACATACTTAAATAAATCTTGGATATACTCTTGGGCGTTATTCAGGCTGCCTTTGAGAAATCCAAGAGGGTTGTTAATTTCGTGCGCTACCCCTGCAACTAAGTTACCCAAGGTTGCCATTTTTTCACTTTGGACTAATTGCAATTGTGCGTTTTTAAAATTATCTAGCGCTTGCGAAAGCTCTGTGGTGCGTTCTTGTACCCGTTGTTCTAAAATATCCTTTTGTCGAGCTAATTCTAAATTTGCTTGTCGCAGTTTCAGGTGAATCCTAATGCGTGCAAGAACTTCTTCTTGTTGAAATGGCTTTGTAATATAATCGACAGCTCCTAAGACTAAACCTTTGACTTTATCGGTTGTATCATTAAGAGCAGTCATGAAAATAATCGGAATCTCACAGGTAGTCTGCTGAGATTTTAATTGACGGCAGGTTTCAAAGCCATCAATTCCTGGCATCATTACATCTAGTAAAATTAAATCAGGAGGGTAGTTTTTAATCGTTTCAATACCGTGCAAACCATCCATTTCTACTAGGACTTTATAACCTGATCGGTCGAGTGCATCATATAGCACTTCGATATTAGTTGGATAATCGTCAATAATCAGAATTGTTTGACCTGTACCATCAGTTGTCATCAGTTTTGAATCTCCTACCTAAATCTTTGTTGATTTTTGAGATTGGTTTATCGACTCTTGGAGAAAATGACGAACTGTCTGAATATTGAAGCCTTTAACCAATTCCCTAAGTTCTTGAATAAAGGGTTGATATTGTTCATCTAATTGAGCTAATTGATCCAATTCTTCTCGGATGCCTCTAAAGTACCCAGTTTCCACATGTTCTAATAATCCTTTTAAATCAGAAATACTTGGAATTAAAATGGTTTTGGCGCTTGCATCTGTATCGAGCGAGGATTCAATATTGGTATCTTTATATACCCAATTTAATTGTAATTGCTTGGCTAATACAGCATAAAGTTCATTTGCTTGCACGGGTTTTGCCAAGAAATCGTTACCACCAGCATCTAAACTATTTTGGCGGTCAATCTCAAACACGCTCGCAGAAGAGACAATCACAATGGCATCACGTAAAGTTTCGGACTGACGCAATTGTTTGAGCATTTCCCAGCCATCCATTACGGGCATGGCTAAATCACAAATGATCATATCGGGGCGATCGCGTGTAATTTTTTCTAAACCCTCTTCTCCGTTGTTGGCTTCGAGAACCTCAAAACCAAGGGGTTCCAAAAGATTGACAATCACTGACCGATTTTCCCAACGGTCATCGACAATTAGGATTTTTTTGCGATTCTCTTTCACAGAGGTTGACGCTCGTGACGCTCGATGACTCGCTAACGCTGCGCTATCGCCCTTGGCGTCTCCCCTTGGGAGAGGACTCGCTACCGCTTCTCTACGAGAGGCTTCTCCTGTCGGAGACGCTTCGCGAACGCCAACGCTAACGTTAATGCCAGCATATCCGATAATTCTGCCAGATGATGTTAGGGAATTTGCTTGTACCCAATCAGTTGCGATCGCACAGTTAATATTAAAGAAAAACTTACTACCAACCCCTAATTGGCTTTCAACCTGGATTTGACTAGCCATCAACTCAACAAATCGCTGGCTGATAGCAAGTCCTAATCCCGTTCCTTCGCTTTGACGTCTGCTATCCCCGACTTGCTCAAAGGAGAGGAAGATTTTCTCTAATTGCTGGGGACTCATGCCGATGCCCGTATCGTGAATATAGAAGCGAAGATTAGTTATATCCCCTAACAGCACTTCCACTTTAAATGTGACACTGCCTTTGTCGGTAAACTTAATGGCATTTCCCAGCAAGTTAATCAGAACTTGTCGCAGACGCTTCTCATCAGCAACAATACCAATTGCTGAATTCTCCGGTGGCTGATAAATAAACTCAATACCCTTTTGTTCGGCTTTAATGCGGCAGATTTCCACAACACTTTGTAGAAACGCAGGTAGATAAAATGGAACCAGCTGTAGTGGGAGCAACGCGATTTGGTGAGGTAGGATCAAAAACCAGCGATCGCTAACAAC
>NZ_CAXTNE010000230.1:0-13181 GCF_964245445.1 uncultured Nostoc sp.
GACAAGGGGACAAAAGGTGAGAACTTGCAACAAGTCTTTCCCCTTGTCCCCAATTCTCTTTGTCCCTAAGTCCTCTTTTCAATGCCCAATGCCCCAATGCCCTATGCCCACTCTTCATTAGTTAGAAGGTCTAAGTCTATCCCGCCAAGATGGCTGTGACGATGAAGAACCTGAAGAACCGGAACTATTTGTCGGAGAGGAAAATCGCCGACTTCTTCGAGGCGCGGGAGAAGAAGAATCAGATTCTACTCTTCTAGAGCGCCGCCGCCGTGGAGTAGATGACTCTGAAGAAGAGTTAGTGGAAGTTGATTCTTGAGTGCGATCGCGTCTTCTTCGTCTTGGGGTATAATCGCTCGATTGCTGTTCTTCTTGAGAATAGCTCCTCCTATGTCTCCTAGATGACCTACTCTCTTCAGAATTTCTAGCACTTTCTCCTTCTGAGTCATCATCATTAGAGATAGAACGATTCAGCACTTGTTTGGGCTTGATAGACTGGGCTTTGATAGTGCCTTTGCGACCTTCTAACTTGGGACGTTTGGGAAATTTTTCTATCGGCATCCCTTCTGCCGCTTTTTCCATAAATTCGTGCCAGGTGTAAGCAGCACTACCACTACTACCATCTGTGGGGCGGTTATCATCGTTACCTAGCCAAACCCCTGTCACCATCTGGGGAATGTAGCCAATAAACCATAAATCACGGGCTTCGTCGGAAGTGCCGGTCTTGCCTGCAACTGGTCTATTACCTAATTGAGCAGCAGCACCAGTTCCCTCTTCTACGACGTTGCGTAACATCCAAGTCATGATGGCGGCACTGTCAGCGTCAAGGGCCCGTTGTGGCTTGAAATTAGCTGACCAGATCACCTTGCCTTGGCGGTTGAGGATGCGAGTAATACCATGAGGTTCTGTGTGCAATCCTTGAGTTGCAAAACTGCCATAGGCGCTAGTCAATTCCAACAGATTGACTTCATTTGAGCCGAGAGCCAAGGAGTAGGTGGGCTTAAGTTCAGATTTTATCCCCATATCATGGGCAAGTTTAATCGTTGGCGTAAATCCCACATCAATCAACACCTTCACCGCAATAATATTAATAGAGCGGGTGAGGGCATCTCGCATGTTCATGGAACCCCGAAACCTTTCACTATAGTTTTTCGGTTCATAACCATCTACGACAAAGGGCGCATCTTCATAGCTATCGTAGGGGCTTTTACCGCTAGCGATCGCAGTGGCATATACAAACCCTTTAAATGTCGATCCTGGCTGCCGTTGTGCCTGAGTAACCCGATTAAACTGGTTTTTACCAAAGTCTTTTCCCCCAACCATTGCCTTAATTTCACCGTTGCGGGGATCAATGGCTACCATTGCTCCTTGCTTAAAATTCTCCCAGCTTCCTTGATTTCGCAGGGTTTTGGCAACTGACTCTTCTGCTACTTTCTGCCAAGTTGGGTTCAGCGTAGTTTCTACTACTAATCCCTCACTTTTTAGCACGTTAGGAGAAACGTACTTCGGCAATTCTTTTTGGATGTAGCTGGTAAAGTAGGGTGATTCTACTTCCACTCGCTTGGGTAAACTGGTTTTGAGAATTAGTGGTTCTTGGACTGCTGCCTGCCTTTGTTCTGGCGTAATTATTTTATCTTCTTGCATCCGTAGCAATACCAAGTCCCGCCGCCGTTTCGCAGCTTCTGGATTCTTATCTGGAGCGTATAAGCTAGGAGCAGGGGCTAATCCAGCTATCGTTGCCATTTCGGCTAAGGAAAGCTGGTCTGGCGTTTTACTAAAGTATACCCTCGATGCATCTGCCACACCATAAGCTCCACCTCCCAAATAAACCAGATTTAGGTAGCGCTCTAAAATCTGATCTTTGGTTAATTCATTCTCCATTTTTTGTGCTAAACGGATTTCTTTGAGTTTGCGCCAGATTGTCTGTTCTTGTTTCAAAAACAGAATCCGCGCTAGCTGTTGGGTAATAGTGCTAGCACCTTCAACAACACCTTGCGATCGCAAATTATTCAAACCTGCTCTGGCAATCCCTTGTGGATCAAATCCGTTGTGTTGCTTAAATCTTCTATCTTCTGAGGCGATGAAAGCTTTTTTTAAGTTATCTGGTATTTGTTCCAGCTTTAGCTGTTCTCTGGCCGTTTCACCTTGTTGTTGTAATATAGTTCCATCAGCAGCTTTGATCGTCAGTGTTTGCTCTCTAACCACGGCATTCAACTCCGTCTGATCCGGCAAAGTTCGATCTATTAAACTGATGCCGTAGATTAAGGCAACTATTCCACCACCTAAACCCAAGCCTGCCCAAAACCAGATGCGACGATAAAGTGGTTTACCGCGAGTTGCCTGATTAGCCTTCTTCCTAGAGGGTAAAATTTTCATTTGCTCAGTAACTGCCTCGCCTGCGGCACATGTGCTGGTGGTAAGCTCTCATTTGTTCCTCCTTGTCCAGAGTCACTCAAATTAGTTGGTCTTCGCTTGAACCAGGAGGTAAGCTTCCCCACGTCAGTTCCTCGCTCAAAGTAGTAACTTATATAACCACCATCAATCAACTTTGGGGTTAGTTCACCACCATTGTGTTAGTATAATATCCTATAAATAATTAACTAAATTCACCATAAAATAATGTTTTCGAGATTTAGTAAATTTAGTTTTGTAAAAACGCTGCAATTTTGATATCTAAAATTATTGGCATTTTCTGGAACAGGTGTGCCGAAGTATTCGCAAAGACAGCCCAAGAACAGCTTACTTAAGGAGGGTGCGATGCTTAAGGCGAGGTACGCCGAAGCAAAGCCAAGAAGAAGCGCCGTTGCTCTTGGTAGTAATATCGGCGATTCACAAACAGTTTTAGAAGCAGCTGTAGAAACTTTAGCCCAAACTCCAGGTATTGTCTTAGAAGCCAGATCCAATTGGTACCAAACCAAAGCTGTGGGGCCACCACAGCCAGATTACCTAAATGGCTGCGTCACATTGCAAGTAGAAATACTACCCCAGCAGTTATTAGAAATTTTGTTAGGAATTGAACAACAATTTGGGCGTGTGCGTCAGGAACGTTGGGGGCCACGAATCCTGGATTTAGATTTGTTATTATTTGATGACATTATTCTGGATACACCAAATCTCCAGATTCCGCACCCACGAATGCGGGATCGGGCCTTTGTGTTAGTTCCACTGGCAGAAATTGCCCCAGATTGGATAGAACCAGTATCCGGGTATCTTATTAAAGAACTGCTGAAAAAGGTAGACTGTTCTGATGTACATTTATTGATGGGCAATTAAAAATACCATCCTTAAACGCAGAAGAACGCTGATTTCACCTCTGTATTCACAGATAATCAGATTTTATTATGCCATTAGGTAGAGAATTACCACAACTACTAAAACAACGCCTGTTTTATAAAGGACGCAAATTTGATTTTGAAGTTAATCGCTTGCGTTTGCCTAATAAATCAGAAGGAGAATGGGAATGTATTCGTCACCCCGGTGGCGCTCTAGCTGTGCCAGTGACGCCTGAGGGTAAACTTGTTCTGGTGCGCCAGTATCGTTTTGCAATTCAGGGCCGAATATTAGAATTTCCGGCGGGAACTGTAGAAGCAAATGAAGAACCTTTAGAAACAATACAGCGTGAGATTCAAGAAGAAACTGGCTATAGTGCCCAAAAATGGAATAAATTAGGCGAGTTTTTCTTAGCTCCCGGCTATTCTGATGAAATTATCTATGCTTTTCTGGCGCGAGATTTAGAAAAGCTGGAAACACCACCACCACAAGATGGAGACGAGGATATCGAAACTGTGTTTTTGACTCCCGAAGAATTAGAGAAAGCGATTCTGGAGGGAGAGCCGGTAGATGCTAAATCAGTTTCTAGCTTTTTTCTAGCGCGTCCGTTTTTAATTTAATACGAATATGCTGCTAAAGTTAGCGATGCCTACGGCGGGCTACGCCTACGCAGATGCCTACGGTGCAGGCTTTGAATATGCTGACGAGATGATCGTTAACAATGATTTGAGTCGATACGTGGAACATCCGCGTTTTCGACTAAATCCTAGCAGCTACACGGATGACACCCAGATGAGCATTGCCATTGCTGAAATAATTGTTGCTCAAGCACCGTGGACGGTAGAAGTTTTAGCCGATAGTTTCGTTAAAGCCTTTAAACGCGATGAGAGAGAAGGTTATGCTCGAAGCTTCTAGCATTTTCTGAGAGAAATTCAAGATGGGGAAGAGTTTTTAACGAAAATTAACCCTGAGAGTGACAAAAGCGGGGCGGCAATGCGTGCAGCCCCCATTGGCATCTATCCGACACCAGAAAAAGTCATTGAGGCGGCAACAATTCAAGCGGCAATTACCCACAAGACACCTGATGGAATCAATGCTGCCGTTGTGGCTGCCTTGATGTCACATTATTTTATCTATCGGCTGGGAGCAAAACGCAAATTAGGACAGTTTCTAGAAGGTTATGTCTCTGGGGAGTGGTCTAAACCGTGGCAACGTAAAGTAAAGTCCAAAGGCTGGATGAGTGTCAGGGCTGCGATTACTGCGGTAATGCGAAATGACAGCATGAGCGAACTTTTACAAGATTGTATTGCTTTTACGGGAGATGTGGATACAGTAGCTGCAATTGCCTTGGCTGCTGGTTCTTGTAGTGAGGAAATTAGACAAGACATTCCCAATCATCTTGTTACAGGCTTAGAAAATGGGGCTTACGGTAGAGATTATCTCATCGACTTGGATAAGCAGCTAATGAGTTTGGTAAACAAAAAGACGAGCTAAATGTAATACATTGGTTGGGAAAAGTGTGATTTGCCCTGCTGCTTTACTCAATTAAGGGCAACTTACCTTTTCAAATACTACGGTTTTTAGATATTATTACAGTGATTTAGGTAAATATAAAGCTACCTAACGTTCACTATCTCCAAGTTGGGGTAGTAAAGTACACATTGGCGGCTTAATTATATACCTGTATATATATTCAACACATTAACTGCTCAGTGATATGAAAATTGACTTAAAGTCAAAGTCATAAGAGCATGACCAAAAGAAGCTTACAACTCCTAAATATGTGTCTCTATGTAAGACGCATACATGTTTCACACAGATGAAAAAAAATCCAACTTTTAACAGTGCCGGTAAACTGACTGCTCTTTTGTTCCTGATAACTCTCTTTCTCACGCCTTGTGTGATTGTAAATGCAGGTGAACGTGGTGTTTTGATGAAATTTGGTGAAGTACAAAACCAGATATTAGGTGAAGGACTTCACTTAATTATTCCTGTAGTTAATACTGTGAAAAAGTTGAGTATTCGAGTCCAAAAGCAGGAAATTTCGGCTGAGGCTTCTTCTAAAGATTTACAAAATGTTTTCACCGATGTAGCTCTCAATTGGCATATTGTTCCCCAAGAAGCGAATGCCATCTTTCAAGAAATTGGAGATGAACAAGATATAGTTATTCGGATTATTAACCCAGCAGTTGAAGAAGTGCTAAAAGCAGTAATGGCAAAGTATACTGCTGAAGAAATTATTACTAAACGAGGAGAAGTCAAAGGTGGAATAGATGATGCTTTGTCCACACGCCTGGGTAGCTATCATGTTGCAGTTGATGATATTTCTCTAGTTCATGTCCATTTTTCAGAAAGATTTGGTGAGGCAGTGGAGGCAAAGCAGATTGCTGAACAAGAAGCAAAACAAGCAGAGTTTATCGCATTAAAAGCAACAAAAGAGGCTGAGGCAAAAGTTAATTTAGCAAAAGGAGAAGCTGAAGCGCATAGATTATTACGTGATGGTTTAACTCCCGAAATTCTGCAAAGGCAAGCAATAGAAAAATGGAATGGCAAGCTGCCATTAATTGTTAGTAAGGAGGCTCCCAAATTGTTTAATTTAAGTGAAATTTTAAAATTTGATAAAAATTGAAATTGTTATTAAGAAAATATCTGCTTCTACATCAGGAACATCCCATTTTTGCGTAAACATCAAATAGCCAGTTGACCATTAAGATAGGCACAACGCAGTTGTAGCATTGGTGGTACATTTTCAGGATGCCACTGAGCGCCGGAAAGTTTTAACCTGATGTCGATGTTTAATGGCAGACTCTACAGCCCCAGAACCAATATAACAAAGTTGTTCCGCCTGATAGTAGGCATAATTGACAATCCGACTGCGATGCTTTTGCAATAAGCAGAAAAATTCTTCGCCTGTTTTTTGCTTAAATCAGCAAATAAAGTGTAGGCGTAGCCCGCCGCAGGCATCGTCGTATCCACCTGACTAGTCTAGAAACAGACATGAACGCCTAACGCATCCTACTTAAGATTTAGTTTATAAATAGTTTTTGAGATAGTGCTTCACCTCTTAACATAAACTTATCAATAATTAAAGATAAAACTTATGCTTAACCACATCATTATTTTTAGATTTAAGGCTAAATAATTGGCAGTAGACATAATTAAACATAACTATATTTTTATCATCTTTTATACCTAATGCCTTATACTTCATACTTTATGCTTCCTCCTAAGCAGTGATATTTATTTATCCCCATGTACCTAACTTTGTATTTGTAACTCTACGACTGAAATCTTACTATTAGCTTGACGATTACTTCATATAAATTTTATAAAAGTATTTTTAGTTTTATAACGAGCGCTTTGTAGATAAAATTAACTACTAAAAGAAGGAGTATTTATGCGCTTTTTTGACTTTTCAGGGATTCTTGCTTGTACAACAGCAGCTTTTATATCAATTGCACCTATAGAGGTAGAAGCTGCAACTTTTAAAGTGATATCTGGAGTCACTAGCATTGATCGTGATCACGAGGAGATTCTTAAAAGTATCGGGCTAGTCTTGACAGGCACTAATAATACAGTTGCACCAATTCCCAGCAATTACTTAGTTGGCTTCAACATCGATTCAGATACTAACTTCACGTTTAGTGACGAGGGCGGTTTTACTCCGCTCTCAGGTACAATCGAGGGTAGTGGTACTGTTACCTTCAATAATCAAATTACTGTTGGTAACTTATCAATTGGTCTGGCTCCGGGACGTACTGTCACAGGTGGCAGCGGATTTGTTTTAAGAGACACATTTTCTCTAAATACAATTTTGTTTGATTTGAGTATTACAGAACCTGTGGCATTTGATGGTCAAAATTTAACCATCCCTGATGTTAAATTGCTGGTTTCTCCAGAGTTTGCTAATATATTGCAAAAACCTGAATTGACAGGTTTGTTTACTGGAACTGCACGAATTGATGCTGAAGTTGCTGCCGTACCCGAACCTGACAGTGTACTAGCAGTTTTGGCAGCAGGTGCGGCTCTCTTGGCAACTAGATTTTATACTCAAAAAATTAAATGCACTTGATATCTTGAAGCATTGCTAAATGCTTACTAACAGGTGCAAGGGTATTCGCAGCAATTAGCCCACTCGCGGCGACTGCTGGTAAACCAATGCCGGGAAATGTCGAGTCGCCACAGCACATCAGTTCTGCTAAAGGTGTGCTAGGCCCAGGAAACATCCCACTTCCAGCCTGAATTGCTGGGCCGTAAGAACCTTGGTGACGGCGGAGATAACGCTCGTGAGTTAGAGGTGTACCAACAAGTGTGACTTCGCAACGAGAGCGAATATCTGGAATTATCCGCTGTAGCGCTTGCCACATTACTTCTGCACGCGATCGCTTTTGTTCGGCGTATTCTTGGTTCCTTCTATCCATTCCTTGCCAGATAGAGTATGGCTCATTACCAGGAGTATAAACATGAATTACGTGCTTACCTGGTGGCGCTAAGGATGGATCGAGAATTGAAGGAATTGATATCACTACAACATTCTGAGGTGCTGTTATGCCCAATTCCCAGTCATTAACCACGATGTAATGACACCGTAAATTTGACTGTAATCCTTGAGCATCAATGCCTATATGTAAATGCATAAAGCTATCACACTCAGGTGTCGCCTGTCGTTTAGCGCGGTACTGTTTGGGTACTGCCTTTTCTGGTAGTAACTTCAGTGTGTCCCAAACCGATGCATTAGAAATTACTGCCCGCCGCGCCCGAATTTCTTGGCGATCGCGCAGACGCACACCCACCGCACGATTCCTTTCTACAAGCACTTCTTCCACATGAGCGCCCAGAATCAACTTCCCACCGTGACGCTTCAATCCTTGTACAAGGGTGTCAACTAAAGCACCACTACCACCAATGGGATATTCAAGTATTGCATCTGGTCGATACCAGTCCGCAAACATAAATCCTACCTCTGCGGCGCTAGTGCCATCTGCGGGCAATCCAGAAAGTAAGAAACACAGCAAATTCAGCCAATTTCGGGTAAAAGGATCTTTAACAACGCCATCCATAATCCGGCTGAAGGGGCCCGTCAGCTTAATTATATTCGCCAGATTTTTTGTCAGAGATGGGATAAATGGGCCCACAGTTCTAGCTGCACCAAAGTCAAAGCGTAATGCCGCCGATGGTATAGAAGTTGCTGCACTTGCGAATGGTTCCATAACGCGCTGGAGTTCCTGCCACTCGGCTACAGCATCATGTCCCCGAAATTTCATCAGAACTTCACAAAATTGCTCCGCACCAACCGACGTATCAAAATCACCTTCTGGTACACAACAACCCCAAATATCATAAGTTACGCATGGTAATTCCGAGCCAATTGCATCTAAGACTTGCCGCAGAGGGTTAGCAGAGGGGCTGTAAGACAGTCCAGAGTAGAGAGACGGGCCCGAGTCAAATTTAAAACCATTGCGCTCAAAAGCATGAGCAGCGCCTCCAGCAATGGAGTGGCTTTCGCAGACTATTACATCAAAGCCATACCGTGCCAAAACAGCAGCACAACTCAAACCGCCAATACCGCTACCAATGACAACTACATCTGTAACTTGCATATATGTTTGCAACAATAAACTAAAACAGTTGGGGAAACTTGGATAATATCATTCGCTCCTCCATCCATAAACCGCTCTAATTGGTTAATATCATCATAAATGATGGACATTAGGGACTTCCAAATAAAAAAATATCCCATCGTTTTAGAGGCAGGGGGACTCGGGGCCCCCACGGAGTGGGGATTGGGGGAGGGAAAGTCATTGTGATTCCAAAAATTAATTGGACAATTTATTTTTTGGAGTTCCCTTAAACCCCAGTGCCGCATTCTTCAAATTAAAGGATTGATTCACACAGACTAATGAGAAGCTTAAACTAGTAACTGAGTTAACCCAGACCCAAGTAAGACTTTTTACTCAGCACTATGGGTTAGAGAAGGAAGACAAGGAGAAAAATAATAACTCTTCATGACAAATGACAAATGACGAATCACAAATGACTAATTCACATGGAGAGAAGAATTTGAAAAATCAGCAATTTGGAAATTGGCAAAGCACAGTTTTAGGAATTGTGTTAGCAACATTAGTGATTGTGGGACTAAATTCCTTTATTATTATTAACCCAGGACAAGCAGGAGTGATTAGCATTTTGGGTAAAGCCAGAGATGGAGCATTATTGGAAGGAATTCACGTAAAACCGCCTTTTATCTCAGTGATAGATGTGTATGATTTGACGGTGCAAAAATTTGAAGTGCCAGCAGAGAGTTCTACCAAGGATTTGCAAAATTTATCTGCGAGATTTGCGATCAACTTTCGCCTCGATCCCATCAAGGTAGTTGAAGTTAGAAGGAAACAAGGAACCTTAGAGAATATTGTATCGAAAATCATTGCACCCCAGACCCAAGAAGCATTTAAAATTGCAGCCGCTAGAAGAACAGTAGAAGAAGCAATTACCAAAAGAAGTGAGTTGAAAGAAGACTTTGATCAAGCGCTAGGCGATCGCTTAGACAAATATGGGATAATTGTGTTAGATACTAGCGTAGTTGATTTAGCATTCTCACCAGAATTTGCCAGAGCAGTGGAAGAAAAACAAATTGCTGAACAACGGGCGCAAAGAGCCGTTTATGTAGCACGGGAAGCAGAACAAGAAGCACAAGCAGATGTGAATCGCGCTAAAGGTAGAGCAGAAGCTCAAAGACTCTTAGCAGAGACACTCAAAGCCCAAGGAGGACAGTTAGTTCTGCAAAAAGAAGCAATTGAAGCTTGGAAGAGTGGGGGCGCTCAGATGCCCAAAGTCCTCGTTATGGGTGGTGACTCAAAAAGCGGCGTTCCCTTCATATACAACCTTGGAAATGTCCAAAATCAACCTTAATTCGAGTAAATAATATTTAGTAAGTTGGGCTAGTACAGATCGGCGGAAATAAACCTACCATTTCATTACAGCAATAAAGGCCAAAATTAAAACTTTTTGACTTTTGACTTTTGAATGCGTGACTTCCGCCTTGCGGCACTAGTCCCAACTTCAACACAACAGAAAAACCAACAAGACAAGAATCGAAGTTTATGTCAACCCCCAATCCTCAGAATATCACCGCCGAAGAAGCGAAAAAAATACTGAATAAATTCAACTGTCTAGACATTGCGCCTATCCTCAAGCCATCAGAAAAATTAGTAATTCGTAGTGCCTTAATTTTGATCGCTAAACTTGCTGATTATCAAATTTTAGGAATTTGTGCTGATACGGCAGAAGAAGGAATACTTGCCATGAAGACTTATTCCCTAGCTTTGGGTTATGAAGCACCAGACAATTTACTTACACCTGAAGGCCCAGTTTATATCAAATTAAATGGTAAAAATGGCTTGTGTTATCTCGATTCTTACGCTGGACATCATCGTGGCGTATTAGTGTCTTGTCAGTCTTACGACGAAGACGGAATCAACGAAATGTATGGACATCTCCCCTTGGATTTATTTGTATAGAATTCGGCAATGTAGGTAGGGTAATACCTTGCCTACTACCGCAAGGCGGAAGTCACGCATTCAAAAGTAAAAAGTCAAAACTTTTGTAGATTCAGGCTTTTGCTTGTTTAAAATGATAGCTTCATTTACGCCGTGCTGTACTACTAACTAATAATCAATGAAAAGTTCCTAAATATGAGTATTATTACACTACAATCAGTCAAAAAAGACTTTGGCATTAAGGAAATTTTAAAAGATGCCAGCTTTAGCCTAGATGCTACCGATAAAGTTGGCTTAATTGGTACTAACGGTTCTGGCAAATCAACCCTATTAAAAATGATCGCCGGGTTAGAATCGATTGATAGCGGTCAGATTTTAGTCAACTCTGGTTCTAGAATTATCTACTTACCCCAGTTGCCAGATTTAGATGAGAATCACACAGTTTTAGAGCAAGTTTTCGCCGACAGTGGCGAACACATGGCTTTGGTGCGTGAGTATGAAGAACTCTCAGATAAATTGGCTCACTATCCAGATGATAGCCAACTGATGTCTCGCCTTTCTGTGGTGATGCAACGGATGGATACAAGTGGTGCTTGGGAATTAGAAACTAATGCTAAAATCATCCTCACTAAATTAGGAATTTCTGACTTTGACGCCAAGATAGGCACTTTGTCTGGAGGCTATCGCAAGCGTATTGCTTTAGCATCAGCGTTGCTCGCAGAACCAGATGTTTTGCTTATGGATGAGCCGACAAACCATCTTGATGCTCTTTCTGTAGAATGGTTACAAAGTTATTTAAATCGCTATCGCGGCGCACTTTTTCTCATCACCCACGATCGCTACTTTCTAGATCGCGTTACCAATCGGATTATTGAAATCGACCGAGGCGACATTTACACTTATACGGGTAACTATTCATATTACCTGGAAAAGAAGGCTTTAGCTGAAGAATCTGCCGTAAGTAGTCAACGTAAACACCAAGGCTTGTTGCGCCGCGAGTTAGAATGGCTCAAAAAAGGGCCGAAAGCCAGAAGTACCAAGCAAAAAGCTAGAATTGACCGCGCTCATGCTCTGCGGGATACTGAATTTAAACAAGTTCAGGGTAAAGTTGATATTTCTACAGTTGGTCGTCGCATTGGCAAAAAAGTTATTGAATTAGATAACATTTCTAAAGCATATAATGGACGCACCCTGATTAATAATTTTACCTACGAATTTAGCCCAGAAGACCGCATCGGCATTATCGGCGCTAACGGTGCTGGTAAATCCACTTTAATGGATATTATTACTGGTCAGATTAAGCCAGATTCAGGTATTGCAGAAATTGGTAATACAATTCACATCGGTTATTTTGACCAGCATTCGGAAGAATTGCTCACAGCCTTAAACGAAAATCAGCGCGTGATTGACTACATCAAAGAAGAAGGAGAATTTGTCAAAATTACCGATGGTACTCAAATTACTGCTTCTCAAATGTTGGAGCGGTTTTTGTTTCCTGGTAATCAACAGTATGCCCCAATTAATAAACTTTCGGGTGGTGAAAAAAGACGTTTATTTCTGTTGCGGGTTTTGATGAGTGCGCCCAATGTTTTGATTTTAGATGAACCGACAAACGATTTAGATGTTCAGACATTGGCAGTATTAGAGGATTATTTAGAGGATTTTGTCGGTTGTGTAATTGTAGTTTCTCACGATCGCTACTTTCTTGATCGCACCATCGACACAGTATTTTCCTTTGAGGAAGGCGGTAATCTCCGGCAATATCCAGGTAATTACTCGATTTATCTGGACTATAAGAAGGCTGAAGAGGCACAGCAGCAAGCTGCTAATACTAAGGAGAAGCCTAAAAATGTTGAAGTCCAAAATGGTGCGGCTTCACACAAGGATGTAGAGAATACCAAGCGGCGGAGGTTATCCAATTGGGAAAAAAAAGAATTTGATCAGTTGGAAGGTAAAATTGCCCAGTTAGAGGCCCAGAAGGCAGAAACCGAGAAAACACTAGCGAATGTTGCTGCGGGGAATTATAGCCAAGTGCAGAAATTGTACGATCAGGTGGAAAAGCTCAAGCAAGCGATAGATGTGGCGACTGAACGCTGGTTAGAATTGGCAGAGATGGAGTCTTAATTTTTTAACAGTTTTACCCCACCCTAACCCTCTCCTTTCCAAGGGGAGGGAACCAAATTTCTTATTTCCCCCCTTATAAAGGGGGGATTAAGGGGGGTAATGCGACTTGTGTGTACACCGTAGCTTTTTAAGAGGGGAATCGGTTCATCTTTTACTCTTGCTTTTTAGAGAATCGTTTTTCTCCCTTTTATCCTGCAAGCTACGAAATTTAACTAGCACTGGAATATACTGTTGAATCATCGGCGTTGCATAATAGGGGGATGAATTGAGGTCATCTACTGTGCAATGTCCATA
>NZ_CAXTNE010000231.1:0-13051 GCF_964245445.1 uncultured Nostoc sp.
CGTAGAGTGTGTGTAAGTCCTAAACTTCTAACTCACTCATCTTTCCCCATTCCCCTAATCCCTAGCCAATGCCTTTAGCGATAAAAAAGGCTTCACCAATGGGGCCTAATGCAAGTACTGGGAAGAATGTAAGTGCGCCCAGGATTAAAATCACGCCTGCGGTAACGCCTATAAATAGTCCGGTATCGGTTCGCAATGTACCAGTGGTGTAGGGAACAGCTTGCTTACGAGACATACTATCTGCTAAAAACAGCAAACCCAGAATCGGAATATAGCGTCCAGCAATTAAACTAAAACAGGTACTCAAGTTCCACCACAAAGCGGTTAAAGTTGGTGCTGTACCTGTAGCGTTGGCGAAGCCCGTCGCAGACATCGCAAAAGGAGACGGTTGTGAATCTCCCAAACCTTCAAAGCCAGAACCGTTATTAGCAGCAGCTGAGGCATATTCGTAGATAACTTGAGCAAAGCCGTGAAAGCCGGGATTACTAATTCCTGATAGTTGATCGGGAAATGCCAAGGTGATACCTGCGGGAATCATAATTGCGATCGGGTGAACCAGCAGAATCAGGAAACTAGCAAGTACAACCTCGCGCTTCTCAATCTTGCGTCCCAGAAATTCTGGTGTCCGCCCCACCATCAGCCCTGTAGCGAACACAGCCAGAATCAGGTAAGCAAATAAATAAGCGGTTCCTGTACCCTGTCCACCCCAAATAATTTGCAAGAACATATTAGAAAGGGTAATAAAACCGCCGTTGGGCATAAAGGAGTCGTGTAAACTATTAACTGCGCCGCACATAGTACCAGTTGTACTCGTTGCAAATAATGCAGATTGTGCCCAACCAAAGCGGACTTCTTTACCCTCTAAATTCGGTTGCTGATTACCCAGCAGTGCATTCACAGCCGGATTGCCATTGTATTCACCAATAGCAGTGACGATGATAAATACTACATAGAGAACGCCTACCATGCCGTAGACTAACCAAGCTTGCTTAGTGTTGTTCGCAAATAACCCATAAGTGTAGATTAGGGAAGTGGGAATCGAAAGCATAGCCACAATTTGAATCAAATTAGAAAATCCGTTGGGATTTTCAAAGGGATGTGCCGAGTTGATGGCGAAAAAGCCGCCGCCGTTTTCCCCTAATTGCTTGATAATTTCAAAATGGGCAACAGGGCCACGAGCGATCGCTTGACTAATATTCGGATTTTCCAAAGTAGGGAATACAACTGCACCCCCCAGAGTTTCTGGAACGCCAGCGGCCATCAAGACAATGCCGCCCACAATACAAATAGGCAGCAAAATTCTGGTAATCGAGCGAATTAGGTCTACATAAAAGTTGCCTAACGATCTACCAGTCAATCCCCGAATAAAAGCAATTCCTACCGCCAAACCAGTTGCAGCAGAGGTGAACATGTGATAACCAAGCCCCCACATTTGGCTGCCATAGCTCATGTATGTTTCACCAGAATAATGCTGCTGGTTGGTATTAGTAATAAAGGAAATAGTCGTATGCAGCGCTGTGTCCCAAGTTGGGGCATTTATTCTCGTGGGATTAAGGGGCAACCATCCCTGATTCATGATGATAAAGAAAATCAGCAACCCCATTACTACATTGCTGTATAGGATTGCCCGGCCATACTGCCAACCCGTCATATTTTCTTTGTTTTTAACACCAACCAAGGCATAAAGCACTCGCTCAACCGGATTCAAAATTGGGTCGAAAAAAGTACTTTGCTCAAGGTAGACACGCGCCATATAGCGCCCAAAAAATCGAGTAATCGCTACTACAATTAGTAACGTTAATACAATTTGAATCCATCCTTCTAACATTGGATTAGTCGAACTCCGACATGAATAATTTTCAGGTTAATATTAAATATTTTCTTGCCATGAATCAGAAAACATAATGAAGTCTATCGGCATTATTGTTAACTAACCTATAACTATGTGCTTCCTCAATCAATCATGGAGCTTTTTGTTAAAGAACACAAGGTATAAATTAATATTTAAACTAGCCTATACAAGGAATATATTTTTCTATATATACAAGTCTTCAGAGCATTTATATCGATATATATCTGCAAATATAGAAGGACAGCTAAATGCTAAACAAACAGCTATTTTGCGCTAAAACGGGAACATCTTACAAGCCAAGCCGACGAAGGCAGTTGTAATACATCTGTAAAATAAAGTGCCTTTTGTCAATCAGTTAAAATACTCAAAATGTTCTTACTAAAGTGGAGGAAGTGACCGACGTTCACCTCCTCCAATCTTTTTTAATTATCAATAGCCTGCATCTAATAGAAAACACCAAATTTCAACAAAGTAAAAAAGGATTAGTCAGCCTTAAGTTTCACCCCTTGGAAGCTGTATTTAAAAACTCCATAGGGAAGCGGTTTAGTCTTTTGATCCAGTGGACTGTTATTTAGATCATAGTAACTATACTTGTAGGTTCCATTCACTGTGAGAGTTTGTGGATTGAACTTCAAGTGATATTCAGTAACCGCAATATTGCCTGGTAATGACCCTGATGGGAAATTGAAATCAAGTGCCTTGCCAACAATCTCGTTATTTCCAGTACACTTCCAGCTACCTTGTGAAGGACCAAAGGGTTGGTCATCTGGGTTGGATGAACCCGGAACACCATTAGCCAGAGAGTCATTGGCAATGAGATTACCATCTGCGGTAAAAGTTGCAATTTCGCGGTATGACGAGGGTTGACTAGAAGTTGAATTTGTTTGGGTAAGTGTCGCAAGGTATGTGCCAACGACCGTTCGGCGACATAGATTTTCCGAATAATCGTTAGCATCTGCCTTGTGCGGATTTATGAAGACCGGAATGGTCAATGCCAACAGACTGCTAATCATAAAACTGGCAATAGCTCTGCTTTTTTTCATCACAAAACCTCCTGTAACAGCTTATTAGAGAAAGTTGGAACAATATTCAAGAATGGGGTTCAAATCGAACAATAAATAGGATGTGCTTCGTCTGAAAAATTCTAGTTAATTCCCAGGCAAAAACTAGCCCTTTTATAATTTAAAAGAACACGATTCCTATTAAGTTGCGATCGCCGATCAAGCTTGGAAAAACTATCGATTAGCTGGGCGCTAAAACTGTCATATTTGATGGCGATCGCAATTAAGTGACAGTACTGACTATTAAATAGTATTCATATATGAACAACATATTTGATAAACTTTCATGAAGAAGGGAACAAAGGTGTATATGTACTAGGGCAAACGCCAGATAGTCAATAAGCCCAACTTGTACTCCTTTGGAGAACCCGCTATGAAAGTAACTGCCGTTCAGGAGTCTAATTCATAACTGATTTTGGCGACAAATTCCAAATGCACAAGTGTAGGCGTGTAAGAAGGTTCTGCCACCAACAGGGCCGATTTCACCACCACAGAAAAAGCCGCCTATAGGAATATCGTTGAGATAGCGCCGAAATAGTTCAGAATCGAAATTGGGTTTACCATACAGTCCTTCACCTCGCCCCAGACAGGCAAACATTAAGGCAGCTACGGCAGAGGGTTCAGATTCTCGTTGGGTTTGATAACTTTGGAGGAGTAATTCTAGGTCTTCAGCAGAGGCTTGGGCATCGCGGAGGTGGAATTGCAGCCTTTGTCCTGGACGGACGCGATCGCCAATTGCGATCGCCCCGGCTGTTGGATCGACCCCAAGAATACCACGAATTAAAAAGTCTCCCTGTTGCAAAGCCAGCTTAAATTCATCCATCGCCACACCAACAAACAGAGAGTGCTGTGCTAAAGTCCGTTCGTGTTCGCTGAGACTAGCAATTAAATCTCGCAATACCACTAGCGGCACTTGCTCATCTAACTCTAAGATGATGTTGCGATCGGCTTTTGTAACTTGCAATGGTTTGCCAATCGGTCGGCATCCTTGGGCTACAATCGTTTCCAAAACAATATTGCCAGTCAAAGCTATGCCGATAGTACCCTCACGATACAGGCTTTGGCATTCCCCGCCCTCAGTATCATTACAAAAAAGGGCAACACGACCACCCATACCCCCACCGCTAGCCTGTCCCCCCACTATCACCGATCCTGGATAAGCAAAATCCAACCCCTGCAATAAATCGTTGATTCCAGAAGCGAAAGAACTAGACAGCAAAATGAACTGGGGTGTCGGTGATGTTGGCACACCGAGCAAATCAACCCAAGCATCTGGAGAACTATCTAAATCAGGTAATTCTTCAGCAACAACATGAAAGACTTGAACCTTCACCCCTGGAAGGTGTGCTAAAGTCAAGCTAATAGCTGGTTCAGCTTCTAATTCTTGGATTTCTCCGTTAACTGTCGTCCCAATCACACCTCCACCACTACAGCCAATTAGCACTGGTACAGAAAGTTTCTCAGCTAACAAGGGTAACAGTCGGGAATACTCACTCGTAAAAGCAGACGAAATGAATACCAGTCCTAGATCCGCAGGTGCTGTTAACAATGAGACAGCTCGTTCCACCACATCTGTAACAGCTGCTTCCAAAGAATGACGGGTTGATAGGGCGTTTGCCCACTGCATTTGGTCTGCCATGAGTTTTGAGCTTCTTTCTCTTTTTAGGCTAGTAGGTTTTGATTTTTAATTTTGGGAAGAATTGCATCTTACAAGAATTAGTGCCAGCCTTTTGTCTCCTCCATCCCAAGAAGCTGGGGTTGTCATTCCCTAATAGATGCATCTAAATATATTGTATGATTGTTTATCTATGGTACTAATTCCACAAAATCTTAAAAAATAAAGATGAATGCATTATAGATGCGGTAGTTTACTGTATTGGTTATAAATCAATAGGTGAAATTACTAAGTTATGAGATGAATGGTTAGAATGGTTAGTAATCAAGCTAAAATCTGCCATTTCTGAAGTTTTTCTATACTAGTATTAACAACACACAACGAGACTAAAGCAATGACCAACATCCAAGAAACAGCAAAGAGCGATATTCAAGAGAAAATCCAAGAAGAAGTGGAGCAAGCGCGTACTGTCTGTGACGTTAGCGGTAGTAACTCACCAGAGTGTGCTGCTGCTTGGGATGCAGTAGAAGAATTGCAAGCCGAAGCTTCCCACAAGCGCCAAAGCAAGCCAAAAAATTCTCTTGAACAGTATTGTGATGACAACCCAGATGCAATTGAATGCCGAGTTTACGACGACTAAAAATTTAGACAAGTGAATTTTTTGTTCGTTTGGTAAACAAGCAACCAAAATTTACTTACTCAAATCTTGCACTCTCACCTCACTCCCGCCTAAAATCTTACTCCCCCTCTTTCATCATTTGCCCCAACAGGTAAATAATTGGTGAAATATTTGGAGCTATGGATGCATAAGGGTTAAAATTTGAGGTTTTTTTATCTTAAAAGGAAACTTTTACACCCAAAAAAATTGGGGTTTTGTCCGAGAGTGCCGAGTATATAGTCGGTGGGTGGGTTTTAGAACTCTTTCTGACGCTACTTGCAAATAGGTGCAAAATCTGAGATGAGGATATTTGAGTTGCTTGTTTTTTCCCAGATAGAGAGATTGAGGAAAGTGAATTAAACAATTTACCATTTAATACCTTTTCCAAAAATCTTTGCAACAAATGAATTGAGCGTAGGGGCGTACATCTGTATGCCCCTACAAACGTATTTACAGTATAAATTCCGTGAAATAGTATAAATCGGGTAGCCACTTGCTTGCACAAAAAAGTTAGAGCGCAGTCTTGAAGCTAGACTTTGTGCTTTGATTAAACTGTTATGTAATTATAGATAGACTAATAGCTAGCTAATAGCTTACAGTTTGTCAGTTATGGATTTTGTTCTTGGTTAAAAATGTTTTATTTATCGTTTGAGAAAAACTATGGACTATAACGTTTGGTTTCGCCCTTTCGTCTGGATGGATTACCGACTGGCAGTATTATTCCTGGTAGTTATTCCGCTAATTCTTCTAATTTGGGCATTTGTACAAAGAGCGGAAGGCATACAACGCTTATTGAGTATATACTGGCGAGTATCAAGCCTGGTAGCAATCACGATTTACTTAATGATTGCCCAGTATCCAGTTAGCTTTATCTCTGGGTTGATAGCTCAGATTTTGATCCCGATTTCGCTGTGGTTCTGGGTGGATATCAACGATGAAATTGAGTATCAAACCAGTGGCGCTTTGAAATTGATTTTTACTTCTTGGCGCTGGGCTACAACTGTTTATTGTATTTTGGGTACACTAGCCTTTATCCCTTTTTTAGGTTGTGCTTTTTCTGGTAGTGCGCTGAAGACTTCCTATTGTCGCGTTTGGTTTGAGGCTCCGTTGCTATTCAAAGAATATTTCCATGCTAATAGCAAGGCTGAGTTTTTAGGTTTTCTCGGCATAACTAGTTTAGTAATTTATGTGCTTTACTTAAGCTACTTTGTTCTGATTAAGTTAGGCAAGCAGGGACGCTCGGCCACACCACAGTAAGCGTTGTTGCACTACCATACCCCTACTCTTAAAAAAATGGATTCCATTGGCAAGCGACTGGAACAATACACCGCTAAACGTCCCCAAGAAGTCCTAATTGTAACGGTGGAAATTGCTGATGAGCAAGATACAATTGCTATTTTCAAAGGCTTTTCTAGTTCTTTGATGCGCCCTACAGCATTTGATGCAGATGTACCAGTTCTACCTGATGGGGCAATTATCCTCAATATTGACCGAGTAACCAGTCCTTACAATCCTGAAGCACCCCGTTATATTCAACAAAGACTCTCTTGGGAAGCTATGGAAGCTCTATTATCAGAAGTAGGAGTCTAACTAATTACTAATTTGTAATTTGTAATTTTGCGGCAAGGCTGACTTTGAGATTGTTGATGGCTGGATAAGGGTTTCAGGTAAAAATTTCTGTAATTAATTTTGTCTTACTACTTATGTAGCTGTATTAGAGGATGTTTGAAAAGTCGATGAAAGGTATAATTCGTCATTCTGAAGGTAACGAAGTGGAGTGAAGAATCCCGATTTTTCGTTAAATTGTGAGATGCTTCACTACGCTGGCGCTCCGTTGGGCATGACATTTTATACTTTTCAAACAACCTCTTAGAGTGTTATGTATAAAAATTCTGTATATTACCCAATATGGGGAGTTATATAGAAAGTTTGGGTATAATCAATAGTTCTGCCGTCGCGCGCGGCTTGGCTCGAACCGGTAGAATAGGAAATATGAGCTGCACGATAAACTACTTCTTCAACTATCCGCAAGATTTGGCTCAAACAGCTAAAGATATTAACGAGTGCCTGGGTTGCTCTTTGGCTCCGTATTTGGGTAACACGGACGATTGGTTTGACATATTCTTGAGCATGGAGTTCTCGTTTGGTGAACAGCGTCTCGGGAACAATGGCGAACTTGATTTTGAAAACTTCAGATACGGAATTGATTTCAGAACTGCGGCGGGAGCGTCTGCCGCTCGTCCGATTCAGTTGCCTGCCATTGCAGCAGTCGTTTATGCTTTTTATTATCAGCTTGGTATCACTGGTATTTTAGTTTTCGACGTGGAGATTCTTATTGCTCGTTACGAGGAGAGAGATATTCCAGACTGGGGCAAAGGGCTTTATGATGTGGTGTCCAATAATCCATTCGTCGGGTTTGGCGCTCATCTCAGGTTGCTGGAGCAGCGTATGCCCGATTCGTGGCGCTTCTACATTGACAGGTAGCGAAGCTTCGTGACGCTGCGCGAACAATTTTGAAGAATTTTTTTAACTTTTAAATTTACAAAATGTCCCGTTCTGGATACACACTCCCAGTATTTGCCTGTGCTTCTGCTGTTGCAGCTTTACACTGGTTACGCGATCGCCAACCCCTAACTTTAGCATCTATAGATTTGATTAAACCCGCTCAAATTGCAGAAATCCCCATTGAACAGGTAGCAGGATTATCTGATAATACAGCTTTAGCAATCACCCGTAGCGATCCTGGTGATAATCTCGATTTGACTAAAGATACACCGATTTGGGCATTGGTGGAATGGCGAGAACAGGGTGATGATGCTGTAATTATTAAAGGTGGGGAAGGAATTGGCAGGCAATTAAATGCTGACGACAAGCCAGCTATTTATGCTTATGCTCGAAGGCTTTTATGCGAGAATTTGCAACGAATGCTAGCGCCAGGGGAAAAAATCACGGTGACGATTATTTTACCCGAAGGGCGATCGCTTGCTGTTAGGACTTCAAATTCTGCTTTTGGTGTGGTTGAAGGACTTTCCCTTTTAGGTACAACTGGCATTTCTCAACCCTTAAGTACACCAGATCAGCTTGCAGTTTTCCGGGGCCAATTACAAAATAAAGCCAATCGTTTTGAAAGTTTAGTATTCTGCATTGGGGAGAATGGCCTAGATTTGGCGCGTAAACTAGGGATTAATCCTGAACAATTGGTCAAAACTGCTAACTGGCTTGGCCCAATGTTAGTAGAAGCTGATGTGCTAGGCGTGAAAGAAATCTTATTATTTGGCTATCACGGTAAACTGATGAAACTGGCTGGAGGGATTTTTCACACCCATCACTACTTGGCTGATGGACGGCGGGAAATTTTGGCAGCACACTGTGCGATCGCAGGTTTAAAATCACCAGATATCCAAACTGTGTTTAATAGTGCAACCGCCGAAGCAGCACTAACATACCTAAAATCGCTAGATGCATCAACCGGTAGTGATTGGGTAAATCAAGTTTACAGTGCGATCGCCGAAGCCATCGATGTTCGTTCTAAAGAATACATCCAAAGTCATAGCGAAAAGGGCACAGGAGTAACAATTTGTGGCTCTATCCTCTTTGATCGCGATCGCAAAATTATCGTGAAGAGTAAAACTGCTGGTCTGTTGATGGGAAAATTATGTTAATTTATTATGAATAATCGTAAACAATTCAAATAAATAATCTTCTAAGTAACCACTCTAGGGTAAGTTTATCGTTTTAATACCATCTCCGACTCCCGGACTAGACAAACGCACATAACCTCGCGTTTGTAAAGGTTCTCTATACCATTATCAGCCTACCCAGGCTGAATAATAGCATCACCATAGACCACAAAGCATCTACCCTTAACAGACATAACACTCCCGTCATGAATACAGCGGTGATACCAACAGAACAAGCGCCCCAAACATTGGAAAACTTTGGGAGACTTGATCGCCAATTGATTGTAATTCTGGACTTCGGCTCTCAATATTCTGAGCTGATTGCCCGTCGCATCCGCGAGACTCAAGTATACTCTGAAGTTTTGTCTTATCGCACTAGTTCTGCACAATTGCGCCAACTCAATCCTAAAGGAATCATTCTCTCTGGTGGTCCGAGTTCGGTTTATGGTAATAACGCTCCCCATTGTGACCCAGAAATCTGGAATTTAGGAATACCCGTTTTGGGTGTTTGCTATGGAATGCAGTTGATGGTAAACCAACTCGGTGGGGAAGTGGCAAAGGCTGACCGAGGTGAGTACGGCAAAGCCTCATTATATATTGATGATCCTACAGATTTACTCACGAATGTTGAAGATGGCACCACCATGTGGATGAGTCATGGAGACTCAGTTACCCAAATGCCATCAGGGTTTGAATTGCTGGCACATACAGAAAATACTCCCTGTGCTGCGATTGCTGACCACGAAAAGAAACTTTACGGCGTTCAGTTCCATCCAGAGGTGGTGCATTCTATTGGCGGTTTAGCATTAATCCGTAATTTTGTCTACCACATCTGCGATTGCGAACCTACTTGGACAACAGCCGCTTTTGTCGAAGAGGCAATTCGGGAAATTCGCGCCAGAGTTGGTGATAAGCGGGTGCTGTTAGCGTTGTCTGGTGGGGTGGATTCTTCCACTCTGGCTTTCTTGCTGTATAAAGCCATTGGCGAGCAACTGACTTGCGTATTTATTGATCAAGGTTTTATGCGAAAGTATGAGCCAGAGCGATTGGTAAAGCTGTTCCAAGAGCAGTTTCACATTCCTGTAGAGTATGTTAATGCTCGCGATCGCTTTTTAGCTAAAGTTGCTGATATCACAGATCCTGAAGAAAAACGCCGCCGCATCGGACACGAATTTATTGCTGTATTTGAGGAAACATCCAAACGCCTTGGTCACTTTGACTATCTGGCTCAAGGGACTCTTTATCCAGATGTGATCGAATCTGCTGACACCAACGTTGATCCCCAAACTGGTGAGCGGGTAGCAGTGAAAATTAAGAGTCATCACAATGTTGGCGGTTTACCCAAAGACCTAAGATTTAAATTGGTGGAACCACTGCGGAAACTATTTAAAGATGAAGTCCGCAAAGTTGGGCGTTCCATTGGTTTACCAGAAGAAATTGTCCAACGGCAACCTTTTCCTGGGCCTGGTTTGGCAATTCGCATTCTGGGAGAAGTCACATCTGAGCGGTTAAATATTTTGCGCGATGCAGATTTGATTGTCCGGCAAGAAATTAACCAACGCGGTATGTATCATGATTTCTGGCAAGCGTTTGCTGTATTGCTGCCAATTCGTAGTGTTGGCGTTATGGGGGATCAACGCACTTACGCTTACCCGATTGTTTTGCGGATTGTGACCAGTGAAGATGGCATGACTGCTGATTGGGCAAGAGTCCCTTATGATGTACTGGAAGTGATTTCCACTCGGATTGTGAATGAGGTGAAAGGGGTGAATCGGGTGGTTTATGACATCACCTCTAAGCCGCCTGGAACCATTGAATGGGAGTAACCCAGTTTTGAGTTGACTTAGTTCAGAAGCTGATAAACGAATTTGATATTTTAAATTTTGGATAATGGAATTGAAAGATTCAAAACTCCAAATTTTAAAAAGTCTGTTCATTCAGCGTCTGCACCAAGAGCAAGCGAATTTATTCGTGGTTTACTTCTACGAAAATCTCAACCTGTTATAGGATTACTATTTGATTTTTCAAAAGATACGTAATAGGGTGTTAAGCCTAAAATGATGCATTAAGTGTAGGTTGGTTTGAGCAATGCTAAACCCAACACTCATCGGGATGTTGGGTATCATTCTTCGCTGCGCGACGCTGACGCGAACGACCCAACCTGCAAAATTTATTGCACAAATTTAGCCTTGACATACTAACTAATAGGGTGTGTAGCTGCGAGAGTATCACACCAAATTATTATAAATGGTGCGTTACGGATTTCATCTTAACGCACCCTACAGTACGTAATTTTGTTCAAAAATAAAATAGGAATTTTATCACAATAAAACAGTCAGTAATTAACAAGATTATTCTTGAACTCCAATTATTGGTAAAAGTTAATTAAAGAATTAAACACCAACATAATTTTATCCCGTCAACAATTCTAAATGCCAGCCAAGAATTAACCATCTACTTGATGGTGGCTGGACAAATTGAGTTATTTTCTAGGAAAATAGACGCGATCGCAGTAAAATTACCAATGGTGTGGCCACTGAGAAAAAACAAGCAGCTTATTAGAAATAACTTTCATGTGATCAACATTAATGGAGATGTTATGGAATCTGCTCTGCCCCTTGCTGGCTTAAACATCCTCGTAGTTGATGATGATGACGATAGCCGATTTTACATTACTACCGTGTTGGAAGCTGATGGAGCCACCGTCATAGCAGTTGCATCGGCAGAGGTAGCATTGAAAGTATTACCTGAGTTGCAACCAGAAGTTTTAATTTGTGATATTGCTATGCCTGGTGAAGATGGCTACACTCTCATCCGCAAGATTCGAGCACTGAAGTCTGATATTTGGGAAAAACTCCCAGCTATAGCTTTAACTGCCTATGGCGATAGCGAGTATCGTAGCCGTGCGCTGGAAGCAGGCTTTCAGACTCATGTGGCAAAACCGGTTGATCCAGGAGAACTAGTTGCGATTGTTGCTAATTTAGTTGCTTATTATAAGAGTTAATGAAAAGATGCAGTGATTTATTGGTGGTCATTTGTTATTTCTCTAAGGGAACTCCAAAAAATAAATTATCCAATTTCTAGACTTCACTACGACTTTCCCTCCCCTGCCTTCTGCCTCTATAGCGATGGTATATTTTTTTATTTGGAAGTCCCTAATCTCCCTCATCTCCCCTCATATTCTTGATCTAAAAGTAAACTGGTTGTTAGTCAACACCCTACACTGTACTTCAGCAAGTTGTAGGGTGTTTTTTGTAAAAATAAACAAACGATAACGCATGCAAGAATGCATCCAGTCAATAGCCAAAAATTTGGCATAATCGCATTTGTTAATTTTGAGCAAAGCCGAAAACGTTTTAGTTAGCTGCAAAAAAGTCGGAGTTAAGGCTTTCTTATCTGAAACAAGGCGTGATTTTAAATTGCTTAGATTACTTCGCTCCAGTTTCAAAGCTAATTTGCTCAGACTTATAGGCTAGTGGCTCGACATGAATTAAAATCCTGACTGGACGGAACCGTTCTTCTAATCGGCTTTCTACTTCTTCGGTGATGTGGTGAGCGGTTTCTACGTCTGGTGCATCTACTATTAAATGCATTTCGATGAAGACTTGACGACCAAGAACACCGCGAGAAGCAATATCATGACAGTTAACTACACCTGGAACAGAAGTAGCGATCGCATGAATTGCTTCTGGTGCGATCGCTAAACATCAAGTTTACATCATCGGCGCGATCGGCATCTTTACCCGCTAAATAGCCGTAACGGTCTAAAATATGTTTCCCCAGCTTGACATTTAACCCTAAATGTAAAATTGATTGCTGTGCTGCTTCGATGTCTTTAGCGTCAACGATACCCGCAGGGGAAATCAATCCTACGGTATCACCCGCTTGCAGGTGCGGCGGCTTGCTGCTGGTGTTTGCAGATGGCTTACCTTGGGCGGTAAGTGGTGATATCTGGGTGGCTAGTGTAGCTAGTCCACAGGTTGTGAGAAATTGCCGACGCTTGATATTCATAACCATTGAGTTGGGGATTAGGGATTGTTTTTCTAATACCTAGTACCCAGTTTTGTAAAGAGTAGTTATAGCACAATACAGTTCAGTTAGCGCCAAAAACTTTAAACTGCGTAGGTTGAATGAAACTATCCCACTAATAAAAAAGTATGGTAATCTACTTCTCAACAAGGAGGG
>NZ_CAXTNE010000232.1:0-12728 GCF_964245445.1 uncultured Nostoc sp.
CTTTACAAAATTTAATCAAGTTTTATTACTTTAGTAAATCTGATACAAGTTATTAGCTTTACTTATTTAAAGGTAAGAAGTGGGTAGATGTAGCCCATTACCCTTGGGTTCTGTTACCCATGCACACCATTACATATATATAGGAAAATTCCTTTACAAACTTTAAAAGCAAGGGCGATGTCTACAACGGGTTGCGCTTACGCTCTCCAGTTCTCTTAGAGAATTTACGCGCCTATTCCAGAGAATTGTTACAAAAAAGCCTGGTCACTCGCGTAACCAAGCTCTTAGCTATCTCAATCAATCAAGGGAGGTAGAGTTGTCTGATCACAACCCATTAGTTAATAAGTTGTTCTAAATTAACTTTAACAACTTTGTTCTTTTCTTGCTCAGTTTTAGGCAGTGTCAGATTCAATATGCCGTCTTTATAATCTGCCGTAACGTTAGTATTTTGAATCCGAGCAGATAGAGGAATTACGCGTTGGAATTTTCCGTAATGAAACTCACTTCTGGTAACACCTTTTTCTTCAGTTTTAGTTTCAGACTTCCGCTCACCACTAACGTAAACAGCATTTTCTGTTACTTGCACATCTAAATTTTTAGCTTGTATTCCTGGTAGTTCTAGCTTCAGATGAATAGCATTTTCAGTTTCTTGTATTTCAGCAGCAGGAACTTTGAGCAAGCCCCCATCCAAGAATGTAGATGGTACTTTTGTGTCTTCAAATATATTATTGAGTTGACGTTGTATAGTGTCAATTTCTCTCCAAGGATTCCAACGAACTAGTGTCATAACTCTTCCTCGCATCAATTAGCTTTAATTTAATCAGCTTTGCACTTCAATTGGTGCTTACATATTTATATTATGTAAAGTTAAGCCTGCTGTAAATTCGGTTATTAACACCAACTAATTGATGATTACCGCCCCAAGTTATACATGAAAAAAGTTACGGTTTACTCTAATTTGTATGTTCGGTAAATCCGAATATACAAATAGATTGAATCATAGTTAACCAATAAATCTGCTATTGAAAGATATAGTACAGAAATGCAATGCCTGGGTTGGGCTAACCCTAATACCGTTCGGTTAAAGAATTTCTTGGTTAAGGCAGGCATGAGGAGAAGATAAGTTGTCCTTGAGAGAAAAATTACTCATACCAATTCTGTATAAAGATGTGCTAAACCATATTTAAGACAAGGAAGAAAAACGTAGACGCAAAGCGGCTTACCGCAGGCTACCGCATTCGCGCAGCGTCTCGTTAGAGAAGGATGCTTAAACACGTTCGCGTAGCGTCTCGTAGAGAAGTGGCTTCTTGCAGGGTAGGACACAAAGAAAGAAGTTAAAAGGATTTGGCGCAGCCTCATAAAGAAATGGTATCAAGAATAATTCTCTTTCCTCAAGAGACTCCCCTACTTTCCCTACTTTCCTTGCTACCCCTACAACTGAGTAACAGCGATTGCATAAATTTTTAGATTGCCTCAGTTAAATATATATCTGTTCAAGTTTGTCCTGAACTTTGCTCTCGATTTATTTTTTTAGTTCTTGCACTCAATTAGCTCACCCGAATGGGTGAGGAATAAACCAACCGCTCAGGTGACCTGAGTGCAGGAAGTTGAGACTGATAAAAAATAAGACTCTATTACTTAATAACACTAATTGCATTTTACTCTAGCTAAGGATAACCCTATGAAATTCTCCACCCTGATTGATTCTGTACTCATTGTTGGTTCAATTGCTTTATTACCTGGAATCGGTGGCGCTCAAATAACTACTAACAATAGTGGCGAACCTATAGCTATCAACTCTAATAATTTACTCACTCATTTTACGAACGTCAGCTACCTCAAACCCTTTGATGCTGCATTTCTAGCTTATCAAGGTAACTTGAAAGCACAGGGTATTCCTAGTGGTAGTGCTTTGGTTTTTCAATACCGAACAGGAAGCCTGACTGCACAAGATGTGGTTAAGGCTGCTGTCAACGCTAAAAAGTTACCAGCACAAGCTTTGAATGATATAGGTTACTTAAATGCCGTCGAGTGGAAGCTGACATCATTCGGCAACACCAATAATTTACCTTACTAAGTACAGCGTGCAGAGGTTCATAAGGGATTTATAAAATGCTTTACTATCATCTCGTTGCTTTGATAAAAAAATGCTTCACACACAAAGGAGGAAAAACTGCTGTCTTCCCCTAATCGCCATCTTAATTACCAAAAATTACTTTAACCCCTTCAACCTTGGAGGGGTTTTTAGTTAGTGCTACGCTTGCTCTAGCGTCGCTCCTTTTCCCCAACGCACCTTTTCATATTTGACGCGATCGCCCCTCGCCCGGCTTTGCACAGTGCGTTCAAGCCTAGCATTTACTTCTGGAATGCTTGTATAGCAATACTTTTTACTCTGCCAAGATGCGTAAACGTAGCCCGTTGTTCGCGTAGCGTCTGTCTGCGACACGCTGCGCGAACGCAGAGAAGACATCGCTTCCACAGTCGCATACCATATCACACGGCTGAAAAAAATGGTCGGGTAATAAATTATTTACTGTTCTATCAAATTAACGTTGTTAAGTTACTCAGCAGGTGTAGTTTTCACCTCTAGGCTGTGTTAAATATTGTGACGCGAAACAGGAGTATAGATACGTTGCTAAAGCTTTCTCCAGAATCTCCTCTATTTATTGTATTAATTATTATTAGTTTTCTAGTAGTAACTTTGTCAACTTGGTTATCATCTAAACCATTCCTTTTAAAACCATTTGGGCTTAATGATATTATCCAGATACTTACCTTACAATTATTTATTTCTTTGTTATTAGAGCGTTCTCTAGAAGTTTTTATAACTACTTGGCGGGGACCATTCGTTGAACAATTAGATATTAGTATTCAGCAAAAAAAGGCTCTAATGTCGGAAAAGATAAGACTTATGGAAGTACAACAGAACCAACTCCCTTCTTTAGAATCCAATCAAATTAGTGGACTCCCACCTGAAGGAATGAGTTTAGAGCAGCAAATCATCCAAAACTTTACACAAAGCCAACAAGAACCGTTAAAAATATTCAAGCCGCAAATAGATGATATAAATGAAAAAGAGCGCCAGAAAACAGCATATAAATCTGATACACGAATAATTGCTCTATGGACATCCCTTTTATTTGGTCTTTTAATGAGCGCAATAGGTATTCGTTCAATTGAGCCACTTGTAGTTATTGATTTAGATAATCCAATACAAGTAGTTATTTTCCGTTGTTTAGATGCATTGCTGACAGGAGGTTTAATTGCAGGAGGTAGCGAGGGAATTCATAAGCTGATAAAAGTTTTTATCGACTTTATGGAAGCTACATCTAAACAAATCAAAAATCAGGGATTATCTTGATTAAACGAAGTATTTTTCTACCAAATATTACAAATATTACGAAAATTCCAGTAATCTCTATTCTAAATATATAGTGTGATCTTCCCATTGATAATCTTTAATATCTACAAGAAATTTGTTTAACTTGCTTAATAAATCTGCTTCCGATAAAACTCTAACTCCTTCATTTTCTAACTTATTTTTTTGTTGGTTCACATAGTTTATCAAATGACCTTTAGAATCTAATATTCTATGTACTGGATAATCAGTAGCCGAGGTTTTTTTCAGGTATGTAGGAATAACTCTTAGATAGCTATTATCTACTCCCATACCTTTGATTATTTGTTTATATGTAACTACTTTCCCACTTGGGATTTTGATGATAAAATTTAGGAATCGTTGATATGGATTTTCAGATAATGCTGAAAATTTATTAGCTTGAACCTGAAAACTACTACCAACCTGGATTTTACCTGATTTAATAACTACGCCTAGAATTCCTCTTTTACCTTGGATGCTTTTTAATGATTCTACCAAGTAGGCTATTCGCTTACAAGGTTCGCAGTGAAAAGTTAGACGAATTGCCGCACCACTTTCAAAGGTTAGCAGAGAACCAGGGATAAAATTATTAAATTCTATACCTGTAACCACAATATTTTCTCGCAATTCTCCTGGTTTAATTGATAAGTCTAAAATATCTTCATACCTAACAATTAAAACTTGCCTTGGACTTATAGGATCGGCATTAATATCTCCTTCTATACCATGACCTACTTTTAAATTTAATGTTTTAAGCTCTACCATCGCAGAACCTGGTTTTACTTTGGTGAAAAGATGCATTATTGAGAGAACCATATTTATTCTGCGGCGCGAACAATTACAAATTTAGGAGGTGAAGTCAGGTAAATCATCAGATTTACTAAGAATAAATAAACTTCCATCTCCTCCACGTCCAATTCTTAAGGTTTCATCTAAGTAAGTAATATCTAGTGTCGCAGTTCTGCTAGTAGGATTATTCGCTGGGACAACCTTAAATGGGTTGAGTTTAGGGGTATTAATGCCAACAACCTTCTCAATCGATAGGTAGCGTTTGTCAAAATAAACGTTGATACGTTTGTTCGCTAGAGGCTCTAAATCTTCTTTGGCTGGCTCAAAGCTAGCTGTAACTTTGACATATCCTGATACTAGCCCCAGAGAATGTTTCACTTTAGCTAGATTGAAAAATAATTTATTTGCAACATCAATCACTTGATAAACTTTACCCAGTTTTAATCCTAATGGGAGAGAAACTAAAGTACGGATTTCTCTGGCAGTAGAGTATTGCAGTTGCCAAGTTCCCTCCAACAAAGAAGTAGCGTAGAGAAGAGGATTGAGATTGGGATTGACGCTCTCTAGTTCCGTCGTCAATTGTTCAATTTCTTCGGCTAAGGTTTTATCTAGCTGCAAATCAGTAACGGGAGAGCCATCGCTCTTGGTTTGAATCTTCTCAAGCGTGGCTTGTAATTTTTCCTTAATTAAAAGTTTATTGTTCAATGGTTTAAAATTTTCCTTTATATATACTATTGTTTTGGTTCAACTTTTATGTGGAAAGTGCATAAAAGTTGAATTATCTAGATGAGATTAGTCAATGAGTTGTGGGGTAGGAATTTGCGTATCAATATCTGCTTGAGAGAAATTGGGAAGTAACCAGCTGCTCTCACCCGCCTTGAATACTTTGGCAGGTTCAACATTCAATTCAATTGCACCAGTGACTGGATTGGTTCTTGCAATAGACTGTGTACCATCCACAAACTTAACGGCGATTGCTTGGGCTAGTTGTTGTGGTTGAGTGTTTGGGCCTAAAACCACTTGAGAACCTGCGGGTAAGTAAATGCCATCGCAATCCCAATCATCATCCGTGATCGTTCCTGCGCCCAGGAAGTAGAGTTGGGTTGGAGATTTTTTTGGTTTATTAGCATAGACAGCCAACGTTTTTCCTGTTTCATTGCGGCACTGCGCCCGCTTTCTAGCTGTTTCTATGACATTTTTCTGAAGCTGCAATTGTGCCAGTCGCTTCTGGAATTGCTCAGGTGTATAGCCAGCTTGCTCAGGTGCATCTTTTATAGTTAGAAGTTGATTAAGCGCCTGAGTTACCTCAGCATAGTCAGCCCCCTTAGTAAAATCCTTGCCTGCCCAAGAGGGTTGAGCAATTAACAGGTTTACCATCAACACGAGAGCGACAAGAACAATTTTGAGAAACTGCATATTTTTCTCCTTTTTTTGAAATTAGTGTTCAGTGCTACTGAAACTTTACCAGATTTCAAAACTTTGAAATATGTCCTTAATTCAAGCGTTAGATGATTAATACCAATTTTGGATTCTGGATTCAATGATCAAACCCTTAATTGAGTTACCGCAATGTTGCCGGAAAAACATATATCCACATCGCTACCAGGAGTGCGATCGCGTTTGCCATATTCGCCTACATAATAAAAATTATCGCCTTCAATTCGATAGTTTACTGGCAAAGGTCTATTACAGGGTTGGCAAAACACCATATTCGGATCTGGTTCTCCTGGTTGCAGATGCGGCAAGTTCACATTCCAAAAGCTTCCCGGTTCCAGGGAGCGCTTGAGTAAGTCTTCTATTACTTCAACTGTGAATTTGGCAGCCATATCCCAATCAAAATTCTGCTTGGCTTTGCGATATTGAGAAATGGCAATTCCAGGAATACCGTGCATTGCGGCTTCTCGCACCGCCGCCACTGTGCCAGAAATGTAGACATCGACTCCTAAGTTGCCCCCAGCGTTGATACCTGAAAGCACAAATTTGACATCTGCGGCAATTTGTGTTAGTGCAATTCTCACACAATCGGCGGGAGTGCCTGCGATCGCATACTCAGTTTCAGAACGTCGCTGGAGGTTGATGGCACGAGTGGTGGTAACTTGATGTCCACAGCCAGACTGATGATCAGCAGGAGCAGCGATAATAGCATTTTTGCCGTTTACAGCTTTCAGCAGCGCTCGGATACCAGGGGCATCAATGCCGTCGTCGTTAGTTAAAATTATGGTCATGTATATACATTATATTGATATAAATTTAGCTAAAACATCTAAAAAATGCAGATATCAATCTATCAATGGGTACAGCAGGAAAAGCTACTTGCAGATATGAAAAAATATGCTTAATTCTGCCAAAAATATTGATCATACGATATCATTTTTAGATGGTTTGCAAATTCCGCCCTAAGTTTTTGGGTTAATTCCCAAAATGGGCGGTATTTCTTGTCAATTTAATCCTTGCAACCGCCCTCAGAACAAGTTTGTGCAATCAAAAAATCCTGTAAAATACATATCTGCTGCCAATAGCAGAAACTTGATACTGGAGAAAACCGATAACTAGGTGATTTTTGCAGTGGTTCTGTAGTATTTTTGGTGCAAGTCTGTCTTAGGGATCACACGATGAAACAGCTCCTCAAACAAGTATTTAACAGTCAAAAACACCTCATCCGGCTAATTCTCCCTTTAGTGATGGTTATTTTAGCAACCTCACTGTTTGCCGCACCTGCTTTTGCCACAGGTGTGAATCAAATACCCAACCTCATAGCAGGGAATAACACCTGGGTTTTAGATCAAGGTGAAGTTATCAGCCGTCTGAATGAAGGTAAGATTAACAGCGCTTTCGAGGATTTGGCAAAGCAAACAGATAAAAAAGTTAGAATTGTTACTGTTCGCCGCCTCGACTACGGAGAAACACCGGAAAGCTTTACTAAAGAACTGTTTGAAAAATGGTTTCCTACAAAAGAAGCCCAAGCTAATGAAACCTTATTGGTTATTGATACGGTTACTAATGGTACTGCCATTATTACTGGGGATCAAGTCAAGCCAATGCTTACTGACTCTATTGCCGAGAGTATAGCTACTGAAACAGTAAGTGTACCGTTACGCAATGGTAACAAATACAATCAGGCATTTCTAGATGCAAGCGATCGCCTTGTGGCTGTCCTCTCTGGCAAAGCTGATCCAGGGCCACCCCAAATCGCTGACAATGTACAGGTAGAAGGAACTTTCAAGAAAGCAGGCGAAACTGACCAAGGTAACGCTACTGCTTGGGTAGTAGGATTGTTAATTGCCGCCACCGTTATCCCAATGGCGACTTACTATATCTATCAGATAAATCAGCCATCATCTGATGGGTAATGGGAGAGTTGTTCAATTTTAGATTTTAGATTTTTCCTTCAATCCAAAATCCAAAATTAAAAATCTAAAATTGCTTTAATCTTGAACATACTCTTGCTCTGTGACTAAAGCCAACTCAGCCCGAACAAATTCTCGACCCAAATAAGCTGCATGATTTAATTGAGTTACAGGAGAGGGCTGAGTTTCCTCAAAGATTTTCACGCAAAGTTCTTTCGCCGTCCTTGCACTAAAAACTGTCGTGTGAGTTCGTTCTACCTTTCCTCGTGCCGGAATTACTTTCCCCGTTTCGGGATCGACAGCTAAACCGCGATCGTCAATCACATTTATAAAATGCTTGGCATAAATTAACCCGGCATCTCGATCCAAGTAAATAATGAAATATCCACCGGGATCAAGGTCAATATGACGCTGGGAAAGTTTATCATCAATTGCAGCTAAATTTTCAACCATCAAATCCATAAGCATTCTAAAAAGAAATTTTCTTTCTTGAGGGTTTTTTCACTCTATATCAAGTGTAATTCGTCGTTCCCCCTCTGCCTTAGCAAACTTTTAAGAATCTCGATTACTAAACGGCAACTCTGCATTAATTGCCTCAATCTGCTGCTGTTCGAGTTGATTCACTTCCTTAATATAGGGAAGTAAAATTTTTCCTAAACGATTATTGTAAAAGCGATGCAAACTGTGATTGAGCATAGCGGGAAAACCACGCCGTTTTTTGTGTCGCCCACCTGCGCCAGGGTCAAAAATTTGGATGCCATTAGCGATCGCCCACTCAATCGGCGCATAATAGCAAGCATCAAAATGTAAGCAATCTATTTCTTGAAAACTCCCCCAATAGCGTCCATAGAGTTTGTCACCTTTAAATAAACAAAAGGACATTCCTAAAGGATGAGAGTTATCTTGTTCGCTATATGCAGCAACAAACAAGACTCGATGGCGATAATCGGCGTGTAGCTGCTCAAAAAACCTCCGTGTGAGATACTTGCTACCCCACCAGCCAAACTTATCACAGGTGTCAGCATAGAACTGGTACATCAAGGGAAATAAAGACTGAGGAATTTGATCACCACTTAGAGGTTGTAATCGTAAACCGGCTTTCTCTACAGCTTTTCGTTCCCGCTTGATATTGCGGCGCTGATTGGCGTTGAAAACCTTCAAGTAGTCATCAAAAGTTTTAAACCCAGCATTTTCCCACACGTAGCTGTGGTGTAGCCAAGTTGTAAAACCGTGCCGTTCCAGCATCGGACGCCATTGGGGATCGACGTAGAGAAAATGACACCCAGAAATTCGATTTTTGGCGCAAAAAGTGTCAATTTCATGCACCATGAGCGCGGTAATTTCGTCCTCATCCTCTGCTGGGGCAATTAAGAACCGATAACCTTCAGCTGGGGTAAATGGTGTCATTCCCAGCAATTTTGGGTAATATTGAACTCCGATGCGATCGGCTAACTCTGCCCATTGGTGATCGAAAACAAATTCACCAGAACTATGTCCTTTGAGATAAAGTGGTGCAGCAGCAATCAGCGTTCTATCTCGCCACAATGTTAAGTGATTAGGCAACCAACCGGTTTTAACCGTAGCACTATGGGAGGTTTCGATATTGTTTAGCCACTCCCATTCTAAAAACGGTGTTTTGAGTGGCATTGCCAAAGCATTCCAGGCATTTTGGGGTACTTCAGCAATTTTGTTTGTCCAAACGACAGAATAACGAGGCTTAAGTTGTTCCACTTTTTAGGGACAGGGGACTAGGGACTAGGGACTGAGGACTGGGGAGTAGGAGGATAAGGAGAATACCCAATCCCCAATCCCCAGTCCCCAATCTTTTATTTAGCGTAATCTAATCTGCTGATCGTTGCAGGCAATAGTGCAAAAACACTTCTTGCTCAACTGTATGAACTTCTAGAAGTTGCAGCTTGGGAGCTAAATCGGGTAAAAATCCTTTCCCATCTACAGGAGTGGGTGCGGTATTACCACCTAAAATCAACGGACAGACACTCAGCCATAATTCATCAATTAAATCTAATCCCAGCAAGGAAGCGACTAATTCACCTCCACCCAAAACCGCCAAGCGTGTTATATGTAGAGTGGCTAGATGCTTTAAAGCTGCGGAAATGTCTATTTCTCGCGTTGGTGTTTCAAAAACCAGAATTTGCTCAAATTCTGGAGGGCATTCCTGGGCTTTGGTTCCCATTGAGGGAAGCGTTCTTAAACGTCCTTTCCATGAAACTGCTCCTGCTGTTGTCGTGAGTAGCCAGCGTCTAACTGGTTGCTTAAAAAATTTAATTTCCGGATTGAGGTTTGCAGAGTGTGTAATCACTATATGAACTGGCTGCGGAGGCTTCCCTTCTTGCGCCCGAAGTTGCACTAGAGTTGGATCTGATATAGTAAGTGTGGTCCCATAGGCGGCCAGAGTGCCAGCACCGAATAAAACCGCATCACAGGCAGCGATTTGTTTTTCTAAGTGTGCTTTATCCTCCTTTGAGCCAAACCGAGCAGGCGATCGCCTAAAATCTGCTATTTTACCATCTGCACTCATTGCTAAAACAACTGTAGTATGAGGACGATGTTGCAACATTAAATTGATTTGATAGTTTAAATAATTGTTTTGCTAGTGTGTAGATTCTCAAAAAAATCCATGCCTGCAACCTAATCTTTTACAATTTTACTACTGGATTTATATGCGACACCAACCCCTTTTACATCAAGTATATATGAGTTTTGGTATACCACGTTTCTTTTTGAATCATAGCAATTTGTTAATTTTAAACATTGAAAATAAAATTCTGATTATTTAATAAAATGTCTCATCTAGCTCATCTAATTACATATCTTTGCTGTTGTGGTTTGCAGATGCAAAGTGAGACACTCGATGACTAATCACCGCCAATCATCTTTTCGTCGAATTTTAGTAACGAGAATACTGCTTCTGTTCGTTCCAGTTTTACTTATAGGCGAGATTGTTGCCTTGAATAAGGCACGCTCTAGCATATTGGGAACTGCACGTCAAAATTTAACAGAAAGCGCTATCAGTAAAGGTGAGAGAATTGGAGATGCGATCGCTCTCCTAAAAGCTACTTTACTGAATGTAAGTAAAACAATGGTTATTCCGTCGGATTCACCTATACAAGAGCCAGAAATTCTCACACAGTTAAAGCAACAACTTCCAGCCAGTATTGAATGCATCCAATTAACGAATCTGTTAAGCCAGAAAATAGTTGCTAGTAGCTGTGGGGATCAAGCAATAGGAGAATTGACGTTACCTTTACCTAGCAACGGAATTGATGTCAAAGCAATCTTTCCGCCAAAGGCAGGAATAACTGGAAAAAGAAACGCACAAAATCAATTGCAAGTAGTGTTATCTGCGCCAGTCTCTGATAGCCGAAAAAATTTAGTTTACAGCTTAAGTATTCAGTCTGCATTGTCCCAACAAACCAGAAATCCGCCGGGATCGCTTACAGGCGCTATGGTAGTGATTGCTGAAGATGGCACAATTTTGGCACACCCATTCACAGACTGGGTAGGAACTAATATTAATCAGCACCCAAATGCTTCTCAAGTCAAGAGCATAATTAAAAATGCAATTGCGGGGCAAAATAATTCGATAAACTTGTCTTTCACAGAGGGAAACGAATTAGTAGCTGGTTATACGGCTATTGCAAATCCACTTACCCAACAGCAGCAAAAATGGATAGTCTTAGCTGTTACTAGTGTCGATAATGCGCTTTTTGGTTTAGAGGAAATCAAACTCATTCTTATCGTTTTGACAGTTGGTTTGATTGGTGCAAGTTTGTTAGCATCTTTATATTTAGCTCCCTACTTGGCGCGTCCTGTAGAAGAATTGCGAGACTACGCTCTAAATATTCACTCTCACCACGCCGCACAACCTGTTCCGCACAATTTTCAAATCCGGGAATTCAATCAACTGGCCCAAGCATTAGACCAAATGGTAGAACGGCTCAAAGCTGGGGCAGAAGAACTGGAAATAGCTTGGAAAGAAGCAAAAAGCGCTAACCAAATTAAAAGCCAGTTTTTGGCTACCACTTCCCATGAATTGAGAAACCCGTTACATACTATTATTAACTGTATTCGCCTGGTTGAAGAGGGCTTATGTGATAGCCGCGAAGAAGAAATGGAGTTTCTCAAACGTGCTGATGAAACAACAATTCATTTGCTAAATATTATTAATGATTTACTCGACATTTCTAAAATCGAAGCAGGTAAGCTTTCTGTAGTAACCACACCTCTTGACCTCCGGCAAATATTGTTAGAGGTGATTAATTTACAATCAGTTAATGTTCAACAAAAGGGGTTGCAATTGAAATGCGAGTTAGATCCCCAAGCAATACCAATTAAGGCAGACGCAGCAAAACTGAAGCAAGTACTAATTAATGTTATCGGCAACGCCACTAAGTTCACCGACACAGGAAGCATCACCATTGCTACAGAAAATCAATATAGTAATGGTAAATCTCAGGCGGTGGTAATAGTTAAAGATACAGGTATAGGGATTGATCCCACTCAACAGCACAAACTATTTCGCCCCTTTGTGATGGTAAATGGCACAACCAGCCGCCAGTTTGAAGGGACTGGACTGGGACTAGCTATTTCACGGAACTTAATCGAACTCATGGGAGGCAGTATTACTCTTGAGAGCGCGGGGCTTCATCAAGGTACGACGCTGAAGATTACCTTACCCTTGATTGATATCTCGCTGTTACCTGTTGCCAAGAAAGAAGAAAATGTAGGGGATCTTGGCTTTTCCTCTGTGAATGATGCGGCAAAAGCAAGTCACTACCCTGGCTTACAGGAGTCCGGGAGAAGTCCCTCTTTGGGGATCAACAAATCTGTGAAAGCAGTTGTAGATAAAGAGAAGCCGATGAAGTTCCAGGTGTTACTTGGGAACGATACTTATGAGATTAGTCTTTCGCCGCAGCAAACTATTGTGGTAAGTCTTCCAAAAGGAGAAGTTTATGCGAATGGGGCTTATGAAAGGTAATCCCTGCTACACTCTAATTGAAAATTCAAAATAAAGAAATTTGGCGTTGCTGAATACTGGTACGAATCGTTGATGTAGAGACTAGCCCTGTCAAGGTGTCATTCTAGCCAGATCATATGCCATTCGATCAAGTGCAGAGGGTATAGTAAATGCTGGGTGCAATATACAGCAGATTGCAGGTTTATGAAGTACAGTAGCAACAGTCTGTAAACCA